>CAZETM010000067.1:0-2040 GCA_964514885.1 uncultured Polyangium sp. | reverse complement strand
ATCGCCACGACCCACACGAGCGCAGCCAAACCCGCAATCACCAACAGCACCATATCGTCCCGCCAACGCACTCGCAATGGCACCAGCTCTTTTTCCGGTAATACCACCGTCTTCACGAGCGCATGAATCGGGAGGCCTCCAGGCCGCATTCCTTGAGGCATGGCCGGAGGATAAAGTCCCATGGCCTGGAACTTCTGCACACCCGCTCGTTGCCGATCGCCAACGCCCGGATACGCACTGCCAATCGCCATCGCGCGAAACCAAGGAACTCGCTCGAACGAATTCTGCATCGCCAGCACGCCGAATAAAACCCGCAATCGTTCCAGGAACTCGCGCACTTCAACCAAATGCTGATACGCCCTAATTCGAGTTTCGACCGGCTCTTCGCCCGATAGTTTGGCAAAGCAAAACATCTCGAAACGCGCCCCAAGCCCATCCAGCTCTTCTTTGATCCTGGGCATTGCTTCGGTCGGCAAGGTGTCCTGCCGGAGCGTAAAACCCCAAGGATCTTCCTTCATACGCTCGCGCGTCCATTGAAATACGTCCGCGAAACCCCAAATAGTATCGAAACGAGTCAATAAGACGTACGTGGGAACGTCAACGCCCAAATGAGCGCCCACTTCGACCAATATCTCGCGCATCATCTTCGCGTACGCCTGCACGCCCGCTTCGTCGGCATCGGCAAATACGGTCGCATTGAGCACCAGCAAAATACCATCGAGCGGCTCGCGAGGACGTTTACGAATCAGCTCGTCGCAAAGCTCCTTCAGCATCGCGGGATCACGCCGCGGACCCATCAATTGCGTTTCCGGCTCGATGAATACCGCCTCGTCCGCCATCCAATACGTGCAAAATGGCGTCGTCGATGCATGGGGTAATGGCCCGTCGCCCGAAGACCACGTCACCATTTGCGATCTTATCGCCGTCGAGCGACCCGATCCCGGATCACCCACGACCAAATACACCGGAACCTGATAGGGCGGTTTCTTGTCGGGATGCTTATGCCCAACCGCCGCGAGCATTGCATTGATTTCCGCCGTGAGCGGTCCGACGTAGTTGCTCATTTGGCACCTCGCATGAGCGCCGAAATGAGCAGAGCGAGTCCGAAGAGCGTCATCAGTGTCGCGATGCCTCGACCCATCCACAGCGATCGATACCAGGGCACTTGCAGCTTGATGGGCGTGACGGCTTCTTCACGGACGGGACGAAGCGCTCCGGCATGCCAATCGCGATCGGGATCGACACCGAGAATACGGGCGATGTCGATACGAATTTGCGTCGCGCCGTAGCCGACGGCCCCGGGCAAACCGAAACGACCCAAGAAGCCCAGGCCAAGCACGACGTAATACGTCGCGAGAACATTACGCGGACCTTGCTTGACGCGATCGAGTCGTTGGTAGAACTCGACGCCAGCATTGGTCGTGTGCCAACGCGTGGCTTGCAGCGAATACTGTGTCCAGAGCGGGCGGGCATCGGGAAAACCCATCGCAATCTCGTCGATGAGAGCCGCGATTGCGAACTGACCGTCGTCGGCAGCAACGACAGGAAGTGCCTCCGAAGCCTTCGAGCTCTTCAGCTCGTTCAGCATCTGATTTGCTTGGTGCAGCAACTGCTCTGGAGAAGGACGGCGCGGCGATTGTCGCACCGCACAGATCCAAAGGAGCACCTCTTCGCCGTAGACACCGATCGACTGTTCCACGCTGTCGGCGGAGCATAGCGGAGTCGTGAGGAAAGGAGAAAGGGATCTCCTTGGCGGCATCGAGAGGCTATGCTGCGGCCGGCAAAACGGACCTAACAGGCCTGAATCAAGGCGAAGGAGCAGTTGTCATGTCGGAAATCGAAAGCGTCATTGCGCGCGAAATCCTCGACTCGCGGGGCAACCCGACGGTGGAAGTGGAAGTGTTCACGTCGGAGGGCCACGGTCGCGCGGCTGTTCCGAGCGGCGCTTCGACGGGGATGTACGAAGCCGTCGAGCTGCGTGACGGGGACAAGAAGCGTTACCTAGGCAAAGGCGTGCAGAAAGCCGTGCACAACGTCGAG
>CAZETM010000066.1:0-23817 GCA_964514885.1 uncultured Polyangium sp. | reverse complement strand
CACCACGCCCCCTTCAATCACTTCTTCGGGGTTTTGGTCTGCGGGTGAAAAGGTTTCAGTCGGGATTTGCCAAGGTTCCATCGCGTGCACGTCCGCGGAATGCAAGAGGCAGGCTGGCAGCGCCAGCATCGCCAGAATGCCCCGCACGACCATACGCGATCGAGATTCTGCGTTCGGACGAAAATGCATCGTGTCCCCCATGAGAGGGATGTGTAGCATTCGAATCGCTAACGGCGAGCAAATGATGACGAATTGGTGCGCTCCGTCCGACGCGCCATTTATTAGAATTGCCGTGCCAAACGATAATCTATTCGTGTGTGCCCGGGTCCAAAAGCACGCCCGGATTCATGATTCCTCGAGGGTCCACCGCTCGTTTGGCCGCCGAAAGTGCCGAAGCAAAAACATCAGACCGCTCGGCGTGATAGTAGGGGCGATGCGTGCGACCAACTGCGTGATGATGAGTAATGGTCCCCCCGTGAGCGATGATCGTGCGACTCGCAGCCTCTTTGATGGCTTTCCATTGACTGAGCTCGTCACCTTGCTTGGCGGGAGCAAGGAACGTGTAATAGGGCGCCGGACCGTCCGGATACACATGCGTAAAACGTCGCCCAATCACACCTCCGCCGCAAACATTCTGCATTGTTTGCAGAACTTCGCCCCGTACGGCAGCGTCGAAGGATTCAAAACGATCCCACGTGCACGCCGTTTCAAAAGTGTCCGCAACGACGCCCAAGGAAACGAGCGCACTCTGCATATAAGGCGCGCGCAAAAAAGATTGCTTGTACGTCGCAGCAGCGGCAGCAGCCGATCCGACGTCTTCACGTAGAATGGGGCCATCCGTAACCACTCCGCCCTCCGGCGTGAGAATGGCCAATGCACGCTCGATCCACGCACCGAGCGGATGATCACCGGATTCGAATGCAACGAGCAGCACGGCTTCGCCATCGACGAATACGCCCCCGAGCATTGCATCGGTATGGTCGAGCAATCGACAATTCGCAGGATAAAGGCCCGCTTGGCTCAGGTGTCGGCACGCTCTGACGCCGTCATCATATTTGGCAAACGTCACGCTCGCGGATGCCCGATACCGAGGTCGTACTTGCACGCGTAACCAACTCTCGGTAATGACCCCCAAAATGCCTTCCGAGCCCAAAATGAAGCGATCTGGATTCGGTCCCGCACCAGACGCAGGCAATCTTCTGCTCTGCCAAACGCCCGCCGGTGTCACGGTGCGAATCGAGCAGACGAGGTCGTCGATATGGGTATACAGCGTCGCGAAATGACCACCCGCACGCGTGGCAATCCAGCCCCCGACAGTCGAGAACTCAAAGCTCTGCGGAAAATGCCGCAATGAAAATCCGTGCGGAGCAAGCTGTTCTTCGAGGACCGGTCCTGTCGCACCCGCTTGCACGCGCACGAGACGCGACACGGGATCGACTTCGAGCACTCGGTCGAGCTTGCGCAGGTCGAGCGACACGGCTCCGCGATACCCCGCGCCCACGGCCGCTTCCACGCCTCCGACGACGCTCGTTCCACCGCCGTACGGAATGACCGCAATGCCTTCGGCCGCGCAGTGGGCGAGCACTGCAATGATCTCGTCTTCCGAACGTGGATGAGCAACCCAATCCGGAGCCATCGAAAAATCGCCATTGAATGCGCGCACTAAATCGGGATAAGCTTTCCCATAGGTATGTAGAATGCGATCCTGCCGGTCGCTCGATGAGAATTCAGCAAATGCTGCGGGGGGCGAGATACGCGGCTCGGGCAAGCGCGCATCGTCAATGGACGGAATGGGCTTGCGGGTGAATTCACGACCAAGAAGAGCGCCAACTTGTGCCGCCAATGCGTCACGCATGTCATCATCGGGAAACCGATCACGAAAACCCCACGCCCAGTGACTCCGCTCGTTGCTTGCCATCGGTGCCCTCTTTCTCCTGGACCGACGCTAGCAGTCCTGGGGAAATACTTGAAACGTTATCATCACCATTTTACCCCGGCGCGATTCGTGCGATGTACCGCCCGTGTATACGGCGGCATGAATTTCCGCCGAAGAAAGAGAATTGCGATGAAACAATGGATCTGGACCCTTACCGTCGCGGCAGTGGCACTCCTTGCCGTTACTGGATGCGAAGACAACAAAGGCGGCGGAAACAGCGGAGGCGGAGGTAGCGGAGGTAGTGGCAGCGGTGGTGGCGGAAATGGAGGCAGTGGCGGAGGCGGCACAACCGCAACCAGCGGGTCCGGAGGCAGCATGTCCTCGAGCAGCGGTGGAATGCTGAGCCCAGGGGAATGCCGAACCTCGGCCGATTGCACCGAGCCGAACTTCGGAATCTGTTTGTCCCCGGGCGCTAAATTACCTTGCGGCATTTGTTTCGAGCCGCCCGTGACGTGCGCGACCGATACTGAATGCGCCATGCAAACCCCAGGAACGATTTGCGAAAGGCCTCATTGCGGGTGCACAGACGCGAAAGAATGCGTGCCCGGGTGTACGTCGGATGGCGAATGCGATAGCTGGGAATATTGTTCGCCAGAAAATCGCTGTTTGCCCGATCCTTGCGCCGCAGATACCGATTGTTTGGTCAATTTCGCCTGTACCCAAGGCGCCTGCGGCCGCAAAGCATGCTCTGCAGATGCCGATTGCAATGGCTTCTGCGTGAACAGCGAATGTTACGACATGGCCGGCACGTGTATGCTCCCGCCGCCATGACGACTCAGCAACCGCAATAGTCGAATCCCTTGACCTGACAAGTCACGTCCCACTGCGTAGTGCAGCAAAAACTGTCAATATTGCAGATGACGGTGACGCAAGGACTGCAATCCTTCGCGAGCGGCGCCCCTGACGCACACGGGCTATGCGAGCACGGGGCACCTGGACAACCGTCGTCGGGAACTCCATCGCAATCATTGTCGATGATGTCGCCACATACTTCCGGCCCCGGCATTACCTGCGCCACACATTGAAATGTTCCATTGACGCAACTAATGATGCCGACGCCGCACGGCCCCAACTGACCGGTCACACACGAATCCCCACCGCCTGGATTGCCGTTGTCAATCACGCCGTCGCAATCGTTGTCGAGATTGTCGCATACCTCGACCACCGGCACGTTTGTCTCGGCACACAAAAGCGAACCTTTATCGCACACGACTTCGCCTACGCCACAAACGCCAACGCCTCCGGTATTGCACGTGCCCCCGGCATCGGTGGCGTTGTCGTCGATGAATCCATTTTTATCGTCATCTATGCCATTACACAATTCGGCAGCGCCATTGCCGCCAGCCCCACTGCTCGAACTGCTGCTCGATGAACTCGACGAAGATCCGCCCGATCCGCCCGTGCCGCCCCCACCGCCATTGCTCCATCCGTCCTCGTCGACCGGCACCTCCCCAAAGCCAGGTCCGCCGCCCGCTGCGCATCCGGGCCCGAAGGCGACGACGAACCCCGTGCAAAGAACAACCGCCGAGAGCCAATTCGAACGCTGTTTGCCCATTGTACACCTCCAACACGCGAACGATTATAGATCAACCGCGAGAGCGCCACACGAACAGGCCAATGACAATCGCCACGAGAATGACCGCCACGGCCCATAAGATCTGCACCTGGTAGTCTTTCGTGCGAGAACGCTTGGACGGGGCTGGTGGATAACGCGTCTGTCGATCGCCACGCTCGGCCTCGGATTCGTCCTGCGTCATCTGCCGTGGCCGACTATCGCGCGGAGGCGGAATGAGGCTCGTTTGTTTTTTATGACCAATCACGCGCAGCCATTCGGCGAGCGCACCTAGCTCCCGATTGATTTCCTCGAGCTGCACCTCGGTATTTTTCGCAATGGATCGCAAAACCCCAGGCTCCGCCTCGCCACGTTGCTCGCGGGCCTCACGCAAAACAGCTCCGAGCAGCGCAAGACGCTCGAGCACTTCGCGAATGGGGGTCATTTTGACGCGCAAACTCGTCACGCGCGCCAAAAGATCGTCGATACGCTCGAGCGCCCCCTCCAGATCACGCATACGCTCGAGTTGATATTGCTGGACAAACCCGTCGAGCGCCTTGCGCATTTCATTCGCCGACGTCCATCTGGATTCACGTTTGAACGCCAAAGCCTTTGCGAGCACTCGAAAAAGCCCCTCCGGCATGTACGGCGGCCTTTCCGGAGGCTGACGTAAATTCCGCGCCCGCTGCTCGATCATTTCGTGCAGCGACACATCTTTCGGCACAGGAAATGGAACGTCACCCGTAGCGAGCTGCCACAAGACCGAGCCGACGGCATGCAAATCGGAAGCTGCACTGACCGGCTCGCCCGTGGATTGCTCAGGACTCATGTAAAGCGGCGTGCCCGCCGTACCGGGCGTTCCTACGAGCGATAAAGAATCGGATTCTCCCTGCACTTGATCGAAAGCCCAAAGCCCGAGGTCGGTGATTTTTACATCGTATCCCTCGCGATCGGGCACATAACGAACGAAAATATTGGCCGGTTTCAAGTCGCGATGCACAATGCGATGAAAATGCACCTTCGCCAGCCCGCGCAAAATAGCGATACCAATACGAGCTACCTGCGCCGAAGGAAGACGCCGCTCGATAGGGGGCAAAGAAGCAACAAGCTCCTCGAGTGTTTGCCAAGGAACGTATTCGAGCGCCAGATAGGGGGGTTTTACATCGTCGAACCCGAGCACGTCCACGAAAAACTGTTTGTGCTGAGCAAGCATTTGCGCCGCTGCAACTTCGCGGCGAAACATTTCCGTGAGCGTACTTTCTAGTTCCGGTGTAGCTTTGCGAATGACCTTGACCGCCACCCACGGCCTGTCTTTCGAGGCTTGATCGTAGGCGCGAAAAACCGCGCCCATTCCACCGCGTCCGAGCAATTCGACGAAAAGATATCGCCCACGAAGCAAATATGGCATCGCCGGCCATCCTTCTGCCGGACGCGGGCGTTCACAGGCACAACTGAGCTGAGAGCCGTCCGAGAATGTCCACCAGCACTCGTCACACACGAAAAGTAGCGGAGTCGCGGCAGCTTGTGGACCCGTGCCCGAAGGCGGCGGTCCATCATAACCATGCGCGGCTGCATTGTGATCCGAGCGCAAAAGGGTCGCCGGCGGCCTCGGCGTCAGCGACCGAATACGCAACGGCGGCGAAGCAAGCGTCGTCGGCGCCGACAGAGATGGCGTCGTGCCTTCTTCTTTCGATACCGAACGATCCTCTTTGCTTTTTTCCGTGCTCACAAGGTCCTCAAAATCTACCCGTAACTGAAACGAATTGAGGACCCACCGATAACGACATTTTCGCCGGGCCTTTTTTCGGCGCGGCCACGACCATTACGGTACCCGCCACCAATCCCGCAATTCCAATACCAAACGTGGCGGTCGACACGTGCGCGAACGTCAGGGCATCGTGGCTCAAATCAATCGCGCCTGCATCATTGCACTCGTTTGTCGGGCATATCGCATCCGCGGCCCCGTTTTTTTGAATGGCCAATCCGCCAGTGATTGCGCCCGCGGCCAAGAAAGCGAGCCCGACACCTCCCACGACGAACCCTGCCGAGCGCATTGCACTCTTCGGGGCTTCAACAGGTGCGTCCGGCCCAGTTGGCGTATTCATCGCGGGTGTCGATATCGACGATCCCGTGGGCGACGGCTTTGACGTGTCTTTCTCCAATTTGGGAAGGTTCACATCGGCCGTACCACCCGTTTTGCCGATTTCAACAACGCTGCGCCATTCACGATATCCCGGCGCTTTAGCCGTTACCACTCGCGTGCCAGGATCGACAGCAAATGGTGTACTCCATGCAACTTCCGGCAAAGGCAGCCCATCGATGTCGATGACCAATCCAGGGATTTTCGCGTCCTCGGGCACGATCACCGATATTTTCGACAAAAGCGGCTCGAGCTTTTCGATTTCCGCGTTGGCAGCGGCTTCCCGGTCCGCACGTCCGTCTTTCCTGGCCATGGTGCGCGCGTCGCGAAATTCCGTCAATGCAGTCGCATATTTGCCTTGACGCACATGACACAAAGCCACGTTCAAAAGCGTTCCACCACCAGGATCGAGCCGCTGGCTTTCGGCCAACTTGACGCACGCTTCATCGACTTTGCCTTCCGCCATCAGCGTTCGCCCTTGATCGAAAAGCGCTGACGCAAGGTTACGCTCGGCAGGCGTCGGATCGGCCCATGCGTGCACCGAGACAAACGTCACGACACAAGCGAGCGAAATCGACACCTGACGCGCGAAACGCGGCCACTCAATGCTGGTCGGCAAACGGATCATACGTGGTTGTTTTCTTGGTCGACGTCGGTCCAGTTTTGGAAACAGGCCGTGCCGAAGTAGCGGTCGGAATGATTGCAGTAGAGGAAGCTGGAACCGTCGCAGTGCTCGAAGCCACCGGCGCGGCCGAAGCGACCACCGGAGCCAAAACACTTGCCACGCCGGCCGGAATAATGACCGGCTCGGCAGTTGACCCTGGCGTCGATGATGACTTGACGACCGAATCTTTGCGTGGCGAGGAGCCGATGGCAGATTTCTTGGTTTCCGCTGGTTTGTCCTGTAAGGTCAAGAAAACCCCGCCGATGGCCAAAAGCGCTACGATTCCCGCTATGGCGAATACAGCCGGAGATCGACGTTTCGGCTGCTCGGCCGCAGGAACGGATACGCTCGTCGAAACAGCGGTTGCCGCAAAAGCTGCCGCCGGATTGTTTGCCGGGCCCGAGGCAATCATCTCGCGAGGCATCTCGCGAGGCATCTCGCGAGGCATCTCGCGAGGCATTGCGCGGGGCGGAGGCGCGGGCAATGCCGGTATTGCACCCGGAGTAATAATCTTGGTAATGCGCTCAACCGAAATGCGAGCGGGCTCCCCGCCGAACGGAGCAAGCGCGCGAGCAAGCGCTCCAACGTCGGCATACCGATCGTCAGGCTTTTTCTCGAGACACTTCGCAATGATACTCTCGAGCTCAGCAGGGGCTTCCGGTTTGGCTTGGCACAACGGGGTCGGAGAATCAGCAATGATTGCCGCACACAATGCTGGAAAGGTATCCGCGACAAACGGCGGCAAACCCGTGATCATTTCGTGCAACGTCGCTCCAAGCGACCAGATGTCCGAACGGCTATCGACAGTCTTCGCATTACGCACCTGCTCGGGCGACATGTAGCTCGGTGAGCCCATGGACGTGCCGGTGGTGGTCAATCGATTGTCGGTCGTCGACGACGGCTTCGCAATGCCGAAATCGAGCAATTTGACGAGGGGCGAGCCATCCGAGCGTCGAGCCAAAAACAGATTGGAGGGTTTGATGTCGCGATGCGTGAGCCCGGCGACGTGCGCTTCGGCGAGCGCTTCACACGCCTGCAAAACGTAATCGACAGAATCAACAATCAGCATCGGGCCGGACTCGTCGACGATTGCCCCGAGGTCTTTGCCCTCGAGGTACTCCATGACCATATAGGGCGCGCCGTCTTCTTGCGTGCCCACATCGAGCACCCGAACGACATGCTCACCTTTGATGGACACCGCAGTTTGCGCTTCACGAAGGAATCGCGTCGCATATTGGGGATCGGAAGCCAGCTCGGTTGCGAGTACTTTGATGGCGACGTGTTGTTCGAGCAGCGTATGCCGCGCTCGCACGACCGTTCCCATGCCACCTTGGCCAATGACTCGCTCGACGCGGTATTTGCCGCCAATGATGTCGCCTTCGCGAATGCCGGGCATCGCTTCGGTCGGTGCGGTCATTTGCTTACCCACAGAACGTGATTCAGACCGCCCGCGGACGGCGACGCTATATAAACGCGTGTGTTATCCATGCTGAGCCATTGAGCATCGAAATCGATATCGACGAGGCTCTTTCCAACGAGCGTGGAAACCGCTCCTGATCCGCGCGCCGCTCGGTATACTTGACCAGCACCAGCGACACCGCTTGTGTAATATAAGTAATCTTGATCAACGACGAGAGAACCAACAATCGGGGTGTCCGCTGCCGCCGTCACGAATACTGTCCCCCCATTCGTCAACTTGTCGCGCGGAGCACGCTTGATGTAATGTTGAGCTCCGACAGGACCATCCACCCAATACACGTAGACATCATCGACGATCAATGATCCTACATCACCAGCCCCGTCGACGATGGTTGTGCTTTGCCAAACTCCACCTTGCACCGGAATCTTGGCCCTCTTTATCAATGCGTCGCCTCGCTCGGCCCAATAAAGGTATCCATCTGCCAACGCAAGAGCAGTCGGCAAATTGGGCGTTTCGGCAATGACCTCGACCTGCTGCGTATTTTTATGCCACGCCTTGACCTTGTCTCCGGACACTCCCTCGGCTGTGGTCCAATACAACCGATCCGCATCGACGACCATGTCTTGCACTGTGTATTCGTCGGCGGTCACCACATCGGCGTCCGCGCCAGACCCGAAGTCGTAGAACCGAAGCTTGCCGGGCACCATGCTTTCCGGCTCAATCGCAAAATATACGCGCTCGCAATCGGCCGCCATGACGTTGATTCGCCCAACTGTCTTAAAAACCGTCGTCGGGATCGTGGCCGCAGTGTCGTCCAGACCGATTTTCAAAATCTGCGATTCCGTCATCGTCTCGGGGGCTTCAATGTAGTTCGGGAACAATATCGCGTCGCCATTCGTAACCGCACGAAAAACGAAGCCATTGACGGATACCGCAATGCGGGGTTTGCACGTCGGCTCATTGTCGTCGATTACGCAAGCCAAGTCGGGTGCACCGCAATCGCGATTGCATCGTCCGCAGTGACACAAGGTCCAGTTTGGCGCATCGCAGTTCTGGTTCATGCAAGCCGACTGCAATTGCGGTCCAGGACCACAAAGCAACCCCGGACCGCCCCCTACCCAGGTTCCACCAACGTCCCCACCCATTCCACCAACGCCTCCCCCGGAGCCCGCCATTCCTCCGCCGGTGGAAGCGCCGCCGCCTACCCCAACTATCGGCGTTTTCTCTTCGATTCCAGCCACGAGATGACAGCCAGAAGCAGCGACGAACGCCCCCGAAAACAGCAGTAGAGCGGACGCGGCGATGAGGGATGAACGAGCCATGCGCGCGCAGCATAACGCCGAGACCGACCGGCGGACAAGCGCTAAACGCTAGAAGCGAATGCCGTTCTGCGCGCGATGTTTCCACCACTGCCAACCAAACACAGCCGCCGGAACCGCTGCCACCGTGGCTAGAATCGGCAAATTCGCCACCGCCAGCACGACGCAGCCAGCCGCCACGACACCCGCCTTGAGCGCCTTCTTCCTCGACTCCTCGACGACCTGACTGCGCGACTTGATCATGTTGCTCATGCGCCCATCATGACACGCACAGGCATAAATGCTCGTCAAGCTTCGATCATGACCGGCATTCGGCGTCGGCCAAACTGGCCTTGGCACGCACCAAACCTGCCCGATATGCCGCCTCCGCACGATCGGCAATGGCCCCTTTCGTCAAGCCGATATTCGAGTATTTGATACCAATGGTCCCCCCAAATGCTGCGCTATGCTTTCCCGGGCCAAACATAACAGGCGCGCTCCATCGACATCAAGCTTTTGCTGCACGGCTGGGATCCTCGTAAAAAGCAAATGCACCGTAACCCACGACTTCGTTCTTTTTGCCCGCGGTATCCCCTGAATTGCGCAAATCGAGCAGCTTGGGCACGAGGCCCTTTCGCTGCGCCACCAGCAATAAACCATTGATTGGCATCGCGCCGCACGCTTCTTGGTATCCCAATGGTCCCTTCAGGCTCACGATCTTGTCCGCTGTCTTGGAATCGATCGAACGCGCCTTCGGATAGGAATGGTAATGGGAAAGATCCGAGCTTACCAGAATCAACGTCTCCGGGCCTCCCCAAAGCTTCTCCAAAACATCGGCCACTTCCTCCGGCGAAGAATCTCCGACGACAATGGGCACCAGCTCGAAATTTCGCAGCAACGTTTGCAAAAATGGCAATTGCACCTCGAGACTGTGCTCGCGCGCGTGAGCCTCTGCATTGAGCGACAACCCCAAATCCACTGTCGCTTCGTGATCCACTTGCACTCGTCCAAGCGGCGTTTCGAATACATCGGCTTCGGGCATCACCAAACCCTTCACTCGCACTCGATGCGCAGGCCCCAAAAGCACCACTCGCTTGCGAGGCATCTGACGCAATGCCGCATATCCCGCCGCAGCCGTTGGCCCCGAATACATATATCCCGCATGCGGCACAATGAGCGCCTTCGGCTGACCAGGCTCCGATGCCGTCGACATCATGAGCATCGTGAAGACTTCGTGAGCAAGTTGCGCTGGGTCTGCAGAGTAAAACATCCCGGCTACCGCCGGCGGCCTTATGCTTTCCATACTCGGCAAACATAGACCGAATTTTTTCCCATGCACAATCGACATTCGGAATCAAGCGCTTTCGTCTAGCCCTACCAAACAGCCGACGGCGCAAGATCCACACGTCTGGATGCACTGCGCAACCCACTGCCAAACGCATCGACGATTCGAACAAACCTAGAAATGTCGCGCGCACATCCGTTCGGCTCGTGGCAGATTCCATAACGTAACCATGAGTGACGAGAGCACGACGAACACCTCCGCGGACAAACCCCACGAGACATCCACCAACATGCCCGCAGCGGCACTGCCACCCACGCCTCCACTGCCCGAGGTCGTCGTGCCGCCGATGGCCAACATCCCGAGCGTGGGCGTGCCGCCTTTGAAAGAGCCTGCAAGCGCCGCGGAAAAACCGTCCAGCACTCCCGCAGCGGAAACGCCTGCACCCGCCGCAGAAGCAGAAGAGAAACGTCCTGCGGCCCCCATTCCTCCGGAAACGTACGCGGTTCCCAATCCGCCCGCCGATTATCCCGTTCCGAATGCGCTGCCGGATTATCCCGTTCCCAATCCGCCCGCCGAATACCCGGTTCCAGAGCCGCCTGCAGCGTACGCCGTTCCCAATCCGCCCCCCGCATATCCCATTCCGAATCCGCCACCGGATTATCCCGTTCCGAGCCCTCCCGCAGAAGGCTGAACGGAAGCAGGCCTATTGGCCCTGACAAACGATGAATGCCCACAATGTCGATTCGTTGAAGCGGCTCCCCGAGAGGCGCATCTTTCGCTAGACTCGCCACCCCACATGGCCACAGCCTTTGAATTTCCCTCGCTCGAGGTCGGCGACGCCGGCCTTTCCACCCTTGCTCGCGGCGTCATCGGCTCCGAAATCCTGAAAATCGCCAGTGAAATCAGACAGCTCAAAGCCAAAGGCGCCCAAATCTGCAACCTCACCGTCGGCGACTTCGATCCGGCCTACTTCCCGATCCCCGCTGAACTGTGCGACGGAACCAAAGCCGCTCTCGCCGAAGGCCACACGAACTACCCGCCCTCCGATGGCGTGCTCGTCCTTCGCGAAGCGCTGGTTCGATTTTACGAACGCGAACTAGGCATCAAGTACCCGATCGAATCGGTGCTCGTCGCCGGTGGTGCCAGGCCTCTGCTGTACGGCGCTTACCGCACGTTGATCGATCCTGGTGATGTCGCGGTTTTCCCGGTGCCGTCGTGGAACAACAACCACTACGCCTATTTGTCCGGTGCGAAAGCTGTCGAGCTGCCCGTGTCTGCCGAGACAAACTTCTTTCCGACCGCAGACCATTTCCGACCGCACATTCGCTCTGCACGGCTCTTGCTCATCAACTCGCCGCTCAATCCTACAGGAACGGTGATCGACAAAGACGAACTCGCGCGCATTGCCGAACTGGTCGTCGAGGAAAACAATCGGCGCGTTTCCGAAGGCAGCCGCCCCGTGTACCTCGTGTACGACCAAGTCTATTGGATGCTGACTCATGGCGAAGCGAAGCACGTCACGCCCGTATCGCTCGTGCCTGAAGTCGCCCCCTACACACTGCTTCTGGATGCCTTGTCGAAGTCGTTCTGTGCCACCGGCTTGCGCGTTGGTTGGGGTTTCATGCCGCCGGCTGTTCGAAAGCGCATGGCCGATATCTTGGGTCACGTAGGCGCGTGGGCGCCGAAGCCCGAACAAGTGGCGACGGCCATGTTGCTCGATGCGCCCGAAACGATGCACGCGTTCTTGTCAGCGTCGAAAGCCAAGGTGAAAGAACGTCTCGATGGGCTCTACGCAGGCTTCTCCGCGATGAAGCGCGACGGGCTCGCGGTGGATGCGATCGCTCCGCAAGGCGCAATCTACCTGTCCGTCAAGTTCGACTGGATCGGGAAAACCATTCGAGGTCGTACGATTCGTACGAACGAAGAGATTCGCAAACTGCTGCTCGAAGAAGCGGGTCTGGCCGTCGTGCCCTTCCAAGCTTTCGGTCTACGCGAGGACACCGGATGGTTCCGACTGAGCATCGGTGCGGTGTCGATGGATGACATTCACGCCGCGTTCCCACGCTTGCGTGCGCTCATGAATAACTGACCCACCACCATCAAGGCACAGGCGATACCGCCACATCGATCGCCACTTCCGCCAGCGCGTGAACGCTTGCTTCACACGCTGGCACGCCCGTACACGTCTTGACCGGCACCTTCGCCGTCACATCGAGCTGCAGCTTGCCCGTGCCCGCAGGCGAGTTCGCTGGCAACTTCACGAACAAGAACGACCCTTCGATACGTTTCGACACATCCCCCGACAGCGACAGCGTCTCGTCGTCGTACACGAAGTCGATGTCGAGCAGCGTCTCGTCGATCTCGTCCGTCGCGACAGACCACTCGAACGACGTCTCCACACCAGCCTCGATCGGAACGTCTTTCACGGTCGGCGTGATCGTACGAGCTAGTAACAATCCAGTCGCCTCGACCGTGAGATCGCCTGTCTCGTCTCCGACATCGAAGCGGGTCGATGCGCCGCCTAGATCGCTCTCGGACACGTTGCGACGAAACGTCGGACTGCCGCAGATCCACTCTTTGCTCGAAGTCGGCTTTTGCCCGCCGCGCATGAACATGTCCATGGGCTTGTCATTAACGCGTGCTTCGACGTCCTCACGGATGGTCGGGCATGACCCGTCTTTCGCTTCGATCGCGATTTGCGCTCTGGAAAATTCAGCAAGCTCGACACTCACCTTCGCCCGCGCAGGAGCGAAGTCCGCGAGGGTCACACTGTCGTCGAAGAAGGAGTCGAACAGCTCGCATCCAGTACAGAAGATGCCGAATATCGCGAGGGGGGCGAAGGACAGAAGCGTGAAGGCGGGTGAACGAGGTGGCATCTCGGAGTCCGTGGGCAAACTGCGTACCGCGGCAGGACAAACGAATCCATCGTGGTTGTCCTGAAAAAATGACGCGGCGTGCGCAAATGCATGTTCGCAGATTGAAGCTTTTCGCGGTGCTTATTTCGCCAGTTAACGCACTCGGCAGTGCGTTAACTCGTACGCGGCCCTGCGGCGTAAACTCCACATGCGGCGCATGCTCCGCGGTCAACTGCGCATCCACTGCGCAGGCTGCAGAGAGCAACGTCGAGGACGTCTGACGTTCAAGGCAACATCTTATGCTCTCGTAACATTTCGCGTTTGATGAATGCGGCGCATCGCACGAGCTTCGGTCACTTCGATCGGCGTCGTGCGCATCATGGCCGCCTCTTCGAGCACTTCGCGCGCCGTATCGCCAAGTCGATCGATGAGCGGGGTCGGATCGTCGAGCTTCATCACGGACCTACCGATACCGTCGATGACGGCTCCCGCCGACGCGATGGCATCCGGGACATGCAAGATGCCTCGAGCAGCAAGGCTTCTGGCGACATCACGCGAAGCAAGCGCGTTGTTGGCTCCTCCGCATACGGCCCATCCACGCATCGCGCGAACAACGTCGTCGGAGATCACTCCACCGGTCGCACAAGGCGCAACGACATCGACAGATTCGAACAGCACGCGATCGGGACTCACGACACGCGCACCTGGGATCTCTTCTGCCACTCGACGCGCACGCTCTTCATCCACATCCGCGATCACGACTTGCATTCCAGCAGCCGACATCGCTCGAGCAGCGCTTGCTCCAATGCTTCCCGCTCCTTGCACGGCCACGGAAAGCCCTGACGACGAAACACCACGAACTGCTGCACATGCCTCGATGCAGCGCACGAGACCTCGAGCCACCGCCGCCGCGAGGTTCTTCTCGTCCGTATGCACGTAACGACAACAGCTCGCCATGATCTGCAAATCGGCCGCCGTCGTTCCGAGATCACCAGCGGTTCGAAACAGTCCTCCTAGTTCTTCGATCACTTCACCGAGTCGTTTGAACGCGGCATCTCGACGCAGCCCATCGTGCACGAGAACGACAGCTTTGCCGCCTCCCGCATCGAGACCTGCGATCGAGCACTTCAACGTCATCGCTCGCGCCAAACGTAGAGCGTCGACCAGAGCGTCTTTTGCCGACGCATAACGCATCGTGCGAACGCCTCCGGCAGCAGGGCCGAGCGTCGAGTCATCGATCGCGATGAATGCGCGCAAGCCCGATGGCTCATGGTTAACGGTAACGATCCGAGCCCCGACTTCTCCGATGATCGAAAAGATTTCATCCATGGAAATCAACAATCCTTCCCGTGCATGAGAGCGTGTCGTGGATTCATTGCTCGATAAACAGGAAGCTACGGATCCACCTGAAAGTCATGTAGGCTCAGCCCAAGCATTGCTCTGCGCCACTTGCTTTGTACGCACAGTGAGCGGCTCATCGCGTGCAAAGGGACGACTGGATGAAGGCTGGTCAGCAAGTCACGCCGACGCTGCGACTCACGCGCCTCCTGGGTAAAGGAGGAATGGGTAGTGTTTGGCTTGCCGACCATCTCACGCTCGGTTCGCAGGTCGCGATCAAGTTCATGGCGATCGCGAACATCGACGACGAAACGTTGATGCAACGCTTTCGCACGGAAGCGAAAGCAGCAGCGCAGATCAAGCATCCGCACGTCGCGCAGGTATTCGATCACGGCGTCACCGCAGACGACGGCGTTCCGTACATCGTGATGGAGTACCTCGAAGGCGAGGACTTGAAGCACGCGGTCAAACGGCTAGGTCCGTTGCCGATCGCGGACGTGGTTCGCGTCGTCACGCACGCCGCGAAAGCGCTCGCTCGTGCGCATACGCTCGGCATCGTCCATCGCGACATCAAGCCGGACAACATCTTCATGTGCAACATCGACGGTGAGACCTTCGTCAAGCTGCTCGACTTCGGCGTGGCCAAGATCGATCAAGGCAACGCGATGGCGGGAGCCACGACAACGGGCTCGATGATGGGCACGCCGCTCTACATGAGCCCCGAGCAATTGCTCAGCGCAAGAAGCGTCGATCTTCGTTCGGACCTCTGGTCGCTCGCGGTGGTTGCGTACTTCGCGCTCACGGGTCGAGTTCCCTTCACGGGCGAAACAATTGGCTCACTCTCGGTGGCCGTGCACGGTGGCGTATTCCCGCTGCCCAGCACTCTTCGTCCGGAGCTCCCCCCCGCGCTCGATGCGTGGTTTGTCCGGACGCTCAAACGTGATCCGAACGAACGTTTCCAGTCGGCCAAAGAGATGGCCGAAGCATTCGATAAGGCGAGTTCGAGCCACGCCATGAGCACGCACGCTGCGCTCTCTTCATCAACGCCTTCGATGCATCCATCGTTCGCGTCCATGGCGCAGATGCCCAGCTCGCCAGCGCTGTCGCAGTCTTCACCCGTGAGCAGCGAGTCATCGAGCATGATGGCCATCCCGCAGCCGACGTTCGCTGGCACTGCCTCGGATGCTGGACGACCTGGTGCGACGAAGAGGCAGTTGTACGTGGCGGTTGGAGCGTCTGCGGGTGCCGTGTTGACCCTGGGCATCATCGTGATTGCTTTGGTGCTCGGCGGCTCGACTAGCTCCGAGGACAAACCCTCGGCAGCGACGCAGCCGGACCAACCCATCGTGAAACCGATCGCCGCCATTCCAGCGACGACGACGGAAACGACGGTGGCGAGCGCAGCGCCAAGTGCTGCTTTCGCGGACAAACCCACCTCGGACAAACGCATCTCGGACAAACCCCAAGGCAAGACGGCGTCATCGCCCACGCCGCCTCCGCCTCCCGCCAAAACTGGCGCAGCGAAGCCACCTCCCAAGGACACGATCGGCTTTTGAAAAGCGTTCCCATGTCTCTCAAGATCGATCGATTCGGTGCATGCGTTGCTCTCGCCACCCTGGTGTTTGCCTTGCCTCAGCAGGTGCATGCGCAAGGTGCGAAACAGCCCTCGGCATCCGCGAAGGACACCGCGCGTACGCTGCTGGTCGACTGTCGCTCCAAGTTTGGCAAGAACGACTTCGACGGGGCATTGAAGTCATGTCAGGGCGCGCATTCGATCATGAGCGTACCCACGACGGGCCTTGATCTCGCCAAAGTGCAACAAGCGATGGGACTACTCGTCGAGGCTCGGGAGACGGCACTCGAAGCCGTTCGTTTCGACAACTCGACGAACAACGCAGCGTTTGCCCAAGCGCAGACCGAAGCGAACCAGATCGCGCAGGACCTCGAAAAACGTATCCCGTCGCTCGTGCTCAGCGTCTCCGGGATTCCTTTGAACACCAACGTTCGTGTCCTCGTCGACGCCGACGAAGTGCCTACTGCGGCGATGTCTCTTCCCTTTCGTGTCAACCCGGGGGAACGAAAGGTCACCGCATCGGCCGAGGGCTTCGGACAAACCAAGCGCACGATCAAGGTTACAGAAGGACAAACCGTTCCTGTCGAACTCGACTTGAGCGTGGGAAGTGACCAGGGCGCGGACAAACCTTCCGGCGGCGGACGAAAGATTCCCGTGTGGGCGTGGGCCGTCGGCGGAGTCGGAGTGCTCGGCGTGGGAGCTGGCGTCTACTTCGGGATCGAGTTCAAGGACACGCAGGACACGGTCTCTCGGGACTGTCCGAACAACGAGTGCAAACCGAGCTACTCCGATGCCAAAGCGCAAGCGCTTCAGTCGCAATGGAACCGCAACTTGACCCTCACGATCGTCTCGAGCACCGTTGGCGCAGCGTGCCTTGGAGCGGCCCTTTACGGCATCGTTACGGCTCCGAAAAAGGATGCCACGACTGCCCGCGTCGTACCTTGGATTGGTCGTGATGTTGGCGGCGCAATGTTCATTGGCGCGTTCTGACGTCCACGCTGGCGAGCGTGATGTTCTCGTCGTTCATCGCGCGTGAGATCACGCCCTAGCGCGCCACTGCCGCCAAATCTCTTGTGATACACTCGCGCGCCTCGTGTTGCTTTCGCGCCTTCGCCTCGTTTCGCTCGGCCCCTTCACGGACATCGCGTTGCCCTTTTGCGATGCCGAAGGAACACCGAAACACGTAGTCGTTCTGTTTGGCGCCGAGGGGCTGGGAAAAACCGTGGTCCTGTCGGCCATCGCGACGACGAGGCCTGGTCATGCGATCGCGCAGCATCAACCATTGCGAACGGAGCCATCGACGGACGGTCCACCGTTTGTCGTATCCGAATGGCATCTTGGTGATGACGATCCTGCGCGCCCTCATCCACTGAAGGTGACGAGTCCCAACGCGCGTCTCGATGAGCGTGACGACGAAGCGCTCTTGCGCCGGCGTGAGCAAGCGTTGTTCGATCGTCGAGCTGGAGAACGAGGGTTTGTCCTGGTTGCCATTTCAGGAGCTCGGTGGTTTTCGCGGTCTGCTGTGCTTCTCACGTCTCCCGAGCGAACGCTGCTCCGTTACGACGTGCGCGCATCGGCCAGTTTCGACGATGCGACTCGGACCGACATGGCGCGCGAGACGAAGCAGATTCTTTCGTTTGCATGCATCACGTCGGCATTGTCTCGACAAACCGATGATGTTGCTCGCCCCGATGCAACTCGTCTCGAGGATGCTTTGCGGTCGGTGCTGACGGCGCTTCTCGAAGACGATGGGTACACGTTTTGGGGTGTCGATCCCGTGCGACTCGAACCGATGTTTCAAGGCCCGGAACAACGCCGCATCGAGTTCGACGACCTACCGCGCAGCTTGCGTCATCTCGTCTCGTTCGGTGCGCTCGCGACACGTAGTCTTGCTGCGGCGTGGCCCGATCGTGATCCTCGCGATGCAGAAGGCGTCGTGCTGCTTGATGACGTCGAGATCGAGCAGCCGCTTTACCGTCAGCGAACGATTGTCGAGCGTCTCCGTCATGCGCTGCCGCGGGTTCAGTGGATTCTCACGACGAGCTCGACGGACGTCGCGCTTGGATGTGCGCCTGAGGATCTGGTTGTGTTGCGACGTCGGCCGGGAGCTGCGGCCATCGATCTGCACGAAGGTCTCGACGCAGTCCTCCATTAAGCCGTACTTGCTACGCGCAAGGATGATACGCTGACGGCGCCTACCTACTCGGGATGGCCCCCTTTACTATGCTTGCCAAACTCGTTTGTCCTGGCCGCTCGGCGCTTCTAGCACTCGTCGCGTCCATACTGGCGCTCGTCCCTAGCTGCTCACTCGACAATATCGCCAACGACGCTTGCTCTTCGGACGAGCAATGTGTCGTCACGATTGGTCCGAACAGCGTTTGTAAAGACGGGTATTGCACCGATCCTCCCTCGTGCGTGACGGGGCACGATTGCCGGATGACGGCTGGAGGAGGTGCATGCGTGGCGGGGTTTTGCGTATCTTCGTTTCCGAAGCATCCGCAATGCAGTGAAATTGTCGAGCCGGCCGACTTGCTCGATTCACCGCTTGCCGGACCGGACGCGCCGCTGGTGATTGGCAGCATATTTTCGTTGGCCGAGCCAAAAGATCGAGTGCTCACGGAATCGGTACGACTGGCGGTCGACGAAATCAACAACAAGGGTGGCAAGCTCAATCGTGGCAAGCGTTTGGGCTTGGTCGTTTGTGACAATGGCGGCCCGGTGAATACGCCTGTTGAAGCCGAGCGCGATACGTTGACCAATGCGGCTGTCGATTACCTCGCCGGCACATTGGGAGTTCCGTATATCGTCGGACCGTTGTCCTCGTCGGATTCGCTGCGCGTCATCGCTCGCCTGCGCGAAAAGAAGTATCCGACGGTCGTGATTTCACCTTCGGCCACGAGCCCGGCGCTCACGAATGCCGACGATAGCCTCGTGGACGGCGGACCAGGGTTGTTTTGGCGAACCTGTCCGAGTGACGTGTTGCAGGGCAGCGTGATGGCCACGGACGTCATTGGAATGGATCCCGCGATTACGAAAGTGGCCGTCATTTACAGCAATGACGCGTATGGCCTAGGGCTTTCGGACGTATTTCGTAAAAATTATGGCGAAATGAAATCGTCCATTTTCCCCATCAATGATGTGCAATTCGAGGATCCCGCCGCACTGGCATCGGTGGCGAGTCAAGTCGCGACCTATGCACCCGACGCCGTGCTCATCATTACCGTACGAGCGGGAAACACGATCAAAGTCATGGATGCGCTCGTGGGCACGCCTGCGCAGAATGCGAAATTCTTCGTCACCGATGGCGCCAAAGACGCCGATGCTCTTTTCGATCCCGCTCTGCGCCCGGAAGTCGCGGCCATCATTGCGAATACAGTGGGAACCGCTCCGGCCAGCCCCTCCGGTCTGGTGTACGACTCGTTCCGGGCCAATCTCAATGCCAAGTTCATGCGTGATGCTTCAGCGTTTTCGTTTACCGCCCAAGCGTATGACGCCACGTATGTCGGTGCGTATGGGGTTATTTGGGCGTCGCGTGAAAATGACGCTTACGACGGCCGACAAGTTTCCGAAGGAATGGGCCGGCTCTCGAACGCCATGGGCGCGGCAATCGATATCAACGTCATTGATTGGGCGTCAGGAAAAACCAGCTTGGTCAATGGTGACTTCATCAATATCACCGGCGCCTCCGGCTTGCTCGATTTCGATGCCACGACGGGGGAAGCTCCTGGAAAAATCGAAATTTGGAATACGGTAGGCGGAACACTCAACACCCTCTGATGTCGTCGATCCCTGACGTCTGCTATCGTTGAACCATGCGTGCCATTGTCATTCGTTCTCCTGGTGGTCCGGAAGTTCTCGAGCTTCGTGACGTTCCCGATCTCGAGCCTGCTTACGGGCACGTGCGCATTCGAGTACGTCTCGCCGGCGTAAACCGCGCCGATCTCATTCAGCGCGCCGGCCTCTACCCTGCCCCACCCGGCGTGCCTGCCGACATCCCCGGCCTCGAATATGTGGGCGTCGTCGATGCCATCGGTCCTGGAGTCATTCGATTTACGGGTGGCGAGCGAGTGTATGGCATCGTCGGGGGCGGTGCATATGCGGATTATGTCGTCGTGCACGAACGAGAAGTAGCGCTCGTGCCAGAATCGCTGACCGACGAATTGGCCGCGGCCGTTCCGGAAGCGTTTGTCACGGCCTACGATGCCTTGGTTTGTCGGGGCCATTTGCAACCGGGCGAGCGAGTATTGGTGCATGCGGCAGGCAGTGGCGTCGGCACTGCGGGCATTCAAATCGCCAGGGCGCTCGGTTGTTTCGTCATTGGCACGAGTCGCACGCAGGACAAACTCGATCGTTGTCGCGCCTTGGGAATGGACGAAGGGATTGTCGTAACAAACGCGACGTTTGCCGATGCGGTCCAAACATGTACGGCTGGCAAAGGTGTCGACGTCGTGCTCGATCTCGTCGGCGGTGCATATTTTCCGGACACGATCGCCGCGGCAGGGCAACGCGCGCGCATTGTACTGGTAGGTTTGACGGCGGGAGCGAAAGCAAACCTTGATCTCGGCATGGTGTTACGCAAGCGTCTGGAAATCATCGGGACTGTGCTTCGTTCGAGGCCGCTCGAAGAGAAAATCGAAGCGTCGCGCATTCTCTCGGGTCCGGTTGGAGCGTGGCTCGGGCGCGGCGTGGTCAAACCGATCGTGGACCGAGTGTTCGCGTTATCGGAAGTTGCCGAAGCGCATCGGTTTGTCGCGTCCAACGAGTCGTTTGGAAAAGTGTTGCTCGATTTGCGGGGTTAGCTCAGTCGCTCATGTGTCCGTACGTCATCACTAGATACCCCAATGACTCCGCATCGGCCAAGTTGCGATAAACGTGCGGCGCATCAGCCTCGAATACCAGGACATCCCCTTCGCCGAGCGAAAAGGTTTGTCCGCGAACACGAACTTCCACCTGCCCACGATTGATGGCCAGCGTTTCTACCGTGCCCACCGAATGCGCCACCGCCTGCTCCTCGGCGCCGCGCGCGAGTCGAAGCTCGTAAAATTCGACCCGACGTGGACCTCCCAGCGGAAAAAGCGCGCGTGAAACGAATGTGCCTTTTTCATTCGTGAGCCGTTTTGTCTGGGCTGCGCGAAGAAGCATGGTACCTTGCGATTGTTTTCCACTGAGCAACGCAGAAAATGGCACGTCGAGCGCACGCGATATCTTCCACAATGTTTTAATGGTCGGAGTGCTTTGCCCAAGCTCGATTTGCCCCAGCATCGCCCGACTCACCCCCGCAATCTGAGCAAGCTTTTCCAGCGAAAGGCCCCGTTCATTACGCAGTCGACGCAAACTCTCGCCCACCACCGGAGCCTCTTCAGCGTCGCTATCGGTGGCCCCGTCAGTCGCCTCCGTTGCGGAAACTTCCGCTTTCGCGCTGCGCTTTTGTCGAGTTAGCATGAGGCCAGCATCCGTCATAGCGGACGGTCTGTCAAATCTAGAATTTTTCGCCTTGACGACGGACGAGCGTCCGTTATAACAGACACTCGCATGAGTTTTCGTACGGTCGCCACGAAGTATGTCGATGCCACGCTCGGAGCGAATCCAGCGTGTTTCGTAGCGGCTGC
Organism: uncultured Polyangium sp.; assembly: GCA_964514885.1. Classification (GTDB taxonomy): domain Bacteria; phylum Myxococcota_A; class Polyangia; order Polyangiales; family Polyangiaceae; genus Polyangium. Next base: position 2,147 of record CAZETM010000066.1, on the reverse strand, counting down.
GCTGCCGGTTATCGTTCAACGCTGTTGTTGTACCGAGAGCCGGCGGTAGTCTGATTCAATTTACGGAACGACAAGCCCGCCACCTGATCAGGTCGGCGGGCGCGAGCCGTATGCGGTCCCCGAGCTTCCCAGGTGGTGCACGAGGAGACTGCCATGAGTGCCGCACGTCAAGAGATAGGTCCGCATCGCAATAGGGTCGGTTTTACGTTATCAATGGTGCTGTGCGCGTTTTGGTTCGCATCCACGGATGCTCGTGCGCAATCGAGTCCCCCGCCTCGCTCCGGCGATACATCGAATATCCAAATCACGGGCGAACCTGGCAAAGGTCTCACAGTTTCCTCGGGAAAGCGTTTTTCGCTCAATCTTCGCAGCCGCATCCAAGTGCGATATCAGCTCAACATCCCCGCGCCCGATTCCGCAGGCGAACGTGACCTACAACAAACGGTCAACGTTGGCACGGCGCGGCTCTGGTTTTCCGGGCATGCGCTCACGCCCGACCTTACCTACATGATCCAATTGGCAGTTGCGGGTCGCGATTTTCGAGAAGACGCACGATCTCCCATTTTCGATGCATATATCGATTGGAAGGTCCATCGCGACTTCAACATTCGGGCCGGACAATTCTTCGTCCCTTTCGATCGTTTGCGTACGGTTCGCGAGTTCGCCCTGCAAATGGCAGATCGTCCGGCTCCGGTCAATGAATTCACGCTCGACCGGGATGTCGGGATCACGGTGTATTCGGATCGATTTCTCGGCAATCGATCTCCGGTCGCGTGGAGACTGAGCGCGTTTGGTGGTGGCGGGACTAATTTGGCGAGCGGTAAAGAGCCTGGGGCGCTGCTGGTCGGGCGCCTCGAGCTTCGTCCTCTCGGACCGATTGACGACGATTCCGACGGCGACCTAGAACGTCGAAAAAAGCCGGCACTTGCCGCCGGCGGTGCATTCGCCATCAATTGGAACACCAATCGTTTGCGCAGCACGACGGGCGCTACATTTTCCGGAGGCACGACGGATTATACGCAAGCTGCAGCGGACTTGGTGTTCAAGTGGCGAGGATTCGCGCTGCAAGCTGAATACGTTTGGCGTAGCGCATCAGTCGACCAAATCGTATCCACGAAAGCCGACGGCTCGCCGCTCACCGAATACACGCGCTCGGGCCGAGGATGGGTCCTTCAAACCTCGTACGCATTCGAACCACCTTTCGAACTCGTCGGTCGTTTGTCACGGTTATACGCCTCCGAAGGGACGGACCCCGCTCTGGTGCGCGACGTCGAAGCAAGACCCCACGAAATCGGAGTTGGCGCCAATTATTACCTCAATGGCCACCGATTCAAGTTGCAAGCGGATTGGATTGCCCGCGCGCCCGTCGACTTCGACCTCGCGAAAGCCAATCACGTCGTACACTTGCAAGCCGATGCAACGTTTTGAGCACCAAGGAAGACGACCATGACGAACCTCACCATTCGACGATTTGCAACTCTGGTGCTTATCGTGCTCGGTCTGTTTGCCTGCAAGAACCAAGACAAACAAGCTGGAGCAGGCTCCATAACTTTGCTCAACGTCTCCTACGATCCTACGCGCGAATTGTATGACGACTTCAATCGTGCATTCGCGAAACATTGGGAGGCCAAGACAAACACCAAGGTGCACATCAACATGTCCCATGGCGGCTCGGGTAAACAAGCCCGCGCGGTCATCGATGGTCTCGAAGCCGACATCGTCACGCTCGCCTTGGCCTACGACATTCAAATGCTGAACGAGCGCGGAAACCTCGTTCCTGCCAATTGGCAATCGCGCCTTCCGCACAACAGCTCGCCTTATACGTCGACCATCGTATTCGTGGTGCGTAAAGGCAATCCGAAAAACGTCAAGGACTGGGACGATCTCGCGCGTCCGGGTATTTCCGTCATCACGCCCAATCCCAAAACATCGGGCGGAGCCCGTTGGAATTACCTGGCAGCGTGGGGATATGCATTGGGCAAACCGGGAGGAAGCGAAAACACGGCCCGCGAATTCGTCGCGTCGCTTTTCAAAAACGTCCCCGTGCTCGATTCCGGTGCACGTGGCTCGACCACGACCTTCGGAGAACGAGGCATCGGCGATGTATTGCTCGCGATCTGTTCTGCGTTCATCCAGCAACTTGGCGA
>CAZETM010000065.1:17061-23845 GCA_964514885.1 uncultured Polyangium sp. | reverse complement strand
CCGCTCGTGGGCGGCATGCACGGCAAATGCCACCGTCCGCATCAGCTCCAGCCGCTCGCGAAGCGTCATGCAATGCTTGACCTCCGACAACGGTTTGCCTTCAATGAGCTGCATGACAATGAATGGCTCGGTTTCCGTTTCACCGACTTCATAGACGCGGCAAATGTTGTCGTGCTCGACACGAGCCTGCGCACGCGCCTCGACGAGAAAACGTGACCGACCCGCCGCATTGCTCTCTTTGATCAGCTTCAATGCGACATCGCGACCCAGACGCGGATCATGCGCGCGATACACCACGCCCATGCCGCCCTCTCCAATACGCTCGATACCCTCATATCGCTGTTGCAGCGCCAAGGGGACCGAATGACCGCGAGGCAACTCCCGCACAGCCGTTCCCGGCGTCTCTGACGCTGGCACGGTGGGATCAAGAACAATGTTGAGCTTACCGGTCGAAGCCGCGGCTAAAAGTTCAAGACGTTGCAGATCGGAAGGATGCTGCATGAGCTGCGAACATAACGCCTGCCAAGGTCATTCGTCCACGACAATTTTCCGGTTACCCACGCTGGCGCTCGTGTGGCAATTACGCATGCGATGCGACGACCTGCAAAATGAGCTGCACCTCGAATCAAGACTGCAATTCGGATGCTTATTGCGACAACGGCCGGGTGGCGAACCACGGACGCATGATCGTCCTCACGCCTTCCTTGCGGTCTTCTTCGCCATTGATTTTTTCTTCGCGACGGGCTTGTCCGGCTTGGGCCACGGATACCAATCGACTCGTTTCGCCCCGACGAACACCATCACGCCCGCTTTGATCTCCCGCCCCAGCGTCAACATTTTAACCAGGCCCTGATCGCCCATGTATCGGTCGATTTGCGCGTAGCCATCTGCAATGGCTTTTTCGTGCGTTTCGGGCGTGGCTTTGACCGCCACGTATTTGGCTTCGATGATCCAGGCAAACGTTTCGCGCATGGTGGCGCTGCGCAAACCGAGGAGCAAATCGCAATACCCTTGCTTGAGCTCGAGCTCGCCGGCGACATGGAAGACCCGAGTTTGGCAGAGATACGCCAAAAGCATCAGCTTCATGATCTTTTCATTAAACTTGCCCAGGTCCCGATTGCTAATCCGCTCCAAGACTTCTTTCGTGAACAACTGAAGCAACGGCTGAATGTCGCCCTCTTCCGCCATCGACAGCAACGCTTGTTCGATATGCGTCATATCGACGACGATACGCTCGTAATCCGCCAAGGCATATCCCATGTATTCCCATTGCAATTCGCGCATCACCCGGTTGGGAATCACGAGCGTAGGAATGGTTTCGTTGGCCGCGTCGGGACCAAACGTCAACATACCCATGTAATAAAAGAGCGAAGTGACCTGGGCTGCTGCCAACGGAAATCGGGTGCCGAATTGTTCGACGAGGGGCATGCGCACTTTGCCGTCGCTCAACGCCGTTTCAAGCAACGTACGGACACCGCTTTCATGTTCCGTGGCGGCTTTGGCCAGACCATACAGCCGCCCATAATCGGTACGCGCGTTGAGGTCGAGCATGGTTCGAGGGAACGCCCCTCGAGACAGGATTTCGCTGACGAAGTACAAGACGAGCGTGGCATTGTACATTCGTTGCGTCGCTTCGGGGGCGAACCGATAACCATCGTAATACTCTTCGAGCGTCGAAAGCAATGCTTCGCGATCAGCGATGCGAGGATCCCTCGTGAGATCGGGCTGGGAAGCAATCATCAGATCAACAGCGCGTTCGACCTCCGCCCGAGTGAACCCGGCCATTTCATTGAAGTGGGGATGTTGCGAAATATGCTTGATGATGTTGAAGCCGCTTGACAAGTCATCCAAAACGATGGGCGAAACGCCGGTAATGAACGTGCGGGCCACGGTGTTCGTCCCGGCAAACGCTTTGATGGCGGCGTAAAAACTGCGTAGAAATCCGGACGAATCCACCAATTCCCGGTAGGTGGACAATTTGTCATCCGAAATGAGGCGATTACCAAAATGGTCGTATTCGTCGATGAGCAGGTAGAGTTGTTTCCCATCTTTTTGCAGGATGCTGAGCAGCGCGGTCAAGAGTGCCGCGGAGTCGGTTTCTTCCTGCTCGATCATCCGCTCGACGCGCGTCCATACGAGCCCGAGCGATGCATACCTGGAGATGAATACATCGATTGAGGCTTTGACTTGGTTGGCAAAGCTGGCCCGAATCTCGTCGGGCGTCCCTTCGGACGCGACGGGGGAGAAGTCGAACCTCAGCACCAAATACGCGTTTTTCTTGGGCGTGGGGTGCTCGTGAATCCAAAGGCCGCCAAAGAGTTTATCGTAATCGTCCGCCTTGGCGATATCGTAATAACTGGCGAGCGTGCTGATGAGCGTGGACTTGCCAAACCGTCGTGGCCGCAAGAAGACGAGGTGCCCTTCCACCATATTTTCGAGCGTCGGGATGAACTGCGTCTTGTCGACGTAGAAGTAACCTTCCGTGCGGATGGAAGGGAAATCAGCTCTGGCGTAGGGAACTCTCATGATGAATCTTGATCTCTGGCGTCGACGTTACCATGGACCGAGCACGGAACGCAAGAGATTGTGTGCGCATAATCTGCGCGCGGGGTCTTGGTGTTCTTCGGGGCAAAGAAGTGCGATATCCAAATCTATGAGCTACGAACATAACGCCTGCCAAGGTCGTTCGTCCAGGGCCATTTCCGGGGGCTCAGGTGTCCTTGACGCGAAGCCCAAACCTTTCAATGCGATAACGCATCATGATTCGGGTGATCCCGAGCATTCTTGCAGCTTCGGTGACATTTCCCCGCGCCGCTTCCAACGCTCCTTCCACGATCTGGCGCTCGATCACTTCGAGATCCCTGAAGCGGTCCGCGAACGAATGGGTTTGATTGGGTTGGTTCGAAGGGGGCCGGGAGCCGGTGATTTCGATGCTCACATCCTCGAGCTCGATGGCGTCCTTTTCTGCCAGAATGAGCGCGCGTTCCACCTCGTTTCGCAGCTCCCGCACATTGCCCGGCCAAGAATACCCCCGAAGTGCCTGACACGCAGCTTTCGAAAATCCTCGAATGGTTTTCCCCAGGTTGAGCGATGCCGATTCGAGGAACGTTTGCGCAAGCATCTCGATATCGCTTTCTCGCTCGCGCAAAGGCGGCACTTCCAGCTCCACGACACGAAGCCGATAAAGAAGGTCATCGCGGAATCGACCTTCGGCAACTTCACGCCGCAAGTCTTTATGGGTTGCAGCAATCACCCGCACGTCGACCCTCAGCGGCACTTCAGCGCCAAGAGGAAAAACCTCTCCCTCCTGCAAGGCTCGCAGGACTTTCGCTTGAGCCGCCAAACTCAAGTCGCCCACTTCGTCCAAAAATAACGTGCCTTGATCCGCCAGCACGAATTGGCCCCGTCGACGGTGTATGGCCCCGGTAAATGCGCCCTTCTCGTGACCAAAAAGAGCACCCTCGATCATGGTGTCCGGAATGGCTGCACAATTGACTGCCACGAAGGGTCGATGAACTCGAGCCGATGCGGCATGTATTGCGCGCGCGACGAGTTCCTTGCCTGTTCCACTTTCACCACGAATCAATATGCTCGCCGTAGGCGAAATCGCGCATTTGGCGATGAGCGTGCGAAGTTTCTGGATCGCCGGGCAATCGCCCAGAATGTGCTGCACGGGCCCGATCCCCGACGCTGCATCCGCAACACCCGCGGCACGCGAAAGTCTCTGCGCATTGTCGATCGTCACGGCAGCGAGCCGTGCAAGCGCATTCAGAAAGTCCAGATCCTCCGCATCGAACACTGCATGTTGAGAACGATCATCGACATACAAGAACCCCAACACCTTGCCGCCAACTTCGAGCGGCGCTCCCATGGCCGAGCGAATCCCATATCTCGAAATCGTATCCGCAGGCGTGTGCGCGCCCCCATCACGCATGAGCACGGACTGACGGAGTTCGACCATCGCGTGCGTCATCGCGCGAGGCACGATGATGTCCTCCGCTTCCATTCGGCCGCCCGAATGAACCACTTGTCTCATTCCGTACTGCGGTAATCCCTGCACGAGCGAGACCATTGCGCGTTCTCCGCCCACGAGATTCAGCACACTGGTGAGCATATTGGCGAGTAACGCGTCCAGATCGTCGATGACCCCGGTGGTGCGAGTTATTTCATAAAGCAAGGCGAGACGTTTGTTCGAAGGCGCGAGCTGCGTCGTGGATGCGTCTTGCGAAGGTTTGGCGAGCACGATCTCCGCGCCGGCTTGCTCCTGGAAAACCAGTTTTACCGGACCAATATCGATCGTGTCCCCATGAGCGAGCCGATGCTTGTCGACTCGCACGCCATTGACGAACGTACCGTTTGCAGATCCGAGATCTCGAACGATCCATCCGCCTTCTTCAGGCTCGAATCGAGTATGCTGCCGCGAAATCTGGTGATGAACGAGGGACAAATCGCTCTGCAAGTCACGACCTGCACGGATTGCAACAGATAGAGTCAAGGCCGATGGGGGTTGTCCAGGTTCGAAAATGACGAGCTGAGCCATGTCGGACAAGAGATGACCAGCGCGAGGTCTTGTCAAGTATTTGGAGATTCGCCGAATGCGTGGACCAACACTTGTCTGTATTTGCGAAGACGCAGCATAACGAATTACGATTTTAATGATCGAAGCCCATCGTCTCGTGTTATGGGTTTTTCATGTGGACCGTTTGCGTTTGCGTTGGCGAGGGCGTGAAGTGGAGCTTTTGATCCTCGCGGCAGCCGCGTTTGTTGGCGGAGCGCTCAACGCTTTGGCAGGAGGCGGCACGTTCGTGACCTTCCCGGCGCTCGTCTTCTTCGCGTCGCTCTCGCCCATCGCTGCCAATGCAACGAGCGCCGTGGTAGCGCTGCCCGGCTACCTGGGCAGTGTGGCAGGTTCCCATCGTGATCTGGAGCCTGTGCATGGCCTCGGAGTGCGCATGCTCGCGGTGACCGCTGCCGCAGGGGGAGCCGTCGGCGCGGGGCTCTTGCTGTTGACACCGGCGCCGCTGTTTCGCGGGTTGATCCCGTGGCTGCTGCTCCTGGCGACGGCGCTGTTCGCGTTCGCTCCTCGACTGGTTCCACCGCGCAAGACAGAGGCTCCGCCCGGAAAGATGGCCGTCTTGGGACCGTTGTTCGCGATCTCCGTCTACGGCGGGTATTTCAATGGCGGACTCGGAATCCTATTGCTCGCGGTGTTCGGGCTCTTGGGTTTGTCCAAGCTGAATACGATGAACGCGCTGAAGAACCTGATGTCGGCCGTCCTCGCCTCGTTTTCGGTCACCATGTTCGCGGTCGCGGGGCTCGTTGCCTGGCGCGAGGCGGCGGTGATGGCCATCGCCTCGCTGGTAGGTGGCTATGCCGGAGCGCGTGTGACGCGCACCTTGTCCAAAAAGGTGCTGCGACCCGTCGTGATCGGTATTGGGCTGATCATGACGGTGCTGTTCTTCAATCGGTGAGTGAACCTTGGATCAAGTAGACATCGGGGCTACGCCGACATCCTTGCAGCTCATCCGGCGAGGTTCCGGCGAGCCGGTAAAAACCATGCTGTGCTCCCACGCGTCTTTTCGATCGTACCGCTCCAGCAAATAGGGAGTGATGTCCACGAGCGGAGGCCGGTCATGGACCAGCGCATCCATGATCTCGCTCGTGATCGCGGCCATCGTGACGCCGAGACGGAAGTGACCGCAAGCATTGAGGTAACCGGAGACGCCGGGGACCGGGCCGAGGATCGGGAGATCGTCTGGCGTTCCAGGCCGCAATCCCGCCCACGTGCGCTTGATGTTCACGTTCTTCAGCTCGGGAATACATTTCGCCGCGCCCGCGCAAAGCGCTCGGATTTCCGGCTCGGTGATCGTCGTGTCGTACCCTTTGTCCTCGAACGTTGCGCCAATGAACAGCTCGCCGTTGTCTTTCTGCAGGATGTAACACTCGGCCGTGCTGAGGTTCGAGCGCAAGATGGGGGGCAGCTTCTCCGTGAGGACGACTTGGCCCTTCACGGGTAAAACCGGGATCGAGCGTCCGAAAACCATCCGCGTAATGTCCGAAGCCCATGCTCCGGCCGCGTTGATCAGCAGCTCACAGCCGACCACACCGTCCGAGGTCCGCACGCCCTTGACTCGTCCGCCGTTCATCTCGACGCCGGTGACCTCGGTTTCGGAAAAGACCGTCACGCCATTGCGTTGTGCAGCCTCGCGGTAGCACTCGAGCAGCGAGAAGGGGTTCACGTGGTCGTCCGAGGTGAACTCCAGCGCGCCGAGCGTGCTTTTGGCAATGTGTGGCTCGTCCCGGTGCAGCTCGTCCGCGTCGAGCCAGCGCATGTATTGACGCAAGCGCGGGTTCGACTCGACCAGGTGATCGGCAAAGCGACGGTCGTACTCGTCGAAGGCGAGAAACTTGAGGCCCGACTTGAGCAGCTTGAAATCGAGGCCGTACTCCTGCCGCATTTCTTCGGCGAGAGCGGGGTACATCGCCGTGGATTGCAAATTGAAGTCGATGAAGAAGTCGGGCGCTCGAGGGGGCCACTCGGGTGTTCCGGTGGAATTGGGATTCTTTGCCAGACGCTCGCAATGGGCGCGGAAGATGATTACCTCGCACCCGGTTCCCACCGCCTCGGCGACGGGCCAGAGCCCACCGGCGGAGGCGCGCGTGGCGTTTCCCGGCTTCTTTTTATCGATGAGGGCAACGGACAGGTTCTTGTCGCGGCTGAGCTTGTACGCGATGGCGCATCCGATGACGCCGCCACCAGCGATGACGACGTCGAAATGCTTTG
>CAZETM010000065.1:3552-16961 GCA_964514885.1 uncultured Polyangium sp. | reverse complement strand
GGGAAGCGTGGGCGGAGCTGACCCACGTCCTGCCGCTGGAGCTTGTGCTGCAGATACGCATAGAGATAACCGGAGCAGGTTTTGCCTTGGCAATCGCCCATCCCGGCGCGCGTCGTCATCTTCACCGTGGTGATGTCCCGCGCGCCGCCTGCGATGGCCTCGTCCACCTGGCCACGCGTCACATTCTCGCAGCGGCAGACGAGGGTATCGGCGGACGGCAGCTCGAGCAATCCGGGCCGCACCTTCGAGAAGGTGTCGAAGGCATCGCGGAAGGCTATGTAACTCGAAAGTCGCTTCGTTGCGGCGCGCGCCTCACGCTCGGCGTCTTCGCTGGACAAGTGACCCGCGTCGGCGAGGTATGCGAGCGCCGCGAGATGTCCGCTTTCGGCGGCCGCCTGCGCTCCGTAGACGCCGCCGGCGTCGCCAGCCACGTAGACACCTTTTCGCGACGTGCGACCCCAGTCGTCCGTTACGGGCTTCAGGCCGATACCGTGACAACTCGTGTGCTCGACGCCGAGAAGCTGGGCAAGCTGCGTCCTGGGGATGAGCCCGTGCTCAGTCGCAAGCAGATCGGCGGACAGGACGAGAGCTTTTTCCCGATTCGGCTGCCAGTTACGGTCATACGGCGCGACGACGACCTCCTCGACGTGGTTTTGCCCGCGCGTCTCCACGACCCCCCAACCATAACGAAACGGGATACGAGCTTTGCGCAGGTAGGAGAAGTAATCGAGCCCTTCGAGGAGCAGTGGGTTGTTCCTGAGCAGCGCGAAGACGTTTTTGACGAGGTCGAGGCGCCGTCCAGCTTCGAAGACCCCGAGCACCTCGATTCCGGCCATGTGCATCTGCCGCGCGGCGACCAGCAGGAGCGGGCCGGTGCCCACGAGCACGGCGCGACGGCCGGGCTTGACCAGGCCGCTCTTCATCTGGAGCTGCGCGCCTCCCACCGTCATCACGCCCGGGAGCGTCCACCCAGGGAACGGGGCGGTCCATTCGTAACAGCCCGTGCACAGAATCACTCGACCGGCATCGACCGTGTAGGTCGTCTGGTGGTTCTCCAGCAGGGCCAGCCGCTCGTGGCCATGCATCGGTCCGAGGACTTGTGTATTCAATCGCAGGTCGATGCTTTCGGCGTGTTCTTCCAGGCCGGAGCGCAACTCCGCTACGCGTTCCTTCCACTTTTCCTCGAGGTGGCTCGCCTGCGCGCCAGGGCGCAAAGGTCCGCGGTAGACGACGCCGCCGGGCCGCGGGTTTTCGTCGATCACCAGGCTGCGGACTCCCGCCTTCGCAAGCTGCACGGCGGCCGAGATGCCTGCAGGCCCTGCGCCAATGATGACGACGGGGTGCTCTTCTCGGTGGTGTGAGGAGCTCGTCATGGCTCCACCCGAGGGATGTCCGTGAAGTGGCGGTTGTATTGCGTCGCGATGCGCATCCCGGGGCGAACGAGCGTCTGGCACGAGCGTTGTTTGTCGACGTCGTCGATCTTGACCGTGCAGCAGTAACAAACCCCCATTGCGCAGAACGCGCCCATCGCCTGCCCGTGGTCGTTGCGACCCACGATTTGGATGCCTGCCGCGGTGAGCGCAGCCAGGACCGTCTCGCCGGCAGCCGCGGTCAAGACCTCACCGTTGACCGAGATCTCCACGACATCGCCGGAGATCGGCTCAATATCCATCGCTCGCATTTTTTTCGCCATGACGGCTCCTCGCAAACAAGCAAAGACCCACTCGGACCGAGGGCCTGCGCCATGCAGGACAGGATTGGTGCAGCCGGGTGCGCAGCGCCGTTTGTAGGCAGTACACGGAGACGACCTTGGTCGGCTCATGCTCAATGCGGCACCCAGGTCACCTTACGTCACGGACACCCTTGCAGGCAAGCGGGGTTCATGGCGTCGACGTGCCCTCGAGCGAGCGTGGCGCATCAAAACGCCTATGATTTACGATGTTTTGCGGCCGATGACCCAGCGGTGGCATTGCTGGCGACGGAAAGAGCGATCGACATCGGGAAGATTTTGTGCATCGTGCGTACGCGACAAACGCGTGGATTTACGTTGCCGGATCATTTTATCCACTCATGCAATATGGGGCACGACTCATTGGATAGATTCATCCAATATGCCCCAATTCGGTCGAACTGCAGGCGACGGCCGATGGATAATAATACTTTGGAGATGGCATCTTGCGCGAAGCTGAAAATCGAGTTACGGCGCTGGTTTGTCCGGCCAAGCGCTTGGGCGAACGAGCGTGGGGGAACGAATTCGACCCATCGCCTTCGGATGGCTGTGGAGTCACGACGCTTGGACATTGAATAAAATTGTCCACAAACAACACGACGATTGGCTAAAGTTATCGGTTGACTGCACGATGTCCTGGTGGCAGCGTGCACGAAGATATCTACGCGGGTCGCGATTGTCACCGCGAGCCATTGCATGTCGACTTGGCTGAGCATTCGATAAATTCATTCGTCACGTTGGTGAACGGACGGGATGGACCGCGGGGGCGATACCGTTGCGGCACAGAGGCGGTTTGGGGTCGACACGTGTTTGTATTCTTGGATCGATCGAAAGGGGCCAGTGAAATGAGCATGGAACGTCAGACGTTCGGTTCCGATCCGTTGAAGGTGCGCAATACCGAACATTACAAATTGGAGTATGTGCATTCTTTCGTGGAGAAATGGGATACTCTGATCGACTGGGATGCTCGGGCCAGAAGTGAAGGCGAATTTTTTGCCAGGATCCTTCGGGAACACAACGTTCTGCGGGTTTTGGATGTCGCCACGGGCACTGGTTTTCACTCGATCCGTCTGCTCAAGGCGGGATTCGACGTGACCAGTTTGGATGGGAGTCAGCAGATGCTGACCAAAGCATTCGAGAACGCGCGCAGAAACGATTTGTTGTTGCGAGCCGTTCATGGTGATTGGCGCTGGTTACGCCGCGACTTGGCCGGTGCGTTCGATGCGATTGTTTGTCTGGGAAATTCCTTTACGCATTTGTTCACCGAACGCGATCGACGTCGCTGTTTGGCCGAATTTTATGCCATGCTGAAGCACGACGGCGTTCTGATCCTCGATCACCGCAACTACGACGCGATTCTCGATCACTCGCACTCGCCTCGCCGCAATTATTATTATTGCGGCAAAAGCGTGCGCGTGCAGCCGGAACACGTCGACGAGGGATTGGCGAGATTTCGTTATGAATTTCCAGACGAATCCGTGTTTCACCTGAATATGTTCCCCTTGCGCAAAGACTACACCCTGCGCTTGATGCAGGAAGCTGGTTTTCAAAGCATCAAGACCTACGGTGACTTTCAGGAAATTCGGCCCGACTCCCAACCCGACTTCTTCGTTCACGTCGTGGATAAACAATACGAGAGCGGCAAAGACGTTTGATGTTACCGCTCGAACTCGTCGCCGACGACATTCGCCATGATGTCGCGTTCGATGTGCTTATTCTTTTGACGAGCAGCCATTCGAAGGGCCGTGGTCGCAAGCCGATCGACATTGCGAGCTGCGGCGGCAGCGTCACCCGCGACGCATCTTCGGAAACGGCAACGATACTGCGGCGCGAATCGTTATGGCTGGAACGACATCTGGGTCGAATGTCCGTCCGTCTGGATCTGCGAATCGAATTGAGGCCACGATTCGCGTTACGGCATCAGCGCACACTTGCCCGCAGTGCACGTGACGCCCGGTAGCGGCCCGCAAGCACCACACATCTTCGCCCCGATACACGCGTCCCGCGCATCCGACTCGTCCGCGTTGTACTTTGGCAACTCGCTCTTCGCAATCGCTCCGCCCTCGCACGCACAATCGCAAAAGTCGCCCACCGGCACGGCAACGCAATCGGCGGCCGTTTGGCAGGTCTGGTCGTAGTCCTCGGCCGCGAGCGTGGAATCGCAGCCGGAAACGAGCGCGGCGAGGAGGAGAATGATGGTCGTCGGGTTTTTGAGCAAATTCGTCAAAGTAGGCATGTGTGTTGTATAGCCCAGCAGCGATGCGGATACATCCAATTATCGTGGTGGATGCTGCTGGATTCGGAGCGAGTGGCTCTTACCGTCGTGGTGGATGCTGCTGGATTCGGAGCGAGTGCATTTTACCATCGTGGTGGATGGCGGTAGACGCGGAGCGAGTGCATTTTACCATCGTGGTAAGGGGTGCTGGACTCGGAGCGAGTGGCTTTTACCGTCGTGGTGAATGCTGCTGGACTCGGAGCGAGTGCCTCTTACCATTGTGGTAAGGGTGCTGGACTCGGAGCGAGTGGCTCTTACCGTCGTGGTAAGGGGAGCTGGACTCGGAGCGAGTGGTTCAACACGGGCACGTTCCGCAGCGATCTTTATTTTCGCGTTGCGGATATCGATGTCCGCGGCAAGCGCCGAAAACCTTGGGCGTGGCTTATTACGACACACATTCGCGATTGACATGAATGTATGTCCGAAATGCGGCGGGCGAATGAAGTGGTGCCAGGTTGCATTGACGGCGGATGCCATTCGAGAAGGCTTGGCACGAGCGGTATCGGTTTGCAGTTTTCCGAAGACCATTTGCTTCGCCAAACCCAGGTAATGCTCGACCGAATGCTTCGGGGAAAACACGTCGCGGGCGTGGGAGGATTATTTTGCGGAATGAATTGGGTGATTCGCAGGCGAGGGGATTGGCCTATTCACACGGCATCGTCGACTTACAGCTATTGCTACAATGCTGGCAATAGATGCATTTGAAATAATCGAGATACACCTCGGCTCCTATCGGGAAAGTCGTCATGCACTGGTTCCCGCAGACCGTGTCGTTGGGTGGACACGCTTGTATGCACACATTGACTTGTGCACATTGCGGCACACTATTGCACGCGGCGACTTCGAACACGCACGCCCCGTTTACAGGATTTGCCGCGCAGGTGCTGCAAACGTCACATGACGTGCCCGCGGCATCGCAACCGCTCGTCCCTCCGCCCGATGTAAAGCCGCCGGAGCTGCTGTTCGAGCCTTGTCCGCCGCCTCCGCCTTCCGTCGTGCCCAATTCCAGACATCCCGAAAGCCCCAGGGCAAGCGTAACCATGGGAGCCATTACGAGGCCAACAATTTTCTTCATCGCATTCTCACCTTTGGGAATCATGCGGGATCGACTCCCATGCAATTCATTTATTCCACGGCACTTTAAGGTTTATTGCTGACCGCTACCTTTTGCCGATTCTCTTCCAGGCATGGTCGATGGCGCGGCTCATGTGCAATGCGCCCAATGGCCTCGAGGATCGAGGTCTTACCTACGGTTGTTGGCGCCAATGAGCAGATTGACACCACCCATTCCTCGAGCGTCACGTCGCCCAGGGAACGGTAGGCTTTGATGTGCAGCTCGGTAAATCCAGCCATCAGGGCATCTCCAGCGTGCCGGGCCCACCCTAAGACAGACGCCCAGCTCATGTCAAGTTACCCGCCGAAAGTAGGGACGAGCCAAACCGCGATCTCGTTCGTTACGACGATGGTAAATGGACAACCATTGCGAAAGTTCCTCGCGCCGCCAAATCCTACCGCATGACCATGGACGAGACGGGCCGATTGTTCAATTCGACGCTGGCGATTTATTTCCTGAAGGAGCTTGCCGGCAAAGGAAAATATCCCAAAACGATGCTCGATCCGAATGCGCGGACGGATTATCAAAAATTGCATTCGTTGTGGTCGAGCGTCGGTCCTGCCGTCGAAGAACGTCGAGCCGTGTTGGAGCAAATTCTTTCGGAAGGGCGAGTCCATAGTCCTTTGGTCGATCGGTTTGGGATGCGTTCGGAATCCACCACGAGTCAATTCGTGTCGCTCATGTATTACACGGGCATGCTCACGTTGGCACCGGAGCCATCGGCAGGTGACGTGTATCTGTTCGAGCCGCCGAATCGAGTCATCCGGGAGCTGTCGTGGGAACATTATTCTCGATTGCTCGAAGACATGAAGGGCCTGGTGTTGCGTAGTCAGCCCATCGCCTTGGCGCTGCTCGAGATTGTCCAGAAGGGAAACTTGCAACCGTTCGTGGAATTGGTTCAAAGAACCATTGTGCCGGTATTGAGCAATCGTGACCTGCGCAAACACGACGAGAAAGCCATGAAGATGCTCCTGATCGGCATGATGGTGACGTCGGGACTGTTTTATGTGCTGAGCGAGAAAGAATTCGCGCAAGGGTACAATGACTTGTTCATCACGCCGGTCCCAGCGGTGCACAATGGCAAGTACGCGTGGATGTTCGAATTGAAGTACGCGGCAAAGAATTGGTGTTTCGCGAATATGCGATGACGGACGTGGCGGCGGCTGGCTACTACGGCGTGCTCGGCGAGGGATCGATTTCACTCTGCGCCTGGGGATTATTGGCACGAAGCGTATCGATGTTCGCAAGCGTCGCGTTGTCCTCGTACGCGATCGCTGCGGCTGTTTCATGACGTTCGATCAGACGAACGTGCGTCGTCGCGTCTTTCCAATCCACAACCGAGACAAAGATCTCCTTGTCGCGGCTGGGTGGAATGACGCGGCCAATGGTCCCGAATTTCGTCGAAAGCTTCGCGGCAGCTCGCACGAAGTCTGTGCCGTAAGGGCTCTTCTGGGAAAGCTCGATCTCGTCGATGAGCTTCCAAAGCTTGTCTTGGATGAAGAAGAAGTGACGAGTCTGCCCCTTACGGGTCAGGCTCATCAGCGACTCTTTGCCTTATTGTCATCGGGTTGTCGCTGCATCACCGAAGTTGCCGATGCACGAACCAGAGCTGAAAAAATCCAAGGGCCCGTTCACGCTGAGTTTGTCGCGACCGAACACGGCGTTCGAGTGCGTGAGCTCGGCAGTCGCAACGGCATCTTTGCCGGTGGCGTACGCGTTGGCGAAGTCTTCCTTCTCGCGGCTTGCAAGCTGCGTCTTGGCGAAACGGAGATCTCGTTCGAACCCGTACGACCGGAAAAGATTGTCGTTCCAAACATCCCTGCGTTCGGTCCGCTCGTGGCGCAAAGCGCAGGCATGCACTCGATCTTCGAGAAGATCTCGAAGGTGGTTCAATACGGGCACGTTCCGCAGCGATCTTTATTTTCGCGTGGCGCAGGTTCGAATCGAGCTTCCTGCGCTTCGACAACGGCTGGAAGACATCCCGGTTCTGGTGCGTCGCATGCTCGAGGATTTGGGTACCGAGGATGTGTTCGAGCGCGTCAGCAACTCGACGCTCGACCAGGCTTCATTCGACCGCTTCGTGCACACTCGCTGCTGTTGAAGCCCATTTTTCGATCAGTAGCGGCGCTCGTAGGACTTCTTTTGACAATTCGAACGCTCTCGGGATGCCTCGGCGACCTGAAAGTCCAGCCACCCGAAGGAGCCGGTGGTTCCGGCGGCTCGATGGGGTGTACACCCGACAAAGTTTCGGATTGCACAACGAACCAACTCGGCGCTTGTTCGTTGGGCATGAGGATATGTACGGCGGATGGACTGTCGCAAAGCGTGTGTGTGCCCAAGAATTCTCCGAAGTTCGATGACTGTCGCACGCCCGACGACGACGACTGCGACGGTGATCCAATCGCGGAATGTACGGGAACGACCATTGCATGGTTTACACCGAGCGGCAATGCGCCGCTACCGAATGACGATGCCATTTTGGCGTCGTCAGCCGCGATCGACGGCGGCTTCGTCGTGGGGGGCGTCGTCGATGGCAATGTCGATAATTTCGACGTCGTCGTCAATGCAGGCAAGATATACGTTGCAAAGCTCGATCCCGCAGCGCAACCGTCGTGGGCACGCACCTATGCGAGCACGAACACCGCAGCCGCGCGCTCCGTTGCTGTCGATGTCGCGGGAAACATCGTGGTGGCCGGAGAGTTCAGCGGCAATCTCACGCTGGGCCAAACGACTCTGGTGTCGGCGGGATCCAGTGATATCGTCGTCTTCAAGCTCGATGCCAGTGGCACACCACTATGGGCACGACGCTTCGGCGGAGGAAAGTTCGACGCAGCGTGGGGAATTACGACCGACACGGTCGGAAATATCTACGTAACGGGCCGTTTGCAAGACTCTACGATTGATTTGGGTGGCGGAGCCGTCAACGTGGTCGGTGACGACGCGTTTCTTCTGAGCCTCGATCCTGACGGCAATCACCGTTGGAGCCGTATTTTCGTCAATGCAGGCTCGCAATTCGGCCGCGGATTGGCGATCACGAATGGCGGAGCTCTAGTTCTCGTTGGAGAATCCGACTCGAGCTTCAACCTGGGTGGGGCGTCGATCTCCAATGGCGGCGGTGTCGATTGTTTCGTCGCTCGGTTTACCAGCCAAACCGGCGCTCATCAATGGAGCCGCGCTTCGATTACCGCCGGTGATCAATCCGCGCGAGCTGTCGCCGCTCCCAATGGCGAAATCGCATTGACTGGACGATTTCAAGGTTCGGTCAATTTCGGAGGCACGCCGCTCGTCGCCCAAGGGAACTTCGATACGTTTCTTGTCAAGCTGAATGACGATGGCGGCGAATTGGTACGCGCCGCTCGTTTCGGCGGAACCGGGCGAGTCCTGGGCAATTCTCTGGCCGTCGATGGCGCCGGGCACATCGTTCTCGTCGGAGCGTTCGATACCGCCGTGGATTGGGGCGGCATCAATAGCGTCCCGCTCAACGGCCTGGACGCATTCGTGGTCAAACTGAGCGCTGATTCGTGGAGCCCCCTTTGGGCGCGCAGGTTCCAAGGCCAGTCCGGTCAATTCGCCATGGCCGCGGTTGCAGGTCCGAAGGGCCGCGTGCTCGCGGCAGGCGGATTCGATAGTGATATCGAGTTGGGAGGGGGGGTGGGAAAGGTCTCCACCACGGGTGGAACGGATATGTTCACGGTGCTGCTCGCGCCGTAATCGACGAGCGATCTTCCCTCGATTTCGTGGACAGTCGAACTATGCCGCAAACGCTCTCGCTTGTGTTCTCAATTCGAACTCCACTGGGCTCAGGTATTCCAGATGCGAGTGCCGTCGGGAGTCGTTGTAAATCCACTCACCGTGCCAAACGTTTTCCTCACGTTTTCTTACGGAATCAGCCGCACAAAACCAAAGTCCGTCCCTGTCTCCGCGGAAAAACCTCGACCACCAAGCACGACCTTCCCGTCCGGCTGAAGCCCAATCCCGTACGCCGAAAACGTCCCGTGAACTGACGGCACAATCGCTTTGCCCATATCGCCAAACGTCGCGTCCAGCTTGCCGTCCGGCCCGATCTTCCACGCCAGCATCTTCTCAGAGAGCCCAGCGCGCGTCGACGCGCCGAGAATGACCGACCCATCCGGCAATACGACCATCCCAGGCCCTTCGTAGCGGCTCACGATCGGCGCCACCGGGTATGTTTCTATTTCCGCGACCCCCGCAATTCCGAACGTCGCGTCAATTTGCCCCGTCGCATCGAGCCGTACGACATTCCAAGAAGAATATTGTGGAGCTTGACCCTTGAATTGAAACCCCGCCACGAGGATCTTTCCGTCAGGCAAAAGTGCCATCGTGTCGGCATCCATTGGCTCGCCTGGAATCCACGCTTTCGCAACACCCGCTTGCCCAAACGTCATGTCGAGCGCGCCATTCGATTCGTATCGCACGACAATCGACCCCTGTAGATTGCCTCCTTGCCCCGCAGCAAGGATCTTGCCATCCGGCTGCACCGCGAGCGCCCGAACGCCACAAAAATTACCGCTTTCCAGCGTTGTCACGACACTGCCATCCCCATCGAACATTGTATCGAGTCCCCCCGCACTCGTTGCCCGTGTCAGGCCAAACGAGCAACCACTCGCTTTGCCAGCGCCTGGCCCGCAACACCATACGCCATGTCTACCGCTCCATCGGGCAAGAGGCGAACAACAACCGTATCTTGCGTGGTCCCGCTGCCCACGGAAGACGCCACGAGGATCTTGCCATCCGCTTGCACCGCAATGGGTCCACCGGCCGAAATCGTCACAGGAAGCATCGCTTGCACGCCGCCCACACCAAAGGACGAATCGAGGTTTCCGTCGGGCAATAGGCGCATCACGACATTCTTGTTTTCGAAATTCTTCGCACGAAGGACAACTTTGCCATTTGCACCAAACGCCACACTCGCGCTGTACGCGACGAGTCCATCGATGGCTACAATGCCACCCTTGCCAAAACTCGGATCCAGTGCGCCGTTCGACGTGAATCTCGCCATGTACACGAGCGACCCCATACTCGCGGCGTCGTAATGCCCCACGACCACGATCTTTTGATCCGACTGCACCATCACCGCATCTGCCGTGGCATGCAGGCCAATGCTGACAAGCGCCTTGCCATTGACTCCGAAATTCGGATCGACCGCGCCGTCCACCCCCATTCGCACGAGCAAGAGCTCACCGGCAATCGGAACGCTGCCGAGCGGCGAAACATTCGTCGTCGCTGCAACGACGAACTTACCATCGGCTTGCCGAGCGACTGCGCGCGCGGAATCGCCATTGCTGCCAGCGATTCCCACGGTGGAAATGCCATCTTTGCCAAAGGTGGGATCGAGCAGCATTGGGCCGGGTCCGCCCCCTCCCATGCCGCTCGATGACGACATTCCACTCGAGCTGGCCATGGCTCCTCCAGCTCCACCGGATCCCGCAGCGCCACCACTTCCCGATGACGCGGAACTCGTGCCGCTGGTCGGGTTCCCGTTACCGCAATGGAGGGACAAGAACGAACAAAGGGTTATCGGAGCCCAATAGGAGAAAGATCGTCGAATTAAAACCATGATCGCACGTTATCAGGACGCGGTTGCGAAACCAACAACCTTTTTGCGTCGGTGTTCGCCAAGGGGCACGCGACACCGCGTAGGCGAATCCAATAATCAATTGGTGAGTTCCAAAATTCCCACATTGGCTCGTTCGTTCAGGGTCCATAAAGACATTCTCGGGCTCCGTCGAACGTTTTCTTCATTGCTCCTTCCACCCCGAGCACCACACTGAAGCGCACTCTCTCAGATGCGTATCGTCCCATCACGCGTCCTGCAGATCACGAACATTATGGTTCACTTTTCCCTTGACTCGCGTTGGTACTGCCGAGCAGACGAGGCTGAGTTTGTCGCGACCGAACACGGCGTGCGCGTGCGTCATCTCGGCAGTCGCAACGCGTTGGTGAAGTTTTTCTTCTCGCGGCTTGCAAGTTGGTGAAACGGAGATCTCCGTACTCGAAGCGCCACGGCATCACGACGACGAAGTCGTCTGATGAAGGCTAACGGAAGCGCACAGGAATCGAACCTGCCCAGGACAGCGGAACTGCCCCGCACCGATTTTGAAGACCGGGGGTGGCACCAGCCTACCGCGCGCTTCCACTTGCTCTTTTACCCGCGTTCGTCCACGAGCGCCATCACGATGTGTCGTCGCAAAAATCCGCGCTAGTCTCGCCGCGTGCGTCGCTTCGTTCTCGGTACTGCAGGTCATGTCGATCATGGAAAGACAACGCTCGTTCGAGCTCTCACGGGCATCGACACCGATCGCCTGCCTGAGGAAAAACGCCGTGGAATCACGATCGAATTAGGGTTTGCGCCGTGGCATCTCGATGACTCGATCGAGGTCAGCATCATCGACGTGCCGGGTCATCGTCGCTTCGTGCACACGATGATCGCGGGTGCTGTCGGCATGGAGCTCGTGCTGCTTGTCGTGGCTGCGGACGAAGGCGTCATGCCACAGACGCGCGAGCACATTGCAGCGTGCGAACTGCTCGGCATTCGTCGCGCGATCGTCGTCGTTACGAAGTTGGATCGCGTCGGCGAAGAGCTTGCTCAACTTGCGGGTGACGAAGCCGTCGAGCTTCTTTCGGGACGCATCGAGGCCGATGTCGTGTTGTGTTCGGCTCGCACGGGTGAGGGCATGGACAAGGTGCGCGAGTCTGTGCGTCAAGCGCTTTTGGCGTTGCCTCCGCCTGCGTCTGCGCCGCGCGCTCGGCTGAGTGTCGATCGCGTTTTCTCTGTGCGCGGAGCGGGAACGGTCGTGACGGGAACGCTCGTGGCGGGGCGTATGGCGATGGGTGCGCCGCTGTTTGTCGTGGGAACGGGCCGGGCGGGCGAGCGCAGTGCGGAGGGTGAGGTGCACAAGACGGCGGCTCGCGGGCTGCATGTGCACGACAAACCCGTGGAGATTGCCGAGGCTCCGACGCGTTTGGCATTAAACTTGGCTGGTTTGCCCATTGAATCGGTGCATCGAGGAGATCTGGTCACGGATGATGCGTCGGTTGTTCCGACCAGGCGATTGGATGTTTTTTTGCGAGCGGTTGCGCCGGTTCGTCATGGCATGACCATTTCGGTGTATGTCGGAACGGCTCGTTCGTCCGGGAAGCTTGATTTAATGGGTGATCCATTGGAGGACGGTCGATACTTGGCGCGTTTACGTTTGTCGGATGCATTGGCGGTCGTGGGTGGGGACCGGTTTGTCATTCGCGGTTCTGATATCGATGGTCCTTCGGGAGCGGTATTGGGTGGGGGTATTGTATTGGATGCCCGGCCGCCGCGAAAACGTCCGCGAGGGCTACGCCGGGCGGTGCTCGAAAGTTTGATGCAGGCGCGAGATCCGCAGGATGTGATCCGCGCATTGACGAGTGAATCATCGCCCGAGCCATTTCCGCGCACTGAATTGCCGTCGCGTTTTTCGATGGCAGCGACGGAATTGGAGAGGGCAGGGGACAAACTCGGGGACAAGGGCGAGCTGGTGCGCGTGAAGAAACATGGCTTCATGCTTCGCGCGACGTTGATTGAATTGGCGGCGAAGGCTCGCGCGTGGGTGGTGGAGCATCATCGCAAAGCGCCGCTCGACCGGGGAATGGTCAAAGAGACGTTGCGGACGCGGCTGGCAGATGTTGCGGGAGCGGAAGCTGCGGACGAGATCATTAAAATGGCGGCGTCATCGAGCAGCACGGTGGCGGGCGAGCCGATTGTGATTGACGGCGATATCGTTCGTTCGCCATCGGCAGCGGCGGCACCGGCGCGAAGTGGTGTGGAAGGTCCGGTCGGAGCTGCGCTTGATGCAATGGAAAAGGCTGGTTTGAAGGGGCTCACCGAATTCATGGTGAAGGAGGCGACGGGGGCGGCGCCGAAAGACGTGAAAGCGATTCTGGCAAAGCTCGTGCGTGAGGGGCAATCGATTCACGCGGGCGAGTTATGGTTTTACCGAAAAGATATCGACGTTTTGCGCGACAAGGTGAAGGCGCATTTGGTCCAGCACGGGCGGATGACCATTGCGGAGTTCAAGGAATTGTCGGGGTTAGGACGTAGGCAAACGATTCCGCTGCTCGAGCTATTCGATCGCGAGGGAGTGACGAAGCGGGAGTCGGATGATAGTCGGGTGGGCGGGAAGTGAATGAGCCGTGTTCAGAAATTTTCGAGCGGCATTACGTAGTTCAGGTCGAGCGACGTGATGATTGGCGAGGTCCATTCCGGAAGGTCGTCCAAGTATTGCTTCTGAATTTGGCCC
>CAZETM010000065.1:0-3452 GCA_964514885.1 uncultured Polyangium sp. | reverse complement strand
GATTGGCGAGGTCCATTCCGGAAGGTCGTCCAAGTATTGCTTCTGAATTTGGCCCTTCGTTGCGCGCAGTAGCAGTTGCGGCGCCCGACTATCGACGGAATTGTCGTAAAGGTAGAGGCGATCTACCGCCTCTGCCACTGCGGCGCAATTGCTAATCGAGCGAGACCACCGAGCGATGATTTTATCAATGGGGACCTGGTGGCCTCCGTGTCGCATTCGTTGCGCTACGCGAGCAGCATTGATGTGTGGGCCGTGCGTGCCTATGAAGAACAGTCGCACGAAGAATCCCTTGTCGATTGCCCGGCGTACGAACTCTACCTTATCAGGGCTCGAGAACACCGTCTCGAATGCCAAACTGCGACCCTGCCGCAAGCACGCCTCGCGATTCTCTGTTGCGATTTTGGCCGCTTCGAGCACCTTTTGCGGGTTATTCCAATCGCCGAGCTGCTGAGCAATCAGATCCGGATTGACGTATTGGCACCCAGCGAACCACTGATGCCGCAACCCTGCGTCGGTAAGGGTCGTTTTTCCGGTACCATTCGGACCTGCCACAATGAGCAGTCGCGGTCTCTCACTTGCGCCGTCGCTCATTTACGTGTGTCCGTATCCGAGCCGCGTGGAAGTCGATGCAGGTGCGCATCCGTTTCGGCGTCCCGGAGTGCCGCGGAGACCCAGCGCTCGTATTCTGCGCGCCGCTCCATAGCAATTGCGAGCGCCTCCTTCGCCACTGCCTCCAATTCCTCATCGGTTGGATCGGTATCGGGTGCCATGCAATCGCGGTATTCCATCGGCGGCTCTCCAGTGTACACCTCCGTTACCACGCACACGTCTCCTTGGCAACGCGTGGGCTGATTTTCGTGTGCGCGTAGACTCCGTCGTGTTCAAGGATTGCCGCCGTTGACAGAAGGTCACGCTTTACCGTACTCTCCGTCAGCCTGCGCGTGTTGTCCGCGCATTGGCTTGGAAAGGGACGACGCACCATGAAAGCTCGCACGATTCGACGATGGCTTGCTGCGTGTTTGCTTGCTGGCAGCGTGAGCGCGGGCGCGTGGGATGCACGGGCCGATGTCCCTGGCACCATTACCAATCAAGGCCGGCTTTTCGATGCCGACGATGCGCCGATCAGCGGCCCGCTCGAGGTCGTCTTTGCGATTTATGACGCCGTGGATGCATCGGTCCCCATTTGGAGCGAGACGCATACGGTCACTTTCGAGGAAGGTTATTATTCGGTTTCACTTGGCTCGATTGTGCCGTTCGACGACAAGGTATTCGACGGCTCGCTTCGTCATTTCGGTATTACGATTGGTTCCGAGCCTGAGCTTTTGCCGCGGTCGCCTGTGCAGAGTGTTCCGTATGCATTGATGGCGAAGGATGTCAATGGCGACATTCATCCGACCAGTGTGTCGATTGGCGGTACGGAAATCATCAATAGCAGCGGTGAATGGGTTGGCCCTCCGACGGGACTGGTAGGTCCAACGGGGGCAACTGGTGCGGATGGTGCGACGGGAGCGGACGGTGCTCCCGGTGCAACTGGGCCAGTTGGTCCGGCGGGTGCGACGGGAGCGGATGGATTGCCTGGCCTCACGGGACCGACGGGTCCGCAAGGTATTCAAGGTTCCATTGGCGCGACGGGTCCGCAAGGTGATATCGGTCCAATGGGTCCGACGGGTCCGCAAGGTGTTATTGGTCCAATGGGACCAACGGGTCCGCAAGGCGATATTGGTCCCATGGGACCGATTGGGCCGCAGGGGCCAATTGGGCCGGCGGGGGCCACTGGCGCGCAAGGTCTGCAAGGTATTCAAGGGCCAACGGGCGCGACGGGCGCAATCGGCGCGCAAGGTCCCATTGGCGTGACTGGCGCGCAAGGTCCGCAAGGTATTCAAGGGCCAACAGGCGCGACGGGCGCAACCGGAGCGCAAGGTCCCATTGGCCCCGCAGGATCCGCCAACATCAATGGCACCACCAATACCGTAATCAAATTCACGAGCGCCACGACCGGTGGCAACTCGAGCATTACCGATGATGGCACCACCGTCACCACCAGCAATCAATTCGATGTTTTGGGTGGAGCGGGCACCGTCTACACTACGGCACCCATTGAAGTTCGGACGACTTCCACGCCGCGCATTGCTTTCCATTGGCCTGGCGTCGTTGCTTCGCAGATCGGTATGGACTCGGGCGGCGTCATCCGCACGTACAACAATCCAGGCACCGAATACGAACAATTCGCCGCGTCGAACATTTATGCCAATGGGTTCGTCAGCATCAATTCGGCTGCCGACACTGCTGGTAACCTTCGATTCACCGCGGCAACCCCATACCTCGTTGCCAGTTCATACGTCGTCGTCCCCGGCGGTGCGTATTTCAATAGCGGCACGGTCTACTTCCAAACCCAGGCGCAATTCCGAGGTGGCATTCACAATGACTCGGCGGCGTATCTCCAGGTCGATGGCGGTACGTCGGGCATTACGTATGTCAATGGCACGCTGGGCATCGGTACGGCAAACCCTGCGGAACAAGTTCATGCCACTGGAAACATTCGCGCCGACGGTATCGTCTACTGGGGCAATGGTTTGACGCGTACCGAAACGCGCGATAATGCCGGAACATTAGGCGGGCGAAGCGGTTTCTACGAAACACCGAGCCCAACGAACTACTATCCGAATGCATCGAGCTGGCAGCATCTCATCGAAGTGCGTCACAGCAACAGCGGCAATAACTACGCCATGCACATCGGGGGCAGCTTTTTCGACCAAGACTTCTGGTTTCGCAAAACCAACAATGCCGACACGACAACGTGGAGTCAACTCATCGGTGCCGGTCCGAGAACATGCACCGCGCCGTTCAATTCCGCGGGCGCAACATTCTCGACCTCCCAGAGCGGCATCACGCGCACCAATACCATTTGCGCCACGACATGGTTTGCCGCGGCGAACTTCAACAATGCGCAAAACGTGTGTTATGCCCTCGGCGGGCACATCTCCACGTACAACGAGCTATACCGGCTCGCCCAAGCTAACGGAGCCGGTTCTGTTTTGTTCAATGGCGATTGGATCGGCAATCGCGCTGGCGACGACCAGGCGTATTGCATCAACAACACCGACATCAACAACTTCGAAGGCGTTTGCAACAAGGCCGATTCTAGAATTTATCGCTGTGTCAACAGCTCGACTTACGCGGAATGACCGACGTGCCGCTTCGCCCGCTCACCAAAGGGCTTGTCGCCGTCGTTTGCCTAGCGCTCGGCGTAGGTTTGTTGCATTCGCGCACTCGCATCGAGCCGCCTGCACATCCTGCCCCGAATTCGCCAAATCCAACCGCCCCCGAACGAACTGCCATCCGTTCGGCTCGCGATTCAACGTTGACTCCGGTTTCCAATTCCCCCGCGGATCGGCGGGTCGTCGTCGATCCCGCTGATTGGCAGAACAATGGACCGAAAGAGCCCATTGTGC
>CAZETM010000064.1:0-23971 GCA_964514885.1 uncultured Polyangium sp. | reverse complement strand
TGGCGGCTCGTTTCGCCATACCTCGAAAATGCCCTGCACCGGACGCACCATTTCGAACTGGTTCCAACCCATATGCGGAATCTTCACCGCGCTATCGCCCGCGCCAGCACTGAGCCGCTCCACGTGCCCTCGAAATACTCCCAGCCCTACCGCGCCAGGCGCTTCGTCACTCGATTCGAATAACACTTGCAGCCCCAGGCATATCCCTAAATACGGTTTTCCCTGCTTGATCACCTCACGCAGCGTTTCCCCGATGCCTTGCCCAATGGCTACCGCGCAATCGCGAAACGCACCTTGTCCAGGCACCACGACTTTATCCGCGGCAAGCACGTCTTCGGGTTTGCCCGTCCGCACCACTTCCACGTTTACGCCTCGGTCCATGGCTGCACGCGCAATAGCTCGCTCCACGCTGCGCAGGTTCCCCATTCCTAGATCGACGAGCGCGATTCGCAACATGCCTACAAGCTTCCTTTCGTCGACGGAATGCCCGCGACCCGAGGGTCGATCCGCGCGGCGCGATTCAGAGCCTTCGCAAATGCTTTGAAGCTGATTTCAATGATGTGATGCAGGTTCTCGCCTTCATGCATTCGCAGATGCAAATTGCATTGAGCGCCGCGGGCGAATCCCTCGAAAAACACCGGCACCAGCTCCACGTCGAACGTGCCCACTTTCGCTTTCGGCAAAGGCACGCGAAACACGAAATACGTTCGTCCAGACAAATCCAGGGCGCAGGTCACCAACGCTTCATCCATTGGCAACGTGGCTTCGCCATAACGTGCGATGCCGGATTTGTCTCCGAGCGCTTCCGCGAAAGCCGCTCCAAGCACGATGCCCAAGTCTTCGGTCGTATGATGTCCGTCGATCTCGACATCTCCCGTTGCTTCGACGGTCAGATCAAACAGCCCGTGTCGAGCGATCTGATCAAGCATGTGGGACAGAAAGGGAAGGGGAGTCGAGATGTTCGATCTTCCCATGCCATCGAGGTCGATCTCGACGGCAATGTTGGTTTCGCGAGTGACTCGCTCCACTCGAGCAATTCGGGTCATGGGTTCATCCTGGTGGTCTTGTCGCCGAGTGCTTTTTCTACCTGATCTCATCGCGCCGTGGCTGTGCTAAACCCGCGCCCGTGAAGCTCTCCGCCTGGCTAGTGCCGCTTGCCATCGCTCTTGTTGGATGTGGTTCGAGCGCGATCGTTCAGCAAGGACCGAGTGACACGCTCCGCGCCTACGCTCGAGCGCTCGAAGAAGGCCGTGTCGACGAGGCGTATCGCTTGTTGTCCGACGACGCCAAGCGTTCCATGTCGCTCGATGCCTTCCGCCGCGCTGCGAAGGAAAACCCCGACGAAGTCCGGGAAATCGCGCGCGCCGTCAGTCGTCCCGCCAGCGATCCCGTCGTCTCCGCAACCGTCAACATGCCGAACGGTGACGAGCTTCTGCTCGTGTACGAAAACGGCAAGTGGCGCATCGATGCCAGCGCGATCGATCTCTACAGCCAAGCGACACCTAGGCAGGCTCTCGCGGGGTTTCTTCGAGCATACGAGCGCAAGCGATACGATGTGGTGTTGCGCTACGTCCCCGACGCCGAAAAGACTGGCGTATTGCCTGGTGATGAGCCACCGCCCGCGACGGGAACAGCACCCACGAATACGCCCGCGACGGCTCTTCCTGCGCCGACCGAGCTATCGGCTGAAAAACTTCGCGCCGCATGGGAAGGTCCGCAGAAGGAGCAAATGAGCCGCATTGTCCAGGCCATCCGTACCGCGCTTCCCTCCGCGTCGATCGAAGAGACCGGCGATAGCGCGGCAATGTCCTACGGCGCTGGTGGCACTGTTGCTCTCGTGCGTGAGCACGGACTTTGGAAGATCCGAGACTTCTGAAAGCGCCAGGCACGAGCGCAAAAATGTACTAGGTTGGCGCGCATGGCATCCAGTGGCGCCCCGCCATCTCGTCCGCCTCCGCCGGCAGTGGAAGACACTGTTCCCATTCTGCCGCTGCGAAATTCCGTCCTATTTCCGATGTCCGTCGTTCCTATCAACGTCGGACGTCCACGCAGCGTGCGGCTCGTCGAAGACCTTTTAGGTCGCGAACGAGCGCTCGTTGGCGTGCTCAGCCAGCGTTCCTCGGACGTCGACGAACCGACGTTCAAGGACCTGTACACGGTCGGAACGATCGCTCGTGTCGTGAAGGTGATCCGTCTCGGCCCGAGCAATTACTCGGTCGTGCTGCACGGTCTCGGACGGTTTCGCATGAAGGCAACGTCGTCGCTCGAGCCGTACATGCGTTCGAAGATCGAGCGTATTCCGGAAGCGCTCGTGCGTGACGTCGAGCTTGATGCGCTTGGTACGGGGCTTCGTGAAGCCACGCGTGAAGTGTTGCAGCTCATGCCCAACTTGCCGCGCGATACCGCAGGAATCCTCGACAACGTGCGTGAGCCCGGAGCGCTCGCGGATCTCATCGCGTCGAACTTTCCGCAAGCGCAAGCGTCGGTCCGGGACAAACAAGAGATCCTCGAAGCGTTTGACGTCAAAGCTCGTGTGCGGCTGGTCCTCGCGATGGTGGGACGTCAGCTCGAAGTGTTGCGCGTCAAGAAAGAGATCTCCTCGATGGTGCAGGAGGAGATGGGCAAGAGCCAACGCGAGTACATCTTGCGCCAGCAGATGAAGACCATTCGCGAGGAGCTTGGTGAGTCGTCCGAGGACGACGAGATCGAGGAGCTTCGTGAGCGGGTTCGGCTTTCCAAACCTCCCGCCGACGTGGAAAAAGTCGCCAAAAAACAGCTCAGCCGCATGCGCTCGATGGCGCAGCAGTCTGCCGAGTACAACCTCACGCGGAGCTACGTTGAGTGGATCGGTGACTTGCCGTGGTCGAAGACGACGGTCGATCGTTTGAGCACGAAGGATGTTCGTCGTTGTCTCGACGAGGATCATCTTGGCTTGGAGAAGGTGAAGAAGCGCATCGTCGAGTACTCGGCGATTCGGCAACTTCGCACCGACAAGAAGGGACCGATCTTGTTGTTCATCGGTCCGCCTGGTGTTGGTAAAACGTCTCTTGGCAAGTCGATCGCGCGAGCGATGGGACGTCAGTACGAGCGTATCGCGTTGGGTGGTGTGCGAGACGAGGCTGAGATTCGCGGGCATCGGCGCACGTACGTGGGAGCGTTGCCTGGTCGCATCATTCATGCGCTCAAGAAAGCGGGCACGAGGAACCCCGTGTTGGTCCTCGATGAAGTGGACAAACTCGGTGCCGATCTACGAGGCGATCCTGCTTCTGCGTTGCTCGAGGTGCTTGATCCGGAGCAGAACTCGACGTTCCAAGATCACTACCTCGACATGCCTTTCGACGTGTCGCAGGTGATGTTTTTGGCGACGGCGAACAACCGCGACACGATTCCTCGCGCGCTGATGGATCGCATGGAAGTGATTGAGGTTCCGGGGTACACGCGCACGGACAAACTCGGCATAGCGAGAGAGTTTCTCGTGCCGAAGCAGCTCAGCGCGCATGGCCTCACGGACGAGCGTCTCGAGTTCACGCATGGGGGGATCGAGTCGATCGTCGATTACTACACGCGCGAGGCAGGCGTACGTGGTTTGGAGCGGGAGATCGCTGCGGTTTGTCGTTCCACAGCGGTGCGTTTGGCCGAAGGCGAGGATGTGCGCCAAATTGTCGATGCGGAGCACGTGGAGAAGGTTCTTGGTCTGCACAAGTATCGACCGGAGATAGCGGAGCGGGTGCTGGAGCCGGGCGTGGCGACGGGTTTGGCATGGACACCTGCTGGTGGAGAATTGCTCTTCATCGAAGCGTCGAAGATGCCTGGCAAAGGCAACATCGTGTTGACGGGCAACATGAAGAACGTGATGCAGGAGTCGGCGACGACGGCGGTGTCGTTCGTGCGGAGCAAGGCGGATCGACTGCATTTGGATCCCGAGTGGTTGAAGAACATCGACTTGCACTTGCACGTGCCTCGTCACGGAGTTCCGCGAGACGGTCCTAGTGCGGGCGTGACGATGTTCACGGCGTTGTGCTCGTTGCTTCTCGATTGTCCTGTTCGTTCGGACCTGGCGATGACGGGCGAGATATCGCTGCGTGGTCGCGTCATGGCGGTGACGGGGGTGAAGGAGAAGCTATTGGCGGCGCATCGTGCGGGCATTAAGCACGTGCTCATTCCGGCGAAAAACCGGAGGGACTTGGACGACGTGCCGAAGGATATTTTGGACGCCGTGAAAGTGACGCTGGTCGAAACGATGGACGAGATATTGCCGCTGGCATTGGCACCGATGCCGGCGTCGTGAGAATGCAATGCGGTGCCGCTCGAAAGGGCGGCGCCGTATTAGGGTTTGGCGCGAAATGTCATTGCGACTACGAGCGCGGGAGCACTGCGAGTACATGCAGTGTGCGTGTCGTGCGATCGGTCAGAAATATGGCGACCGCGCCATTGACTCGAAGCTGAAAATATTGGGTTTGGGGGGATGAACTGGATGCGGCTCTCCAACGCCCATATAAGCGAAGCGCATCATCGCTTCATCGAGTCTTGCTGCTGTGCGCCAATGTAGATTGCGCAACCCGTCGATGGCCGCGTCGTCCCACTCGAGTTCCCAGCTCATCCGTCTTGTTCGCGACGCATTTGGTCGATAATTCCGCGGACTTGCGCCCCACCGATGCCTCGCTTGCCCCGCTGCACGCGTTCGAGCGCCGCATCGACAATCGCTTCTTCTTCTTCGGATAGTTGCTCAGTCGCGGGGGTTGCCGACATGAGCGCAGCCCAGACCGGATCCTCCTCGACGACGGAAGCGCTGACGGCCGGGTCCAGAAATGCGGGTACGCAAGTCATGACGCCGATGTTCGCAGGCCATCGCTTCCAAGTCAAGCAACCGTTGACGCGCCCAACGTGCCGATGATACGCGTATGCTGGAAATGACGTCATTGCTCCTCGACGAGCAGAGAGGATCTCCATGATCCAGCCGGGGGAAGTCATCGATGGCCAATACCGTGTCGTACGGATGATTGGCGAAGGCGGTCAAGGCGCAGTCTACGAATCCGAAGATTTGGATATTGGCGCGCCCGTCGCGATCAAAATCCTCAAGCCCGAAGTGGCCGACTCGCCCGAATTCACCACGCGTATGCGCCGCGAGGCTCGGGCCATGGGCATGCTTGCCGGAACCGCTGCCGTGCAAATCTTTGCGTTCAACCGCGCCAAAAATGGCCTGATGTACATCGTCATGGAACTGCTGCGCGGCCAGGACTTCGAACGTTATCTCTGGCAGCATGAAAAAAATTTCGGACCACTACCGATTTCGACGATCATTGAATTGTTGACTTCCATCATCGATACGCTCGAGGCTGCACATGCCCGCGGAATCGTTCATCGAGATTTAAAGCCCGCCAATATTTTCGTATTGGATTCCACCGCTCGAGGCCGAGTGCGTTTGCTCGATTTCGGAATGGTCAAAGACCTTTCAGCGTCTACGCAATTGACCCAAGAAGGGGTTGTTATAGGCTCACCGTCGTACATTGCGCCGGAAAGCTGGACGGG
The DNA here is from genome assembly GCA_964514885.1 of uncultured Polyangium sp. Taxonomy (GTDB): domain Bacteria; phylum Myxococcota_A; class Polyangia; order Polyangiales; family Polyangiaceae; genus Polyangium. The sequence continues at coordinate 18,442 of CAZETM010000064.1, read as the reverse complement.
ACCGTCGATTAACGTGTCCTCGGCTGCCGACGTCTATGCCATGGGCGCGGTCCTTTATCGAATTTTTGCCGGGCACGTGCCATTTCGCGGCGATTCGCTCGTGGATGTCGTTCGCCTGGTCATTCGTGGCCCTCGCCCGAGTTTGCACGAAAAACGCCCCGATTTGCCCAAAGCTATCGATCGCTGGGTCACGCGTGTGCTCGCGATCGAGCCGCAACATCGTTATGCTTCGGTGCACGAGATGTGGAACGCGCTGCTCGAAGTGTTCCGAACAGGCGACGGCGGCAGGCGTGAAAGCGTTCCGCCGCGTAATAGTGCTCCGCCCCAAGGTCGTTGATTATTCGTGCCGCAAAGCCTCGATCGGATTGAGCCGCGCGGCTTTTCGAGCCGGCAGGTATCCAAACACAACTCCGACCGCCGCCGAAAATCCAAATGCTCCCGCCACCGTGAGCGGTGAAATCGAATAAGGCAGCGAAAGCGCTATCGTTGCCGCATACGATAACGACAAACCAAAAGCGATTCCGAGAATCCCTCCGAGCATTGCCAAAACGACCGCTTCGACCAGGAATTGCATCAGCACTTCGCTGGCCAAAGCTCCAATCGCCAAGCGCGTTCCCACTTCCCGCGTCCGTTCCGTCACGCTCACGAGCATGATGTTCATGATGCCAATGCCTCCGACGAGCAAACTGACCGCGGCAATTCCGCCAAGTAGCCCCGTCAATGACGCCGTGACGCTGCTCATCGTGTCCGCAATCTCTTGCATGTTGCGCACGTTGAAGTCATCAATCGCGCCAGGCATGATGCGCCGTCGTTCCCGCATCAGATCCTCGATTTGCGACTGCACCGACGCCGTCATGGCCGCGTTTTCCGTCTGCACGTACACCGAGCCAATGTTGAGATTGCCCGCAACTCGTCGTTGAAATGCGCGCAGCGGCATCAATACCACGTCGTCCTGATCCCCGCCCACGGCGGCTTGACCTTTCGGGGCAAGTACGCCCACGACCAGGCACGACATCTGTTTGACGCGAATACGTTTTCCCATCGGTATCGCTGCGCCAAACAGATTCTCCCGCACGGTCTTTCCAAGCACGCAAGTTGCGGAACCCGTCGACATTTCCGTTTCCGACAAGCTTCGCCCGACGTCGATCTTGTAGCCGCGCACTTCAAAAAACGATTCGTCCATTCCAATCGCGTTCGTAGGCCAATTCTGATTGCCGAACACCACCGTCGCACCAGATTGCGCCGTCGGTGCCATGGCCTTGATGCCCACGATTTCGCGCGCGATGGCGTCTACATCATCCTGTTCGAATGGTTTGGCCGGTGTTCGTTCCGGACCGCGTCGAGCCGCTCCTGGCGACACGATGAGCAAGTTATCGCCAAGAGCACTCACGTCGGCACGAACCTTTTGTGTCGCACCTTCTCCAATCGTTACCATTGCAATGACCGCGCCTACGCCGATCATGATGCCCAGCATCGTCAGAAAGGATCGCAGCGCGTTTTTACGCACTTCTCGGAGCGCCATGACCAGCGTGGCCCACAGCATTAGTTTGCCCCCGAAATGATTCGCCCGTCTCGAAAGACCACCGTGCGCGTTCCGTATTCGGCCATATCCGGCTCGTGCGTGACCATGACCACGGTAATGCGATGATCACGATTGAGTCGCGTCAAAAGCTGCATGATTTCGGCTTTTCGAGCGGTATCCAGGTTTCCCGTCGGCTCGTCCGCGAGCAGCAGCGATGGCTCGGTCACGAGTGCTCGCGCAATGGCGACTCGTTGTTGCTGACCGCCCGACAGTTTGGCGCTCGTATGCTGCGCTCGATCTTGCAGACCCACCAATTCGAGCGCCCGGTTGGCTCGTTGTCTTCGTTCATCTGCCGGCACACGGCGGTAAATCAATGGCAATTCGACATTCTCGAGCGCCGTCGTGCGCGCCAATAGATTAAACCCTTGAAACACGAACCCAATGAAATGACGGCGTAACAACGCGCGTTGGTCCTGATCGAGCTTGCCTACGTCAACGCCGCGAAACAAATACGATCCTCCCGTCGGAACATCCAGGCAGCCAATCATATTCATCGCCGTGGACTTGCCCGAGCCGCTCGCGCCCATGATGCTGACGAATTCACCCGGATCGATGCGCATGTCCACTCCATCGAGCGCACGCACTTCGGATTCGCCTTCGCCATAGATCTTTTCGACGCCGCGAAACTCCACAATCGGATACGCTGTCGGTTCAGGCATTGAATCAGCCACGCGGAGCCTCGATGGCCGTGAGAATGATCTCGGTCCCCTCCGTAATGTCGGTCGACGAAATCTCCGTGCGCACGCCGTCCGAAGGACCAAGCTCCACCGTGACCCGTCGAGGCTCTGCGCCTGTGGGTAGCCATAACGCTGGCTCACGCGGCCCATTACCACCGCCGCCCGGTGCACGTTTCATTGGCGTGGTCGGCCTTCGAGCGGTGGGCAAAAACTGATCGACCGAAACACCTTGCGCTGCGGTTCCTTCTTTGCGCCGATTCGGATTGAATCGCAATGCAGCATTCGGCACGAGAAGCACATTCTTGCGCTCGTCCACGACAATGGTTGCCGTCGCCGTCATACCCGGCCGAAGCAGTCGTTTGTCATTGTCGACCGATAACCACGCCTCGTACGTCACGACCGTGGTTCCTGCCGTCGGCATGTTCTTTACGGCAAGCACTTTCGACGTAAACGTGCGCCTTGAATACGCGTCGACGGTAAACGTTGCTTCCTGACCTTCACGCACCGAGCCTACGTCGGCTTCGTCGACTTGTACATTGAGCTGCAATTCGCCAAGGTCTGCGGCCAATACGAAGAGCACCGGGGTTTGCAGTCCCGACGTCACCGTTTGTCCAGGCTCTACATTTCGATTCAGCACCACGCCATCGATGGGCGAACGAATGACGGCTTTCGCTAGATTGGTTTTCACCACTTTGAGCGATGCTTGGGCCAAGGTGACTTGCGCGCCGGCCGATACGATTTGCGCATTGGCTCGGGCTTGATTCGCTTCCAGCGTTTCGAAGTCTTGTTGGGTGAGCACGCCTTGCGCGAGGGTTGCTTTGCCGCGTTCGAGCTTTTGTTTCGATTCAATGGCTGTGGCCCGTGCATTTTGCAATGATGCATTGGCGGCGGTCAATTGCGCCTGCGCCTCTTCGACTCGCGCTTGGTATGTTTCGGTATCGATTTCGGCGAGCACCTGGCCGCGGGTGACTTTGTCATTGAAGTTCACGTGGACTTGAAGCACGCGACCGGTAATCTCCGCGCCGACTTCCACAGTGCTTCGCGCCTTGAGCGTTCCGGTTGCGGTCACGCTCACGCGCAGGTCGCCTCGTTCGACTTTTTGCGTTTGGTATTGAGTGCCTTGTGCAGCGGTCGTTCGTTGTTTCCAGGCGAAAAAACCTGCGGTGCCAGTTGCAGCGAGCCCGAGAACCAATGCGAACCATCGCCCGCGGTGGTTTTTCTTCCGCGCGACGACCCGCAAGACCTCGGGATCGCCGCTGTTTTGCGGTGCGGATTGAGAAGCTGTCATGATGGGAGTGGTTGGACGTTGCGACGAGGGAGGTCCCTACGCAAGAAGAAGATGTCGAGTCACTTGTGTTTGTCGCGGTGGTTTTTGATCCACGCTCGAGCCTGTTCTTCGTCGTCGAAAAACACGATCTCAGGGACTTTAACGGTGAACAGGCGCATTGCCTTGTTCACCATCATCAAGACCGTACGAGTGTGAAACGATGCGCCATAGGTGACGATCGCCGCGACCCGAGAAAGGTCGACCTTTTTGGAGATGTACTCGCGCGCATCGCGTTTCACGAGCCCGCCGTTGCGAGCGTCTCGCAGGACATAGGCGCGTGTTGGCGGCGTGATTTGTTCTTCCATCGTGTCGAAAAAGACCTTGAAATGCTCACGTTCGACGTCGCCGCCGAGGCGAATGTGCAATACGTCAGGCAACTCGACCCGCACCTGGTGCGGACCGACTTGGCGGTAGGTACCTGCCTCATTCTGTAGGGTGACCATCGGCGTTGAGTGTACCCGTGCTGGTGATCTGTGCCCAAAAAATGTCAAACGGAATCGAGGGGCATGTTCAATCGTGTACACGCCGGTCGCTCCGGCGCGGGAGGCATTTACCATGGTAGTGGAAGGTGCGGGCACTTTGGCGAGTGGTGTTTACCAACGTGGTAAGCGGTGGTCGCTTCGAGTCGAGTGGGATTTACCAAGGTGGTGCGCGGTGGTCGCTTCGAGTGGAGCCGTTTGCACCAACGTGGTGAGCGGTGGTCGCTTCGAGTCGAGTGGTTTGCACGAACGTGGTAAGCGGTGGTCGCTTCGAGTCGAGCAGCATGCACGAATGTGGTAAGCGGTGGTCGCTTCGAGTCTAGCAGCTTGGGGAGGGTTTTGGGGGCGACAGGCGTCGAGCGGGGGTGCTACAGTGAGGGCGCAGATGGGTACCAGGAAGAGCGAGCGGACTGGGTTGCGAAAGCGTTCGGTAGAAACCGACGATCAGGAACAGCGCAGTGTTGGTCAGTTTATCGACCGCCTTGGTGAACTTCGTTGGAAGGCGCAAGGACCGCGCAAAGATTACGGCGAGGACTACCTCGTACAGATTTGGGACGAGGGTGTCCCGTCCGGACTTTCGTTCTACGTGCAACTGAAGAGCACGCGGAATGCCGAACTCCATAAGGGTAAGAAAACGCCGAACTTGCTGCGATATCCATTGGAAGTAAAAGATATCGAGCATTGGGAGGTGCAATCGGTGCCCGTGGTATTGGTGCTGTGGGATGTGGAGAAGCGCGAGGGGTATTGGGAGACAATTCCGCGCATTGTCGAGGGGCTGGAAAAAGAGGGGAAGGGGTGGCGAAAGAAGGAGAAGGTGAGGGTGTCCGTTCCAGTGGGGCAGGGGACGGATGATGCTGGGATGAAGGGGTTGCGGTGGTGGTTGGCGAAGTGGTTTGCGCCGATCATTCTTAAGAACGAGAACGGCTCTACTGAGGTGACCTTTTCATTCCCGGCCACCAACGAAGGAACTGCTGCCATGCGGGAGCTAGAAAAGGCTCTCGATGAAGGCACGTCAACTAAGGTTGACGGTGCGTATATTGCTTCATTTCAACTTCCGAGTTCGCATGAGCGCGTATACGGGCGTACGGAAACGCCTGAATACGTGACTGTCACACCAACACTCCCTGCCGATCTGTCACTTAGTCTTCGCATTGAGGTCGAGTCAGACGACGCCTGCGTGACACTCCCGTACGTGGAAATGCGACCTGTGCGCGCCGGGCGGCGGCACCTTGAGTTCACGAACGAGCACCAGAATCTTCCGCTATTTGTTCAGCTAAAACTGGACCCGCAAACAAAAAGTGCTGCGATGGGAGTTCGTCGTCGCCGTCTAGGACGAACGATTTTCGAGGAACGAGAAATTTTGGAGTTCCTGCTTGCGTTCTCTAACACTGGCAACGTTCTTCGCATGATTGTGCAGGACGACAAGCCGAAGGTACTGTTCGAGCAACGGGTGGAACCACAAGCGCGTGTGGGCGAACCGGGGCGGCTACTTCGATATTACCAGCTAGTTGACAAGCTCTGCACGATTCAACGGCGCGTTCAGCGGGTACGCGCGGTCGGCGCATTCTCACTCGAAAATGGTATCACTGTTGAGGATGCACGTGCAATTGATGAGTTGTTTCCAATCATCGAACATGGTCGCGTGGAGCGAAACGTTAATCTACGTTTGCCGATCGACCATGAAAAATCTAAAGATGTAGACCAGGTTATAACGTCGGACCGTGTGACTATTTTCTGTGACGGAGGGCGGGTCAGCCTGCTCGGCATAGAAATTGATATCGGGCCTGCGGTCATGATTGTCAAAGACGCTGTGCGGTTCGGTAATGCATATCGTGATGCGCTAGCAGAAGCGCGTAAGTCAGGCCGAGCGGCCAAAGTCGAGCTGCTGCATCTCGATGTTGTCGAAGAATACTTGAATTGGCTAGCGCGTTCAGATCGGAGCGAGGAAATCAATAAAATTGCTGCAAAACAGGCGGGCTACTTCACCTTGGCGCAAGCGAATGCGGCAGGATATGGTTCGGAGGCCACGCTCAAGGCGGAAGAACATCTCGAGGATTGCGGCGGTAATGTTTTCAGGTTTCTAACATATCCCGGCTCCGACCACGAGGACCTCGTCATCACCTGGCTGCAAACCGAAAAGCAAGGCGTCTTTTCCCACGATACGGCGCTCGGATTGCACGAGCTATCCGACATTTTGCCCGTTCGGCAGCATATTACCGTGCCGCCAGGGTGGAAACCCATCGAAGGGATGCGCCTGTCGCCCAATACGGTGCTCCATTATGGGACAGTGGAGCAGAATGAACGCGCGTGGATGGGGCCGGTGCCATTTACGAAGCCAATGCGGACGCTTGTGGATTGTATTGACGACAATCTGCCGCCCGACATCCTCGATCAGGCGCTGGCCGATGCTTATCGTCGTGGAATGTTGAGTCCCGGGGAACTCCAGGCCATGAAACTGCGCAAAGCTAAATCTGCATGAATCAAAAGCGCTATGGGAATGCCGATGCTTTCAAACAAGCATTGGAAGCACGGCTGAAGAAAAAAGCGACCGAGCTCAGGCATAACATTGCCCGCGTGCGCCAACGGGCGGTTTTCGATCGATTCCTTGCCCGTGTCGTCGAGCACTTCGGCGATCGAGTCGTCCTCAAGGGCGGCGTTGCACTCGAGCTGCTACTCGCGAATGCACGCATGACACGTGATGTCGATCTCGCGTTCTATGGCAAACCCGACAATCTTCTGTTCGAGTTGACTCGTGCAGGCCAGCGCGAGCTTGGCGATTTCATGACCTTCGAGGTCCAACCTCACGCAGCAAACCCGACCATTGAAGGCCCGGGCGTCGTTTATGAGGGATTTCGTTTTCAGGTCGAAGGTCGACTAGCGGGCAAGATTTATGGCGACCGTTTCGGCGTCGATATTGCGTTTGGCGACCGGATGGCAATTCTTCCAGTAACAATGACGAGCGAGGACCTCTTCTCGTTCGCGGACCTTCCCCGAGTATCACTTCGAGTGTATGCGCGCGAAGTGCACATTGCGGAGAAGCTACACGCATTTACCCTTCCGCGCGCCACCGAGAACTCACGCATCAAAGACCTTCCCGACATGGTGATACTAGGTGCGGCGATGCCATTTCGTAGCGATAATCTGCGTCTCGCAATTCAGGAGACATTTTCTCATCGTGCAAGCCATCCGATGCCAAGTTCGTTGCCACAGCCACCGGCACGGTGGGCGAACGGTTATGCACGCATGACACGCGAAAACAATCTCCCCTGGCCCACCCTCGACGACGTCTTCCACCACGCCAGCGCCTTCCTCAACCCCGTCCTCGCCGGCGTCAATGGCACATGGAATCCCCAAACCTGGACCTGGCACGTCGAAGCATCGCCACCATGACCATCGCCCTCGTTACCGCCGCCATTCTCGCCTCGGTGGTGCTCGTGTCCATTCTTGCCACCTAGCATTCAGGTGTGAAATCGCTGCTCGTGCGTCATATCCCGTTTCTGGTCCACTCGGATAAACACGACAATCATCATTTGCACCCGACGAGCGGGAATTATGCCGGCGTTTTATCGATTTGGGACAAAATGTTCGGAACCGCGAACCTCAAATAGAGCGCCGCTTGCTCGCAAACCGCCACCATTCAGGAGCCTTCGCCAATGCGAGCGCTTCGAGGTGTCCCGCAGCATCGGCTTTCGCCGCTTCCACCGAACCGGCAAATTCACGAAGCGATTCGATACGCGCGAAGATGGAACGAAAAACATCGACAGTTGCGAATTCGATATCGCCGCCGACCGCAATGCAAGGAATATTCTTATGCGCCGCGCGTCGAGCCACCCCCAGCGGAGCTTTGCCCATCAACGTTTGCGCGTCCAGACGCCCTTCGCCAGTCAATACCAACGCTGCATCGTTCAGCATGGAATCGAAATCGATGGCATCGAGCAATAAATCGATTCCCGGTTCGAGCTTGGCGTGAAGAAATGCGAGCAATCCTGCGCCAAGACCGCCCGCAGCCCCAGCTCCAGGCTCGTGCAAAACATTTGCCCCCACGTCCCGTTCGATAATGGCCGCGTAATGACCAAGCGCGATATCCAGTTTTTCGATGTCGTCGCTCGATGCTCCTTTTTGCGGCCCAAACACAATACTCGCACCGGTCGGGCCACACAAGGGATTTTGCACGTCACAAGCAACCGTCACTCGAAGATTGGCGAGTCGCTGGTCAATCCCCGACACATCAATGCGAGATAATCGATTCAGCGCTGCTCCTCCCGGTGGCAAGTCGTGGCCATTCGCATCGAGCAGCCGAGCGCCCAAAGCTTGCGCCATTCCTGCACCGCCGTCATTTGTGGCACTTCCGCCAATGCCAATCAATAGCCGCGTCACTTTGACGCCGGGCAAATCGAGCGCCGCGAGGATTTGATCACCGACGCCAAGCGTAGTGGTGATGTTCGGGTCGCGGTTTGATTCTGGAACGAGCGACAAACCACTGCTAGCGGCCATTTCAATGACCGCAGTTGCGTCGTCATTCGGCCCTATGATCGCCAATCGTGCCGTGACTTTATCAAGCAATGGGGCACGGCAGACCGTATCGATGTAACGCGCGCCTGGGACTTGGGAAACGAGCGCTTCGACAAGGCCTTCGCCTCCATCGGCGAGCGTTACGACGAGCGCTTGGAATCCCGCGCGCTGGAGACCTCGGGCGAGAGCATCACCGGCAAGGCGCGAAGAGAGCGTACCTTTGAATGAAGCGCAGGCAATGACGATGGCGCCCGACTGCAGGGGCGTAGCAGAATTCAATCCCACGTTCGGTTGCGTTTGATTCGACTGCGTAGCTCGTCGAGCCCGTCGAGGGGCATCGCATCGAGGGATGCATCTTGTTGCGGCGTTACGTTCATTCCGAGGACTTCGCAGAGGTCGCGAACGGCTTGCCGCCGCTCCTTCATGCGCACGTCGTTCCGTTCCGTTTCGACCATCGTGATGAATACTCGGTTCCCTTTGTCGACGAGCGCATGCACGACCGCATTGTCGGTTTCATCGGAATAAAGGAAGTCACGCACGCGGATGGGACGCGCCAAGGTGGGATCGGTAAACGTTCCGTCGAGGTCGAGTTCTTGCCAGGAGCTGGTCGCGGTAGACCATTCGCAGACTTTGCGTTTCTTGACGAAAACGGCTACGACTCGGCGTACGCCACGCGCGGTCATGTCTTCGGCTTGTTCGTTGATGTCCCGATTGGATTGCTCGTTGACCACTTCAAAGGCCAATTCTTCGAGATATCGCTCGCCCGTCTTGGGGTCGACACCCTTTTTGCGTACGCACGTGTCGCTCGCAAAGTTCGACCGTTCGGCAACGCGCGTGAGCAAGTCCGTCGAGCCGACGTACCCTTCTTTCACGTGGGCGCCGAGGAGATAATCCAAGCTGAAATGAGGATCCCCGTGTTCGGGCAGCGAAGGCATCGCGATCACGTGCCGGCCGCGAATGACTTGATCGCGTGTCGTTTCGGGCGTGACGATGTGCTGGTCAACGGGTGGCAAACGTCGCTCGATCTCACGCCGTTCTGGATCACGCGAAGACGGGAAGTGCCGCGTGCCAAGCGAGCCATCCGCGGGCGGAGCCATCATCATCGAACCGGAGGGCAGCTTCGGATCCATCGTGAGGCCGAGTCTAGCAGGCGTGTGGGTGCGGAGGCCAGAGAAAAAATTCGAGAAGTAGGGATTTTCAAGAGCACGCGGTTTTTCCACGGAGAACTCGAGCCTGACGCTTGACTCCTGACCGCAGTTCTTCTCTCTTGCCGCGAGCACGAGCATTCATGAAACCGATCGACATTGGCATTATCGGATGTGGCACGGCAGGCAGCGCTGCTGCGCTGTTTCTCTCGCGAGCTGGGCACCAGGTGACCGTTTACGAGCGAGTTGCGGATCCAAAACCCATCGGTGCGGGCGTGATGCTTCAGCCAACGGGAACGGCTGTTCTCGGGCTGCTTGGTCTGGCCGATGCAGTCGTATCGCGATGCACGCCGATTACGCGCCTGGTTTGTCGCACCGATCGAGGTCGGAGCTTATTTGATTTGCGTTACGGCGACATTCCCGGCGAGCTCGTGGGATATGGTTTGCACCGAGGCGTGCTTTTCGAGCATTTGTTCCAAGCGGTTCAAACCGCTGACGTTACTTTACGGCTCGGCGTAGCCATTGAAGATCTCGCGGACGCGGGCGACGGACGCGGAAGCTATTTCGTCACGCCCGACGGAAAACGACTGGGGCCGCATCAGTTGTGCATCGTGGCCGATGGAGCCCGGTCGCATTTACGCGACGATACTGCGATTCGGAAAACGATTCGCCCGTATCCCTGGGGAGCGCTTTGGTTTGTCGCGGATGACCCTCAGCGACAATTTCGTGGCGAGCTGTCTCAAGTCGTTCGTGGCGCTCGGCGCATGATGGGATTATTGCCCACGGGGTTTGGCCCAGGAAATGGCACGACGGACAAGGTGAGCTTGTTCTATAGCCTGCCTGCGGCACAAGTATCCGCGTGGCGCGAGGCAGGGCTGGATCCGTGGAAGCGCGAAGTGTTATCGCTCGATCCGCGCGCTGAAGCCGTGCTGGAGCAAATTCATTCAGTGGACGACATTCTTTTTGCGCAATACCACGATGTATCCATGTATCCGTGGAACAATGAGCGTGTCGTGTATTTGGGGGACGCGGCGCACGCGATGAGCCCGCAACTCGGGCAGGGAGCGAACTTGGCGCTTTGGGATGCCATGGTGCTTGCGGAGGTTTTGGCAGCCCATGACGTGGTGCCCGAGGCGCTCGATGCATATTCACGCCTGCGCCGGTCGCATTTGGGATATTATCAATTCGTCACGAGGTGGGTGACGCCGTTTTTTCAAAGCAATGCAACGCCGCTCGGATGGCTGCGGGACATTGGTTTTCCCATCGTCATGAAGTTTCCCTTCATGCGACGAATGATGGTGAAAAGTATGTGCGGGATTGCCCAGGGCATTGGAATTGGCGAAACCCTGGCGTTGCCCGAGCCGGCAAAGATATTGGCCAGCTTGGCGCGTTGATCAGTTCTTTGCCGGACCCGTCACGGGAACGAACGAGCCATGTTGAATGCGGTCTGCGCCTGGCTTGGGAAGCGCTCCCGGCAATACAGTGACTTTTGCTTCGCCCACGATTTGACCTCGCGATTCGACCCATTCGTTTCGCTCGGCAACCCACGCCAAAACCAATGCGCGCACTTCGTCCGAAATGCCTCGCGTGTCGTCGTGATCCGTGAGTGACAAATCGGAATCGTAGCGATAACGAACCTCCATCGGGCGGTCCGGGCTCAAATTTTTCGCCGCGTCGCGTTGCGCCAACCGCACCGCTTCGTCCTCCTTGGCACGGAGCGCTCGTTGTGCTTCTGCCGCTTGTTTACGATCCTCCGCGAGCTTTTTCTCGGCCGCGCGCTCTTCGTCATCGAGCGGGCGCATGGCCCCCTTGAGCTTGTCGTTTTGCTCGCGCGTGAGACCTTCGAAGACCACGCCCAACACGTCGGCGAATCGCGGGCGCTCACGCAACCACGCCATCGTTGATTCTTCGTCCGCGAACTCTTGCACAGAGGGTTCACCGGTGTTCATGTCCTCGAGCCTGAGTATGATCTTCATGGGCACGCATCATCGCCGAGATTGTCGCCGTTGACAACTGCCACTACGCTTCTACCGAGTGATACAAGAGCACGGCCGTGTTCTGGAGCTGTTGATGCGAATCTTTGCGGTGATGTCGTTGCTCTTCGCTGTTCTGTCCACATCGTGTACGATGCCCGTCCAATCCGTGAACCATGCCGCTCCCAATGCCTCCAAGATGATCGTGCACGTCATTCGTCTGCGCCCAGGCGAAGACTTGAAGCGCGCACTAGATGGGTATGTCAAGACAAACAACCTCGAAGCCGTCGTGATTCTCTCGTGCGTCGGTAGCCTCGATGTCGCTTCGATTCGTTTTGCCAACCGTCCAGACGCTACCTCCGTACCTGGAAAACTCGAAATCACCTCGCTCGTGGGAATGCTGTCGAAGTCGAGCGGTTCACACGTACACATTACCGTCGCGGATGGCGATGGTGCAGCGCGTGGAGGGCATTTGATGGACGGATCGCTGGTGTACACAACGGCTGAGATTGCTCTCGGCGAGCTTGTCGACGTTCGTTTCGCACGAGAAGAGGACCCAACGTACGGCTATCGCGAGTTAGTCGTTCACCCACGCCCATGAAAACCATTGAGCAAATTCGTCTGGTGGCTTCGAGGTTATGGGCGGCGCGATCGCCCATGTCCATAACTTGTGCGCTCGTGCTGCTCGTGATGGGCCTGATTGGGTTCTTGCCGCTATTCGATGGTCCGGGCTACGAAAGTGCATTGGCGGCGGGCATTGTATTGCCCAGCGTTTGTGCGATAGCGACGGCGCTCGAAATGTCGCGCAAGCGTTTGGCGCCCATTGATGCGTTCAGCAAAGGCGTCGCGAATGGCAGTTTACTGATCGGTATCGCGTGGCTGGTCACGATGGCGCATGGATTGCGCAGTGGTTTTTGTGATCCATGGGGAGGTTCGGTTTTTTATGCGTTTGGCCCGGGAGTGGGGGCAATGCTTGCCGGCGGGTGGGGCGCGGTGGCTGGTGAATTCGCTGGGCGAGTGAAGCGACGGCGGCTCGTGGCCGTGCTTTTGGCGCTTGCCGCACCGATTGCATCCGTTCTGGTGGCGCTCGTTCGTTTTTACACGAGCCCCATGGTATTCGCTTATGATCCCTTCGTCGGATATTTCAGCGGCAGCTTTTATGATACGATTATCGATTTTTCCGGGCTGTACACGTATCGCGTAGGAACGGTCGCTACGCTGGCTGCTGCGGCCGTTGTTGCCTTGCATCTGGAACGAACGAAAAGCGGAAAACTCGTTTTTCGATTTCTTGGCCGTCCGGGTCTGTTGGTGCTTGGCATTGGCTGTGCGATCGCGAGTCTGTCGCTGAATATTTACGGCTATCGATTTGGCCATTGGCACACGGCTGGCACGATCAAGGCGCAACTTGCCGCGCCTGTAGCGGTCGGGCGATGTGACGTGTTTGCCGCGCGAGGCATTCCGCGGGCGGACGTCGAGCGGTTTGCGCGTGAATGCGATGCGCACGTCATCGAGCAAGAAGCGTGGCTGGAAATGAAGGGGCCGGAGCGTTTGTCAGCGTATTTGTTTGCCGACTCGGCGCAAAAAGGCTCGTTGATGGGCGCGGCCGATACGTACATTGCGAAACCTTGGCGCAAGGAAGTGTATTTGCAGCAAAATGGTTTTCCGCATCCGGTGCTCGGGCATGAGATTGCCCACGTAATGGCGGGAGCCTTTGCGCGTGGGCCATTTAGCGTGGCGGGAAACCTTGCAGGGCTTTGGCCGAATCCGGGGCTCATCGAAGGCATTGCGGTGGCGACGAGCCCGCACGAGGGAGCATTGTCTCCGCGTGAATGGGCGCGAGCCATGAAGGACTTGAAGCTCCTTCCACGTCTGGAACGATTGTTTGCGCTTGGGTTTTACGGGGAAAACTCGACCGTGGCGTACACGGCGAGCGGCGCTTTTGTAGGGTTCGTGAAAGAGCGACATGGCGCTGGGGCGGTGCGTGCTTGGTATGGTGGCGGGTCGCTTCCGGAAATCACGGGATTGTCGTGGGAGTCGCTGGAAAAAGCATTTCTTGACGATCTCGAGGGCGTCAGTTTACCCGACGCGGCGATGGCTCAGGCCAAGGCGCGTTTCGATCGGCCGGGGCTCTTTTCTCGTCGATGTCCGCATATTGTCGATGCTTGTCGAAGGCGAGCCGACGAACAGCGTAATCGTGGCGACGACGAAGGCGTGATGGAAACGGTAGAGCAATGGATGACGCTCGATTCAGGGGATGCGGGCGCGCGGGTGGCCTTGGCGCGAACGCTCGTGCGATTGGGCAAGGTAGACGAAGGGAAAGCAGCGCTCGAGGCGATTGTTGCCGAAGAGCGTTTTACTCGGTACGTGCGCGATCGGGCGCTCGATGAATTGGCGGATCTGGCGCTGAGCAATGGCGAGACGGAGCGGGCGACGACGCTGTATCGCGAGGTCATGTCGAGGTCGCTCGATGAAAATGAATTACGCACGCTGGACGTGAAGCTCGAGGCAGCTCGCAATCCACGCGCGCGGCAAGCGATTGTGGCATTGTTGATTGGCACGGGGGGACGTGGACCGGACCGAGTGCGCGCGGCCGAGGCGCTGAGCGTTTGGGCCGCGACGAATGCGGAGGATGGTTTGGCCGATTATCTGCTGGCGCGTGGTTCCATCAACGCAATGCAATTCGAGGAAGCTGCGGGGCGGCTCGATAAAGCAATGGCACGAGGGCTACCGCTAACGCGTGTGGCGGCAGAAGCCGAGCGATTGCGTTTGGTTGCCGCATGTGCGATTGCTGATGCGCCGACCGTGGAGCGTATGGCTTTGGCGTATATTGCCAGGCCGGAGGTGTTTTTTGCCAGACGCGAGGCATCGGCCAAATTTGCGTCGCGTTGTATAGGGAAGACGATTCGAGTCGATTCGAATGCTGTGCAGAAGGCGAAGGAGGGGACACCGTGAGCGAGACAGGGGCGTCGGAGCGGCAGCTTGTCGTTGTGAATGCGGCACTGCGCGTGGCGGCACGGCATCCGAGCATGTTGTCGGCGGCGGCATTCAAAGAGCTTGTCAACGTGCTTTCGCAGCATCTTCCTTTTGCGGGATTGGTGGCGCTCGTACCGGATGGAGACGGGTTTCAGCGCATTTACGTGGACGTGTCGGACGCGTTGACGCCCCCCCCGATTGGCTCTGGTAGCCGCATTCCCCAAACAGCAAGGATCGACGAAAGCATTTACGTCGAAGGACGTCCCTACGTGTGTACTGACACGCGCGAAGGCAATGAAGTAAATCGCATTGCTGCAGCGTCGGGATTTCTTTCGTATGTTCTCGTGCCGATCAAGTCTGCGGATGGGACACGTACGCTGGGCGAATTGGCGTGGCTTTTTCGGGAAGTGGGAGAGGCAGCCAGAGCGCCGCTCGATATGTTGCTCGCAATTGGCGAAGTCGTGGGATTGAGCTTTGAGCGAGCCATTCGTTTTGGGCGTGAACGAAGGCTGGCCATGATTCTGGAAACGTCGAGCGATGCAATGCTCGCGTGGGACCAGCAAGGCCGAGTCACCGACGCGAATGCGGCAGCGTGTCGTCTTACTGGGTTTTCTCGCGACGAATTGCTCGGGCGCAGCATTCATCTATTGCTCGAGCCATTACCGCATCCGACGCAAGGGTTGCCGCCGCCCGATGCGCGTCTGGTGCTCATAACGCGTATGCCTGGGGGATTCGAACGTCGAATGCCCGTGGCGGCAACGATGACTGCGGTCGAGGATGACCCGCTCGTCGCTTGCCACGCGCTTTTGCGTGACTTGAGTGCGTGGGAAATGAGCGAGCGGGAACTCGTATTGCATTTGACCCGTATTCACGAGTTGGAAGAGCAACACCGGACGCTGCTCGACAATGCACCGCTCGTCATTTTTCGACTCGATCCGCGAACGCTCGAACTGGTCTATTTGAATCATTGTGCCGAGCGCCTTCTGGGAGTACCGCTCGAAGAAGCACTGGTAACGCCAGCTTTTTTGCGCGGTTTGCATGTCGATCACGAAGGCTCCTCAGCTTATGACGAGGCCGTCGCGCAAGCTTGTGCCGGGCTTTGCTCGTCGCCTTATGAAGCTCGGTTGGCGTGGCGGGACGCAGCCGCAATCACGGCGCGCGGTACGATTTACCCATTGCTCGGCAAGTCCGGAAGCGTCGTAGCCATTGAAGGGTTGTTCATGGACGTGAGCGCGGAGCATGCAGCGCGTACGCGCCTGATCCAGGCCGATCGCTTGTCGACACTCGGAACATTGGCTGCGGGGGTAGCGCACGAAATCAATAACCCTGCCGCGTTCATTTTGCTCGGAATCGACATGATGGCGCGCATGATCAATGGCCCTGGCGTGGAGCTGGGGTCAAAGGTCTCCGGGGATGTAAACAACTTGCTTACAGAATTGCGAGATTCGACACGACGTATCGTCGATATCGTACGCGACTTGCGCATGTTTGCGCGAGCTCCTGGGGGTACGCGTCGTATTGCAGTCGATGTGAATCGCACCGTGGAAAGTGCCTTGACGCTCGTGCGTGGTCAGATCGTCGAACGAGCTGAAGTCGTTCGGGAATTCGGCGACGTGCCGAATGTGCTCATCGATGAAGGGCGTCTGGGCCAGGTGCTCGTGAATTTGCTCGTCAATGCGGCGCAAGCCATTCCGCGCGGGTGGGAAGGCGAAACGAAGGTTTTGGTGAGTACGCGGAGCTTGGACGGACGCACGGTAGAAATCGAAGTGCGGGATACGGGGGTGGGAATCCCGCCCGATATTCAAGAGCGAATTTGGGATCCATTTTTTACGACAAAGGATCCTGGGGCCGGTACGGGGCTTGGACTTTCGATTAGCCGTGAGATCATCGAGCGTAGTGG
This sequence comes from uncultured Polyangium sp., assembly GCA_964514885.1. Taxonomy (GTDB): domain Bacteria; phylum Myxococcota_A; class Polyangia; order Polyangiales; family Polyangiaceae; genus Polyangium. Next base: position 1,874 of record CAZETM010000064.1, on the reverse strand, counting down.
TGGGCGGCTTTATGTGGAAAGTCCCGTGCCCGGCACGAATCCACCAGGGGGCTCGCGGTTCATCATCGAATTGCGCGCATCGTCGGCCGCGATATCGTCATTGCCGCCGACGTCCTCGCCATCGCGTTTGATTGGCGGCAGGGCAAAAGTGCTCGTGGTGGAGGACGAAGTGTTATTGGCGCGGGCGCTGGCGTCGGAGCTTGGTCGCGTGCACGATGTGCGGGTGGCTGCGAATGCAATCGAGGCGCTCGATGCGTTGTCCAAGAGTGTATTCGACGTGATTCTTTGTGATGTACGTATGCCGGGCATGAGCGGCGAAGTGTTTTACGAAAAGGTTCGGGTGGAAAAACCTGCGACTGCACTGCGTTTCGTGTTTATGACCGGGGTGGGATTTGGCGCAGATTTCGAGCGATTTTTGTCGGGCACAGGACGGCCGATCTTGGAAAAACCGTTTTCTGCGGATGACGCGTTGGAAGTCATTCGGAAGGTCGTGTCGAGGAACGGAAGGGCTGGCCGGGTGGGGAAGTAGCCGCAGTCGCCCATTTCATAGCCGGCTTCTCCACGAACATCCACGACACGTACCCGACCACGAGCGACAAACCCAATCCGAGAATCGTTGTTCGCCCGAGGTTCGTCCATGTCGGGGGCAAACCCGGTTCGAAGTCGCATAACCCCAGCGCGAGCTGGTGATATAAAAACACGCCGTAACTCACGATGCCAGTAAAGACCAACGGTCTGGGCGTAATGATCGCGAGCGTTCGTCCGCGGCACAGACAAGCCGACAAGACCATGGCCGTGGTGACCAGTGAAAGCAGCGCATAAGGATAGCTCCCACCGGGCTCCAGGTAATACGCCCCTTCGACCTTGAAGGCGATGATCAGCGTGGGCAGGGAGGTCAAAAGCACATAGGGAGCACAACGAGTTGCGCGTGCAGAATGTTCTAGCACGACAAACGCGCGGGCAGCGAGCGCGCCAAGCAGGAATTGATCGAGACGGCTCGGAAGCCAGCGTCTTTGTGTCGCTTCGAGAAGCCCGGTCACGACGCCCGGTTCGAGCGCCCAATCATGCAATGCTCCGCGGACAAACCACGACAGGGCAACCAAAGCGCATGCCAAAAGAAGCCGCTCGAGTTTGGGAGAGGAAACCAATCGAGCGAGCCAAGGAAAAACCAAATAGAACGATACTTCCGTCGTGAGCGACCACGACGCGCCAATGATGACGATTCCTGGTCGCGTATAATATCCTTGCAGCACGAGCAGATGCGTCAAAATGGATTCGATGAAATGAGGCAACGCGAGAATGAATCGATGAAAGACGAGCGTGACGATCAGAGCGACGTAATATCCGGGCAAAATACGGGCTGCTCGTCGAATGAGAAATAGGCCTGCGGGATGACCCTTGGAGCGAAACCACGATAGGGACAGTGAAAAACCCGATAGAACGAAAAAGAGGTCCACGCCCCACCACGCATGGTGCAACGTGGTCAGGATCCACGGCACGAGACTCGCGGGGGCAAACGTTTCGATGGCGCTGCGCACGAGCGGCAGGAAGCGGTCACCAAGGTGCTGAACGAACACGGCGAGGATGGCGACGCCGCGTAATGCATCGAGCTGCGGCAGGGTTTTCCCTGCTTGCGGCGTGGGTCGTTCGAACGTGGCGAACATCGGTGAAGGCGCCGAAGATAGTGCGTCCTAGATGTCGGGGAAAGGAAAGATTTGGAGCAGGTCATGCGTACGGCGGTGGTCGCGGTGCAGGAGGATGCTTCCGTCGTCGAGATTGCGGATGCATTCCTGGACGAACGTATTGGTGCGGTGCCTGTCGTCGATGCGGACGACGTTCTGGTCGGGATCGTGTCGTACGTGGACGTGCTTGCG
>CAZETM010000063.1:0-24004 GCA_964514885.1 uncultured Polyangium sp. | reverse complement strand
CCGCGACTCGTGAGCACCGGGGCGCTCGATCCGTCGATCGGAAACGCCCAAGCGGCCCGCCCAAGACCACGCACGACGTCCTCGTGAAACCGATAGTACGCCGGCATGTCGACGAGATCCCACGCAGGCAGCGGCAACTCGTCGAGATGCTTGGGGTCCAAACCATTCACGGCAAACGGCAACGCTGGCGCGCCTTCGCGTGCAAACCGTTCGAACACCAACGAAAGCTCACCTTCGGCTTCGTGACGCACGAGCACCGAGACTTCGGGGTAAGCCGCGAGGATCTCGGTCGATGGCACATCGACGACGTGTTGGCCGCTCTGATAAAGGTCCGCCAAAACGATCGGTCGGTCCGGACGAACCTTACGAAGTCGTACGAGTAGCTCACCGAGCAGCGCGTCGCGTGATGGTGGACGATGAAATGGCGTATACGCGACGAGCACCGCGTCGGTGTCGTCCGCGATGCGTGCCATCACGTCGCTCGTCGGCGCACCGAGGCGCACGTATGAATCGTCGTCGGGCGCGAGCGTTGCGCCGTGCATGGCAAGCGCATCGACGAGATCGACGTGGTGTCCGGCAGCGCGCAGAACGGCTGCAGCTTGCACGGCGCCGAGGTCCGCGAAGTAGGGATAGTCGATGAAGTCGCGCGAGACGCGAATCGGAGGGAAGACGACCGCGATGCGGGACATTGCCGTGAGGATAAAGCAAGCCTGCAAGCTTGTGAAGGATTGCTTGTGGATCGAGTGGTGCCGGTATTCGCGATGTGAGCGGGTAAATTATTCAATAAACGCGAGCTGTCCGGAAAAACCAGTTCTGTATTTTTCGGCTACATGTGGTCAATCTTTGGTTTTTCTGTGACCAGCGTCGGATTGTTGCGTGCGTCTATGGTTCGCAGAACCACCCTTCCTTTCGCGGGCGCTGACTGCTACGGTCTCATCGTTTGCGATGCTCCTCGACCCACAACTTCTTCAGCCTCTGCCATTTCTCGAATCATTATCTCCTACGGATCGAGAAACGCTGGCTCGTCATTTTTTAGGCCGAGGCTACGCACCGGGCGACGTCGTCTTCGAGGAAGGCGACCCTGGTTCGAGCATGCTGCTCATTGTGCAAGGAAGCTTGAGTGCCACGTCGAGGGCGAGCGGCGCGCTTTTGGCCCGTCGTTTTGGTCCTGGACAGGTGATTGGGGAGGCCTCGTTATTCGACCCGTCACCGCGCACGGTTACGCTCAAAGCGACTACGGTGTCACTCGTTTTCGAGCTCGGTGAAGACGCGCTCGTTGACCTTCGTCGCAAGGCCCCCGATGCCGCGCGTGCGCTCGCTACCGTTTCATTGCGCAGCCTTCTGCGCCGCCTGCGGCTCGTCGAGAAGCAAGTCGATACAGAGCTCGAACGCATGAGCATGCTTTGGTGAGCGCATGGAATTGAACGATTCGGAAGGAATGAAAAAACTGACGCCCGGCGAGGAATTCGGCCGGTATCTGATCGTCAGACAAATCGGACAAGGCGGAATGGCCGCGGTTTACGAAGCCATTCACACAGATTTGCAAAAACGCGTCGCGCTCAAAGTGATGCACCCGTGTTTTTCGCTGCGCATCGATATCGTTCAACGTTTCGTCATCGAAGCGCGAGCGGCATCGCGACTTGCTCATCCTCACGTCGTTGCGGTACACGACATCGGCGTCGAGCAGAATATGCCTTTTTTGGCCATGGATCTGCTCGAAGGAGAAGACCTTTTCTCGCTTACGGACAAGTGCCCGACGTTACCTCTCGATCGCATTGCAGATATCTTTCTGCCCATTCTATCAGCTCTCGCGGCTGCCCACGAAGCGGGCATTTTGCATCGAGACATCAAGCCGGAAAATATTTTCGTTGCTCGCAGGCCCCCTCGCGAACATCCCGTACTGCTCGATTTTGGTATTTCCAAGCTCGACACGAGCGCGCCCGTGCAATCGCTCACTGCATCCGGCGAAATCGTGGGTACCCCCGCCTTCATTGCGCCCGAAGTGGCCACCAGCGGAATGGATAAATTCACGGCTCGTAGTGATCAATATGCCGTTGGTGTGACGCTTTATCTCGTGGCCACGGGTCACTTGCCTTATGACGGCGAAAGCCTGACGGCGATGCTCGGATTGATTGCGCTTGGAGGCGCCAAGACGGCGTCGGCACATCGTCCGTCCCTTCCCCCGGCATTCGATGCGCTCGTGCTCAAAGCAATGGCGCTCGTGCCCGAAGAACGTTTTCCATCGGTCCGCGCTTTGGGCAATGCGCTTTTGCCATTTGCCAGTGACGTGGCGCGCTCGCTCTGGAGGGCCGATTTTCAGGTGTATGGTGCCGACCGAAGCACGATGCAATTCGTGCCCTTTCGCGCAGCCGATTTACGCTCGGTTCGCGCGCTCGAGAAGGTCACGGATATCGATATCGAACGAGCTGTCGCGCTTAGCAAGCTAATGACGCTGCCCGCAGGAGCATCGATTTTCGTACAGGGCACGCGCGCAGAATCGTGTTATCTGCTCGTCCATGGCGAAGCCGAAGTGATGAAAACGCAAGGCGCGGATACCTACGAAATGGGGCGTCTCGGTCCCGGATCCGTTATGGGCCTCCCGGCGCTCTGGGAAGAAGCCACCCGGCCCGTTTCCATTGTTTCCGCCACGGAATGCACATTGGTGGAGATATCTCGAGATACATTCAAGACCCTGCTCAAGGCATGCCCCGCCGTGGTCGATGGTTTGCTTTACGAAGCTATCGCGCTTGCTGCTGATCGCGTGTCGCGCGCAAATCGAAAATCAAAAGACGCATCACCTCTCGACCACGATAAGCAGCGCGAATCGCTCGTGCAGCTTTCTGCTGCCATTCGCGAGTGGAGCATTCCGATGCGCCCTGCTCCGTAGTCGTAGAATTCGTTCGGCGCATGAAGCGGTTGGTCGTCCCGTCCCGAGCGCATGAAAGGCGCCTGGACGTCTCCCAATCCGTGCAGTAAAGAAAGACCCGGAATGGTAACCGCTGGCTTCCCGAACAACTCCATGGTGCGGCTCTTTTCTTCGCTCGCCATGGGCACTTGCTTTCTTTTCGCTTCGAGCGCTTACGCGGATGGCTCTCGAGATAGTCGAGCCACGACCGAGTCTCAGGCCGAAGCAAAAAAAGAAGAAGCCGGCGTACGCGTGCTCGGAACGAGCGGCCTTGAAAACCCAGACGACCCCGTTATGCGGCCGGTCACTTCCGAACGCCGAAGAATTTTGGCCATGGGCATCTCGCTCGGAGCGACCTTCGGCAGCGCATCTGGGTTTCCCAACGATCCGACGAAAATTGGTTTGATTAGCAACTATACCGATACTGGCATCGGTGCAGGATTCGGAGCCCGCGCTTGGGCTGGCTTTGCCTTGCGTGACTTTTTGATCTTCGGTGCAACGGCAGGCATCATTGGTATCGATGCTGGCGACAAAGTGTTTTTCGGCGGAACCTTTGGATTTCACACGGAAATCTTCCCGCTCTACTCGCTCGGAGGCACCTTCCGCGAGATTGGTTTGGCAGTCGAAACGGGCGTGGGAACGGGCATCGTGACCCCAGGCGACGACACCAGCAATTTGCTCGTCGATGGCGGTTTGACCTCATCCTTCGGCGCGAGTGCTTTTTACGAAGGTTTTCGTTTCGGTCCCAAAGTCAGCATGGGACCGTACCTGGGATACGATTATATTTGGAGCGGCTCCATGCGCGGGGGCGCATTCGTTCTCGGCTGGCGGACGGCGCTATATCCGCTCAACAAGAAGTGAGCAGATAAGTCAACGGGCCGCGGGCCAAATTGCAGAAACCACCCGCTCGTGTGCACCCAAATCTTTTTTGATTTGGACATCGGTAAAACCACGTTCCGCAAATAAATCTCGCACCATGGGAGCCTGTCCGCTCATGAGTTCGACCGCGAGCACGCCACCTGACGCAAGATAATCGGGCGCCAAATCCACGATTTTGCGCAAGAGCGACAAACCATCGTCACCGCCGGCAAGCGCCAAATGCGGCTCGAATCCACGAATATCGACTTCGAGGGCCGGAATTTCCGCGTCGGGAATGTACGGCGGATTCGCGGTAATCAGGTCGAATTTGGCTCGCGTGCCCTGGAGCGCTGAAAACAAATCCGATTGCCCGATCGCGCAATTCATCGCGCCAAGACGCACCAAGTTTTCCCGCGCCACCACCACGGCATCCGCTGAAATGTCGAGCCCAAGCACGCTGGTCGTCGGACGCTCCTTCGCCAATGAAATGGCCACGCAGCCCGAGCCCGTGCACAGATCGAGCACTCGGGCGGACAAATCAAGATGACTCGAGCGCGCCAATCCCACATCGACCAGCGTTTCGGTATCGGGACGCGGAATGAGCACCCGACGATCGACTCGAAATGGACGCCCGTAGAATTCACGCACGCCGAGCAGATACGCGACAGGCTCGCCCGCACGCCTGCGCTGAAACAATTCGCGATAACGAGTCAGCTCGAATTTTTCGAGTGGCCGTTCGGGATCCATGATGAGCTTGATGCGGTCCAGCTTCAGCACGTGGCATAGAAGCAATTCCGCATCGAGGCGTGGCGAGCTGAATCCACGCTTTTTAAGGTCGTCCACGGCCCACGAAAGCACGCGACGAATCGTCCACGACGCGTTCGCCGCGTCATTACGCTCCGCCGTCACGATCCCACACCCTGGCCGGAAACCACCTGAATTGCCTCGGCCACCACGCTTTCGACCTCGGCACGAATCGCTTCGAGCCTCGAAGTCGTCGCAGCCTCGAAGCGCAACACGAGCACGGGTTGCGTATTTGACGCTCGGCACAGGCCCCAGGCGCCTTCACCGAAATCCACGCGCCCGCCATCGATATCGAGCACTCGGCGCGAGCGCTTGTAATGAGCGACGACGCGCGCTACAACGTCGAATTTGATTTCGTCCGGACAATCGACACGAATTTCCGGCGTGGCAAACGTAGGCGGTACGTCCGCTAGCAATTCGCGAAGGGTTTTACCTTCCGCAACGATGATCTCGACGAGACGCACCGTCGCATAAATCGCATCGTCGAATCCGAGCCATCGATCTGCGAAAAACATGTGCCCGCTCATTTCACCAGCAAGCAATGCATGTTCTTCCTTCATTTTGGATTTGATGAGCGAATGCCCGGTTTTCCACACGAGCGGCCGGCCACCATGCTTGGCAATGTCCGCGTACAACGTCTCCGAGCACTTTACTTCGCCTATGATCGTAGCGCCAGGATGCTCGCGCAAGACGGCTCGCGCATAAAGAAGCAACAGTTTGTCGCCCCAAACGATTTCCCCCGTTTCGTCGATCGCTCCAATACGATCTCCATCGCCGTCCCACGCCACTCCGAGCGTCGCGCCGGTGGCGAGCACTCGCTCACGTAGGTCCAGGAGGTTTTTCGGGACCGTCGGATCGGGGTGATGATTGGGAAATCGACCATCGATGTCGCAATAAAGCGCCTCGGGAAACAACCCGAGCGCATTCAACGTCGTAATGCCGAGCGGACCGGCAGCGCCATTACCACCATCGACGATGAACTTCACATTCGTATGCGCCAAGCGACTCGATCGACGCACGGTCTCGATGTACGCCGCTTCGACATTCGTTTCGCTGAGCTCTCCGGGCACTGCAACTGGCTCGCTCGTGGCCACGTCTTGCTCGATGGTGTCCGCGAGACGTTGGATGTCGGCGCCGTAAAACGAGGCTTTGCCGCGCATGAGCTTGAAACCGTTGTCCGGAGCCGGATTGTGACTGGCCGTGATCATGATCGCGCCGTCGGTCTCCAGATGAAACGCAGCGAAGTAGAGCATCGGCGTGGGACCGATCCCGACGGACACCACCGAAACGCCGCCCTCGAGCAGACCGCCAGTCAAGGCGATGAACAACCGACTGCTCGAGAAACGACCATCGCGAGCGACGGCGACACGCAGGGGTTTGTCCCGGTCTTTCGCTTCCGTACGAAGTAAAAAGGCGAAGGCTCTGCCGAGCGCATGAGCAAGCTCGTCGGATAGATCTCGATCAGCAACGCCGCGGATGTCGTATTCGCGAAAGATATGGCGCGGAATCTTCATGGTTTCTGCTGGTCCTGGCCGAGCGATTTGGCACGACGAGCGGCGAAACGAAAGAGCGAAACGCGCAATCGTGGTCGCTACGTGCGCGCTCGGGCGCCGAAGCCGCGGGGGTACGAGTGTTGCACGGACGTTCGGTGATGAATCGTCTCAGGGAGCAGGAGCTCGGGACCGACATGACCGAACCGGATGACACGTGGAAGGCCCGAAGATTTCAGTCCACGTCGGCGGCGTCAGCCGTGTTGGCAACGGTGGATCAGCGTCGAAGAGCGCTCGAACACCGGCTTGAGCTGGCGAAGGATCGGCTCGTCACAGACCTCGGACGGCTCTCGACACTGGTCAGTTCGAGTGCTGGGTCGATGCGCAAAGGGTTTGTCCGGGCTGTCGTGACGGTCGTGGCGATCGGCGGGCTGTTGCTGCTCGGGATCGCGTCGGCGGTGTTGCGTCGTCGCAGGCGGCTGCGCGCACGCTTTTTGTGAGAGAGGAGCGGAGCGATGAACCAACGAATTACGTCGACGAACGGTAACGCGCGCGTGGAGCGTCCTCACGACACGCCTCCGCAGTTGCGTGAGCGAGCACTGCCTGCGATTGCGCGACCGCGACCCGAGGAGGGTAAATCGACGGGCGATGCATTGGTTGCGATTGCCCGAGACACGCTCGATGTAGCGACCGAGCTTGTGCGCGATGGTGTGTCACTCGCGCGACTCGAAGCACAGCGAGCGGTCAACGAAGTGGCTCCGCGTTTCGCATGGGGTGCCCTCGCGATGGTTTGTGGTGCAACGGCTTCGGTGTGTGCGATCGTCGCCATCATGATCGCGCTTGGAGCGATCGTTCCATCGGTCGCTGCCAGGCTGGCGATCCTTGCGGGAGTGCTCTTTCTGGTCGCGTTTTTCGGGTCGATCCGAGCGCTCCGTCCAGGGCCGCGTGCGAGCGCGACGGCCATGAGAGAAACGGAGTCACCGACGACCGAGTACCGGTCGGAAGAGGAGCTGCAAGCATCGCGACCGGAGCAGTCACGGAGTTCGATGTTGCCACCGCCAGGTGCGTGAGAGTTCGTCAAGCGCATGGGGGCTCAAATAACTTTGAGCGCAAAGCAACTCCAACTACGGATCGTCTGCACGTCGCTCCTTTGGTGCGCTCGTGCTATGTGCTGACACGAGGTGGAGGATGGCCAAGCACGACCGAATCACGAGCGACGCGGAAGTCATGCTGGGGAAGCCCGCCATTCGAGGTACTCGAATCACTGTCGAGCACATTCTCGAAGAGCTTGCAGCAGGGATGACGTTCGACGAGCTTCTCGCTGCGTATCCTCGACTGGAACGTGAGGACATCGAGGCCGCTTTACGGGATTCGACTAATCTCTCCTAATCGCAATCGCCGCCCTTGGCTCTAGCACCCGGAACGCAAACGATTCCGTCAGAAACAATTCCACGGTCTGTTTTTCGTGGTACGCGTATCCAATCGACATATCCTGCCCGACGGTTAATTCGTAATCGCTCCCGCGCACCGAAAGCAGCACCGCTCCTTCGAGCGCCGCAGCCCAGACGACCGGCCCATCGATGATTTGTCGCTCGATCCGCTTCAGAATCGGATACCCATCATCCGTGCCCGCGGAAAGCTCGTCGTATTCACGCGGCCCCGCTGCAAGCCGATAAGGTCCCGTCACTCCAGCCGAGCGCAACACCTCTTTCGCTTGCACGATTGCCAATGGCCAGCCCGAAAGGCTCGGCACGCGAATGGCTTCATGTGGGCTTTTTTCGACGATTCCGCCAATGCCGCCCTCTGCATATCCGTGAAAAATCGCGGTATCTTCCACCTTCGATATGCGTTCGGCTGCTTCGACCACTGCTGCCAAATCCAAATCGTCGGCCCCCCGCGCTGCGGCATCGAGTTCATCCAAATCGAGCACAATGGGTGTGCGTAGCTCGATCAATGGCAACGAAATGCGCTGTCCCACGGAAACTCCGGGAACCGGACGTGTCGAAAAACATCGCAAACGCCCCGTATTGACGGCCGCGTATTGCCAACCTCGAGGTCCATGAAAATCGACCAATTTTCGTCCGGCAAGCCGCTGCTCGAGCACGCGACGCGCCTCGGCATCGATCATGTCGAATGCTGCAGACAATATCGGCGCAAGCTCACGCCGTTCAAGACTCATCACCACGATTCACCTCCCCTTCAAGCTGCCAATCCCGAGCCCTCGCCCCGTTTGGTTTGTCCCGGATGACTCCGCCCCCGAGGGTTTGTCCGAGGCTTGCTCTTCGATCTCCGTGATGGGTCCCGTTTGGAGCAAGTACGTACGAATGTTCTCGTCGACCTTGGGATCGTGTCGACGGATCCATTCGAGATTCATCATCGCGTGTTCGATCTCTTCGTCGCGATTGTGTAGCAACACCGCACGAAGCTCTTCGTCAGTCGTCACTTCGGCACGTTGTGCGTACCAGTCGATCGCTTCGAGTTCTTCGATGAGCGACACAAGTGCCCGGTGCATGTCCCGCGCCGGCCCGGACAACACCTCATACGGCTCGTGATAGGTCTCGCTGCCCATGCCTCATGCGATGCTCGGGCGGCGTGTTTGTCGCGCAACGTCTACGCCGCTTCGCCGTCGAGCGGCCGCGAGAGCGCGCAATCGCATCGCCTCATGCTCGGCCACGAGGAAATTCATGCTAGGAGGGCGCTCGTGTCTCTCGCCGTCGGCCTCATTGTTCTCGCCGCCGCCGTATTGCTCGGCGGGGTTGCGGCCGTGTGGCAGAACCACGGGCAGCGCGTCGTGCCAGGCATCGGGGCCTTCGCGACAGTTGCGGCTGCCGCTGTTGCGCTGCTTCACTTGCTCCCCGAAGCGATCGTCGAAGGCGGCTTCGGAACGCTCGTTCCGCTTGCTGCTGCGCTGATCGTGCCCGTCGTGATCGAACGACGTCTGCACAGCGCAGGTGCATCCAGCACAGCCCCACTGCTTGCTGGTTACGTCGCCGTGATCGTGCATCAAGCGGGCGAAGGAACAGCGCTCGCCACGCTCGCGCGGACGAACGAGCTGACGACGACGATCGTCATCGCGATCGCTGCGCACACGGTGCCACTGGGGATGGTCGTAGCGATGCGCTCGATGTCGAGCGGCGGCGGTGTGACGCGAGCTGCGCTAGCGCTTGCTGGATGTGCATTCGCGACGATCATCGGCGCGCTTTCGCTCGACATGATCGGTGCATCGACACTGGTGACGATCAAGCCGTGGCTGGTGGCTGCGGTGGCGGGCTTGCTCTTGCATGCACTGCTTCACGGAAGCAAACGAACGGAAGAAGAAGAGTTACGACATCGCGTCACGGATACGGTCGCGGGCCTTGTTGGCTTGCTGGTCGTGGTCGCGAGTCTCGAGCCTTATGGTTGGGTGCGACTTGTTTCGTGGCCGATGCGGATCGTTGGGCTGGTGGTGATGGCAGCGGGCGTGGTGGCGCGAGGGTTTGTCCGGACGGGACGGAGTGCGGTGGGGGATGGGGCGGGGTGAAGATCCTGGAGTTTTGCCGCCGGGGCATCCGGCTAAAGGCTTCGTTACGAAAGACGCGATCGTGCGACCGAACGTTTAATCGGCGAGACCGAAGTGGTTCTGCCGGTCGGAGGTCGTGCTCGTGGGTGTCAGCCGTAGCGCAGCAATCTGCTCAAAGCTTCGATGTTTCGAACGGGCGAACAACGTGGCTATGCAATCGATTTCATGCCAAGTCGCGCAACTATTCAAGTGTACCTCAGTAATTCGACTACTTTTTATCACTATCAAGCAAGTCGTTTACCAACCGAGGGAGCCTTTGAATGATTTTCTTGATCTTACTCCTCACGGACCATAACCACCTGAAGATGGCTGTAACGGTGATTGATGCCAAAACGCCAAGCCAATATTCGTGCAGAAAAGTGACGGCGGATTTCGTTGGAACGAAGTGATATAGGCCCCACGCTATCGCAAGAATCAGTAGGTTGACGATTACCAAACCCATGTATGTGACACTTCGTTCTGTCGTGAGATCCAAAAATGCCATAAATGGCTTATCTCTCGTGATTGGCTTTTCACTTCGCCAATAATAAATAACCTGCTTATTTTTGCCCAACATACGGTCCAAATAATCTTCCCAGACTGGTCCCTCGAGAAGGCGCATATATTTTAGCTCGGGGCTCGCAGACCTCCACTTCATCGTGGATGGGGCAATGACGAACAAATTTAGGCTTTCAATATCGACTATCTTCTTTTCCAACGTTTTCCAATTCGCAGCGAGTCCCTCTCGGACGTCGGAAATACGAATATCAACGACTGTACTTGAGCCCTGTTTGACCCACATCCGCGAAAACGACTTGACCCGAAACCTCATTCTAATATACGTCTCGGCATCGGAATCTTCTGATTCGATGGGGGACTCGAGAGCAAATTTCCACAATGAATATTCGTCCGTGCTCATCTTCAAGTTTAAGCTTGGCTCAGGAACGGCCATGGTCTTCAATTTGACAACTTTTGTAAGTACGCGGCGCTCGTTTGTCTCCTCATACTCATAATCGTGGGCCTTTGCCAATAGCGTCGGCTCGGCAGTTTCAGATACGGAAACGGGTTTGAGCTTGATTATTTTCGTCTCACGCGTTTCTTTAAAGGTTAGGACTCCATCATTGATCTCAACTGGCTGACCCAGGATCAATTTGGCGGTCTTCTCAACCGTTAACTTCTCGCAGAGGTCCTCCCACTCAGCGTGCCGAAATGGTAATGCCAATCGAAATTTCGTCACGTTAGCTTCGCCATTGGAGCGCAGACCAAGACCGACATCAAAGAGATAAGTCATCCCAGCCGATTCGCTGAGCGCCCAGATGTTGATGTGACACCGAACGACTCGAAGACTCGCGGGCTTATCACTGATGACGGCAAAATAGGCCATGCTCTTCGACCTCGACAAACGCGTACGACTGCACAGGGCGACGACCTGGCAAAACCGTCGTTAATGGTAGCGGATTGCTCCACCTATGTGGTTCGGTGACCTCAATGGCCGTGCATGCCCGAGCCCCCTTCAAATAGTCCGCCACCGCCTGACGAATATCCGACTCTTCTTCCAATGCAGGAAGCTGATCGGCAGAGCCAATGATTACTCTGCCCGCCGTAAACCAGCCCGTTAACAGCGATAGGGGCGACGACTCGTACATGAGCACCGTATCGCCCGGAAGAATGCGCGCCTGACTGCGTCGGTATTCGAATTTTTTCTTGCCGGCATACATGAGTGCGGCAAATACGGGCTTTATCGAGAGAAGGACGCAGCGACGGGTCATCGAGATCCACCAGGCAAACTCACCAAAATCGCTTCGTCTCGGCTTTCGCCATAACGATTCTTCTCGATGCGCACGACGTCGAAGCCATAAGGCGCGAGTGTACGAGCGAGCGAATCCAATCGATTATGACGAACAGTTACAGTTACCTGATTGATTTCTTGCTGCATCCACCTCGCCCAGTACATATCGAGCAAGCTCGTCGCAACGTGCTGTCTTCGATAACGGGGATGTACGTAAATGGTGGAAAGCTTGATTCGTCGCTTCCCCTTGGGCGTTCCAATCAAAATGCCTACGGCGCGGTTACCGACCTTCGCCATCGTGCACTCGGCCCTGCCCGCTAGAACGTCCTGCAGACGCGCCTCCAACCACTGGTCACCACCGGGGTAGAGAATCGGCAACTCATGCAACAAGCCGAACGCTGCGTGGCGATCCTCTTTGCCGTATGGCGCGAGCGTAATGGGCTCCATCGTCAAGTGCTGAGGCCGAGCGATGGCGGGCCGTTGTGGCTCGAGCAGAAACGCATGCTGCGGTCTTCCCAAATGCAGGCATGACGAGGTGCTGAGCTGGGCCGGTGTCCGAAGCATCGTGCCACCAAACGTTTCACACGCAGAGTGCAACGGCAAGAGGCGATCGCCCTCCTGTCTTTATCGTAACCAGCAAGCTCGCGATCGAGCGCAGGCGATCATCCTGACGCAAAAACACCCAGCCAAGTTTGGCACGACAACCGCTCCCGCCTTCGTCCCCATCCTCAACTTCCTTTGTCCTCAAACCAATTTCACCCCGACGACCTCCTCATACGTCGACCTAGAAACCACTCCACCCACCAAGCTCTTCGCCCTGTCAACATTTTTTCGCTTCCGCCTTCCACCTGTCCGATGCCACGCTTTCACCGAGCGCGAATTCGATTTCGCGTCAGCTTCTGCTTGACGAATGCCTCCATAAAGGGGATTTCCGTGCGGAAATGGCAGCGAGCTACTTCGACGTGGACGGCACGCTGATCCGCACCAACCTCGTCCACCCAACGCTTTATTACGTCCTGCATCAGACCACGCCGCTTCACAGCATGGCGAAACTGGGCACGGCGCTACTTAAAGCTCCCTGGATGGCCTGGGCCGAAACGCGTGATCGGCGCATCTTCAACGAGCTGCTCTTTACGTCCTACGGCGGAATGAGTGAAGACCGGCTGATTGGTCTGGCGGACGAAACGTTCGATCGGGTCATCAAACCAAACATCTACCCAGGTGCACGAGACCTCGTGCAAATGAGCCTCGACAAAGGTCACGACGTGGTGATCGTTTCGGGTGCGCTCGAGGTGCTCATGCAACTGCTCGCCAAGCATCTCGGAGCGACCGGCGTGATCGCCAATCGTCTTGAACTCAAGGACCGGCTTGCCACGGGCAAACTGCTTCGTCCGGTCGTTGCAGGCCCCGAGAAGGCACGAATCATCCGCGAGCACGCGCGCAGTCACGGCCACGACCTCGACGAGTGCTTTGCATATTCAGATAGTTACTCCGACGTTCCCATGCTCAGCGTCGTCGGACATCCAGCCGCAGTGAATCCTGATCGCAAGCTGCAGCTACTCGCAAGTGCCTACCACTGGCCGATCATCAACGTCGCTTGAAGCCCGTCATAAGCCCGACGCCGAATACGAGAATGCCATGAGCCATCCCAGTGTCGTCACGATCGACAGCCGCAGCGCACCCCGCGTCCTCTTTTCGGGCGATAAGCTCGTCGAGGTCGACTTGCCGACGGGTTCGCGCGTCATCTATCCCAAACCGCCTCTGAAGGCCCTCAACGACGTCGACGCGGCCATTCGTTACGCCATCAATCACCCGTACAACTCCGAACCGCTTTACGCGAAGCTTCGGCCGGGCATGAAGGTGACGATTGCGCTGGACGATATTTCGCTCCCGCTGCCGCCAATGAAGCGCCCGGACATTCGCGAGCGCGTGCTGACCATCGTACTGGATTTGCTCACCGATTACGGCGTCGATGACATCGAAATCATCATTGCGACCAGCGTGCATCGCCGCATGAAAGACTTCGAAGTTCGACATATCGTCGGCGACAAGATCTTCAATGCCTACTGGCCGAAGAAGCTTTACAACCACGACGCCGAAAACCTCGCCAACATGAAGTATCTCGGGACGACCGAGCTTGGCGAAGAGGTGGAGCTCAATAAGCGCGCAGTCGAGAGCGACCTCATCATTTACGTCAACTTGAACCTCGTGCCTATGGACGGCGGGCACAAGTCCGTAGCTGTTGGTTTGTGTGGATATCGCAGCCTTCGCGCGCACCACAATCCGCGCGTGATGCGTGATTGCCATTCTTACATGGACCCGAGCACGTCGGCGCTCAATACCAGCGTCGTGCGTATGGGTCGATTGGCGGCGAAAAAGCTCAATGTGTTTACCATCGAGACGACGGTGAACAATCGCATGTTCGACACGCCGCTCGAGTTTCTCGCGAAAAACGAAGACGACTTGACGCGTACCGAGAAAAACGCATTGCGCGCATTGCGGTTTACGCTCGATAAAGTTCCCCAGCCGGCACGCCAAGCGATTTTCCAGCGCGTTCCGTCGCCGTTTGGCGTGACGGGCGTATTCGCGGGCGAGACCGAAGCGGTGCACGAGCACACGCTCAAGCGCAGCTACGAACAATACCTCGTTCCGGTCACCGGCCAGGCGGACATTTTGATCACGGGCATTCCGTACATCAGCCCGTACAACGTCAATTCGTTCCTGAATCCGTTGCTCGTGCAGGTCATGGCCAACGGGTACTTGTTCAATTTGTACAAGGGCATTCCGATGGTCAAAAAAGGCGGCACGATGATCATTCTTCATCCGTGCACCGACCAATTCGACAACGATCACCACGCGCCGTACATCGAATTCGTGCATCGCCTCTTGCCGCACACGCGCGACGCAATGGAACTGCACAAGGAATGGGAGCCGAAGTTTGCAAAAAACCCGGCGTACCTCGAAATGTACCGTTATGGCAATTCGTACCATCCGACGCACCCATTCTTCATGTGGTACTGGGGCGAAGCGGGCCGACAGCACCTTGGCCGCGTCATCGTCGTGGGCGCAGACAACGAATACATTCCGCAACTGCTGGGTTATGAAACGGCGCGGACCATGGACGAGGCCTTACGCATGGCCAAACAATATGCTCCGCCGAATCCGAGCATCTTGACGCTGCATTGCCCGCCCATTTTCATGGCGGAAATGTCGGCGGAAAAGCAACGCTCGCCCGTTGCCGCTCTTCCGTCGGAGTAAAACGCAGGAGGGTTCGACGTGGCAAACCCACATCCCGCTGCACGTCGAATCGCTCCGCCCCGTGACCTGACCATTCCCGAATCAGGATCGGTCACCGCCCGAGGCGTTTTATCGAGCGCCATTACACGTTTATTGTCCGAGCTTCCGTCGATCGGGCGAGGTTTTACCGCTTCGCCCGAAATGCGGACGGATCTGCTCACGTTCCACGCGTTATGTCGTGACTTCGCGAGCAAGCACCCGGGCGCATTGCCCAGTCTGCTTCGGCGCACGCCCATATCAACGCTCGTAAGGGCCTTGCGACACCAGCCATCGGAAGCCCTCGCCAGCGAGCTCATTGGCCTCGTGTATTTCGAGCTGGCGCTGCTTGGAGCGCTGCAAACGCCGTTGCGTCAGCATCGCCCGCCAAGGCGTCTCGTATCGCTGGGCGGACGCCTCGTAGTCACCCTGCCCGACGCGCCAGGCACGCTCACGTATGCGAGCGGTCAGCTCATCGTGAATGGCATCGTAACGCGGCTCGACCTTTTCGACGACGTGCGCCCTGGATTTTCGCGCTCGGACGAAGGCGTCATCATCGACCGCCCTTACCATTTGATTGAAGGCGATATCGTTTTGGCGCTTGCGGACAACAATCCGCTGGCGATGCACGAGGCGCATCCGGACAAACAAGGCAATGCCATCGACCTTGGCGGTAAAACGATCGACGATTGGACGAACGTTTTACGTGACGCACTCAAGCTCGTCGAAACCATGCTCCCTGATTTACGCCGCGAAATGAATTTGTTCGTGCAGCAAATCGTTCCGGTGGGCTACGACGAGCACAAGCATCTTTCGGCGTCGTACCAAGAAGCCATCGGAACCATTTACATGAGCCTGCATCCGAGCCTGATGACGATGACCGAGGCTTTGATTCACGAATTTTCACACAACAAAATCAATGCGCTTTTCGAGCTGGATGATGTTCTCGAAAATGCGTTTTCGCCGCTCTACACGTCACCCGTTCGTCCCGACCCGCGTCCATTGCATGGGGTTTTGCTGGCGGTGCATGCGTTTCTGCCCGTCGCGCGTTTGTATGAGCGGATGATCGAATCGGGACATCCGCTGGCGCAGAACCCAGCGTTTGTGGCAAGGTTCGCGAAAGTGCGCCAAATCAATGCGGAGGGAGCCGAGGTCGTCCTGACAAACGGACGACCGACGCGAATGGGCAAACCGTTGCTAGAAGAAATTCGGCGTTGGGATGCGTATTATGGACGAATCGGGTGACAGCTATCGCCCTTGAAGTTTCTTGCCGACGAGAAGACACGTCAGAAATAGTCGCGCGGCGGGGTCTTTGCGTACGCTATTCCACGACGCGAAAGCCTTTTTAGCTCGCTCTACTTCCATAATCGCCTCTGAGCGAGTAAATCTTTCATGCACCGCGTAATCTGCTACATGCCGTTGTTCCTGGAGTATGAAAAATGCCTCGGCGACATCTCTTAGGTCCTGCGGCAGCAAAACTGGACCATAATTGTTTGTTATATTATCCTTTAATGTTCCACTCTTGAATGACTTGCACACATCTTTCATTTCTCCATGCTCGAATGCGCGCGACAATAGACTGCGCAAATTCTTACGCTCGACGCCGCCCGCCAGAATGGTTGCCGCTTCATATACCAAAAGGTGGAATAATGCATAATAGGCAGCCGATACCGCGCGACGCAAACTCGCTTGTGGCGGATTCGGCGTCCTGTCTTTCCTCGCTAAATGTTCGGCCTGCGTAAGAAGTTGTTCATGAAGCTTGCGCTTGACGATCGTCGCCATTAATAACCTCAAGCCGCCTTAACGTGAATGGGCTTTACGATTGCGTCCCGACGACTCAATTCACGTCTCTGTTCAGATTGCGAACGGAAGCTGATCAAGACCCAGTACCCAACATACTTCTCGAGCGCTTCGCGAATTACCCGCTCAATGGGCGATATTTTATCAAACGGAGGCACCGGAACAGCGTCTAGATCGTCAATAATCGCATATACCCTTAGATATTCTTCGCCATAACCATCGACGTTCATCATGTAGTACAAGTCCGTGATTCGCGGCGCGTCCGTAAGCTCTGCCAAGCGTTGCAGAGCTAGCTTCAAACCTTGCTCTGTTCTCGGAAGCTCGACCTTTTTCTGCTTCGTTGTTTTCGCCATATCAAAATCGTACCTCACTCGACGCTCTCTGTCATCATGAAAACAGCCACCTAGCCGTGGCGATTTTACCCTATGTCCAAAAAATCTGCACTCACGTTCACTCCGCCCGTATCGCCCTCGCCACAATCCCATCCACATGCGATAGCGCGTGATCCAAATCGAAGCATTGGTCGATTTTCGCCACGCTGAGCCGGCTTTGAATATCGGGATCGTTCTTCAGCAAATCGCGAAAATGACCCGCTCCCGATAACGCCTGCATCGCATTACGTTGCACCAGCACGTACGCCTCTTGCCTCGCCAAACCACTTTCGACCAGCGCCAAAAGAATCCCTTCGCTGAAGAACAATCCGCCCGACAGCTCGAGGTTTTTCCGCAGCCCCTCTTCACGCACCACCAAACCACTCACGAGCGACGTCGTGCGTTCCAACATGAACCCCATCGTCGTCGTCGCATCCGGCGCGATCATCCGCTCCACCGACGAATGCGAAATGTCCCGTTCATGCCACAACGCAACGTCTTCGAGCGCTGGGATCACGGCTGCACGCACCATGCGCGCAAGCCCGCAAAGGTTCTCACTCGCGATGGGATTGCGCTTGTGCGGCATCGCGCTCGACCCTTTTTGACCCGCGGTAAAACTCTCTTCAGCCTCCGCAACTTCCGTGCGTTGCCAGTGACGAACGTTCGTCGCGAATCGTTCGATGCCCGCAGCCAACACCGCAAGCGCCGAGAAGAACGCCGCGTGTCTGTCCCGTGAAACAATTTGAGTTGAAACGGTTTCGGGTCGCAAGCCCAGCGACGTGAGTGCTCGCTCTTCGATCTCTGGCGACAGATGCGCGTACGTACCCACTGCACCCGCGATCTTTCCAACCGCGATCTCTTCGCGCGCCACACGCAGCCGAGCGCGACCTCGCTTCATCTCCGCCAAGTGCCCAGCGAGCGCGAGACCAAACGTGATCGGCTCGGCGTGCATGCCGTGACTGCGACCGATCATCGGCGTGCGTCGATGCTGATCCGCACGCTTCGCCAGTGCATCGACGAGTTTGTCCAGACGCTCCAGCAGCAAGTCTGCACTACGCACGAGCAGCACCGCGAGGCTCGTGTCGAGCACGTCGCTCGAAGTCATCCCGAGGTGCAGCCAGCGTGCATCGGGACCCGACAACTCTTCGACGTGTGTGAGAAATGCGATCACGTCGTGTTTGACCGTGCGTTCAATTTCGTCGATCCGCGCCGGGTCGAGCTGCAGGTTCTTTTCACGGATCGAACGAGCAGTACCAGCGGGGACTTTGCCTGCGACCTCCATCGATTCACAAGCAGCGAGCTCGACGTCGAGCCACACGAGGTAACGAGTTTCAGGCGCCCAGAGTGCGGCAAACGCCGGCGGTGTATATCGCGGGATCATTCGCGGCGAAGGCTGTGAGAAGTGTGTGCGATCGTCAAGGCGTGACGAGCCTTCTTTCGACGTGAGCAGTTGCCGCATCACGGCGGTGGATCGTGCTACTCTCGGCTCGTCCTTTTCTAAGGGTTGCCATGAGCACCGACATGATCACACCGGGGATGGTCATCGCCGGGCGGTATCGAATCGTCAAACCGATCGGGGAAGGCGGCGTAGGCGCCGTCTATCTCGTGCAGCACGTGCACACGGACGAACGCTTGGCGCTCAAAGTGTTGCACACGCAAGTGGCGATGGATCCGTCGACGGTCGAGCGTTTCCGAACCGAAGCGCGTGCTCCGGCGCGTATCGATAGCGACCACGTCGTGCGTGTCACGGACGCTGACGTCGCGGCTGAGCTGCATGGCGCGCCGTTTCTCGTGATGGAGTTTCTCCGCGGACGAGACCTCGGTGCGGAAGCCGAAGCGCGACAAAAATTGCATCCGAAAGAGGTCGTGCTGTACCTGCGACAAACGGCACGAGCGCTCGACAAGGCGCATGGGATCGGCATCGTTCACCGCGATTTGAAGCCTGAAAACATCTTCCTGTCCGTGCGTGAAGATGGCTCGCCGTGCGTGAAGCTGCTCGACTTCGGCATCGCGAAGCTCACCGGCGCATCAGCAAGCGTGAGCGGGAATCAGTCGAAAACGAAGACGGGCGCGGTGTTCGGCACGCCGCTCTACATGGCGCCCGAGCAAGCACGAGCGCAAGCGCATCTCGTTGGACCTCATACGGATGTTTGGGCCATCGGCCTCATCGCGGCACGCCTGCTGCTTGGTGGCGATTTCTGGCAAGCGGAGACTTTGTCGGACCTCATCGTGCAGATCGTCGTCGATCCGATTCCCGCGCCGAGCCAAAGAGGCAGCACGTTTGGCCCAGCGTTCGACGCATGGTTTTTGCGCTGTTGCTGTCGTGATCCGGCGCAACGATTCCGTTCCGTAGGCGAAGCGATTACCGAGCTCGCTGCTGCACTCGGCATTGCTGAAGGCCCGCAGCTCGTCGTCGACGTGACGGAGATTTTGCAGAAGGCTCACGCTGCCGAAGGGAGAGGGCCGCACACGGTTGCGGGAGCACCCATCGCGCTCGTGCCGATGAAGAATCAAAGCGCGCCACCGCTGCTCACGACACCTGCTGCGCCGATTTCGATCACGCCGGCAGGAACGGCGCCGTTTGCACAAGGTGCAACGCCGATGGGCTCGACGGTGCTCTCGAGCGTCACGTCGACCGGTCCAGTTGGACAAACCAATGCGCCGGCAAGCTCGTCGAGTGGAAAACTCATTGCGTTGGTCGCCGCAGCCGTTCTGGTTTTGGGACTGATTGGCGTGGTCGCGTTCGTGAGTACGCGTGGCGGTTCGTCCGGACAAGCCAATGCAGCGTCTCCGGAGCCTGCGCCGGTGCCGTTGCCAACGCCAATGGAGAAGCCTGCCGAGGTTCCCACGGTTGAAAAGGTTGCGGCACAGCCTGAATCTGCGCCACCGAGCGAACCTTCGGCAACTGCCACGGTTACGGCCGCCGCCACGGCGCCCACGATTCCAACAACTCGCACAACCAGCAAAACGATCCAGAGCGGATCCAAAACGAAGAAATCGAACGATGACGACCTCATGTCCGGCCGCCGCTGAATCCACGCGACGCTTTTGGTCCCCGATGCTCGCCTCAACGCTGCTCGGCGTAGCATTATCGACGATTTCCGCGCCTGCTTTGGCTGACAACGCAACGGCTGAAGCGTTGTTCAAAGCCGGCAAGTCGCTGATGGATGAAAAGAAGTATTCGGACGCGTGCCCAAAATTCGCGGCGAGTTACAAGCTCGATCCGGCATCCGGCACGAAGCTGAATCTTGCCGATTGTTATGAAAAAGAGGGCAAGCTCGCGATGGCATGGGCCACGTGGGGAGAAGCTCGCGACCAAGCGAAACGCGAAAATGACAAAGCCCGCGCCGACCTGGCGACTCGCCGTCAAAATGATCTCGACCCGCGCGTGCCGAAATTGACGGTCAACGTGAAGGGCAAATTCGACGGCCTGGACGTGTATCGTGACGACCTGCTGCTCGAATCAGCAATGATTGGCGTGCCGCTGCCCGTCGATACGGGCAAACACGTCGTGACGCTGCGCCGAGGCAAATCGGTGCTTCGAGAGCAAAAAGTCGAATCGAAAGAAAAAGCTTCCGACGAAATTACAATTGATGCGACGGGCATTCCGGCGGCTCCTGCCAATGAGGACGCTGGTTCGTCCGGAAATGGTGCTTCAGGTTCGTCCAATTCGGGAGGACAAACCAAAACCATCATGGTGCGCAAAAGCAAGGGAATGATTGCCGGAGGCATTGTTTTGGCCGGCTTGGGTGGACCCACCGCGCTTGGCGGTCTGGCCATCATGGCGGGCACCAATGCAACAGGCGCGGGCGCCTTCGTATTTCTGCTCGGCGCCGGAATGACCACGGGCGGGATCGTCATGGCGGTCAAAGGCGCCAAAAAAGTACCCAAGCAAATTCCCGCAAACGAAGCATTTACAATTTACGAGCCGTCGTTCTTGATCGGCCCGGCGTCGGTCGGATTCCAGGGCAAGTTCTGATCAGGCTGGTCGTCGAACCCTCGGTCGCTCGATAACAGTCGAATTTGGCCGGACGCTTTGGACGCGTTTTTCCCGATTCCAACAAATTGCAGGCGACTGTTCGATCAGGGCTTGCAACCGCGCGACGCGATCGGAAGATTCATCGGTAATGGTCGCCCCTGCTCCGTTCATGGTAGAGCCAAACCCGGCTGCTCAACCCAACCTCTCGTCACCGTCGGAAATAAAAAAGCCATCCACCCCGTATATCGTCCTGGTTGGTTTGGATTTGTCCGAGCCGGGCGGCAGAGCGTGGCGGTTTGCTTTCGATTTGGCCGATTTGCGCGGTGGCGAGACCGAAATACACGCCGTGGTGATTGGTGCCCGAGGCCTTTCACCACTCGTCAAAGACGTGGCCACGCCGCGCGTATCGACGTCGCGCGCAACTGACGGGCCTGCTGCGCCGCCTCCACCGCTCAAAGTGCTCGAACATCGCTCCGCGGGGGGCGAGGCGCGCCTGATGGCGATGCATTATCGCGATGGCCGTCCGGATCGAGCCATCGTGCGTCTTGCACGTGAAATTAGTGCAGATCTCATTGTCGTGGCCAGTCACCCTCCCACTCGTTTCGAGCGACTGCTCGGTGGGCACTTGGCAGATCGTATTGCACGAAACGCGCCATGCCCGGTAGTGATCGTGCGGCCGAAGCGCGATGAAAACGACCCTGGCGTGGACGAATACACGCCCCGTTCAGGGCGCTGACCCGCGCGCCTTCGCCATTTCCACTTTCGTAATCCCCTGGGTCGTGCCGCCTTCGCGCGGATCGGCAAAACCGTAGGCAATGCCGGTTGCTGCATCGACGACGATATCGTTGGCATCGCCTTGCGTCAGGCCGCTCGTTTCAATGGCGTGTCCTCGGCGCACGAGTTCGGCCACTACGTTCTTCGGCAGAGGTCGCTGTTTTTCCACGCGGAGTTTGTCGGGCAAAAACTGATGATGCACGCGGCCCGTATTGATCGCGTCGTCGATGGTCATGCCCCAATCGACCAAATTACGCATGACTTGGGCGACGGTATTGGGAATGGTATCGCCACCAGGCGACCCGAGCACCATGACAAGCTTTCCGTTTTGCGTGACGACCGTCGGCGACATGGATGTGGCCATGCGTTTGCCTGGAGCAACCACATTGAGCCCATCCTTGGAAAAACCGCCTAATGCATTACCAAGCAAAATGCCCGTTTTGGGAATGACGACCTTCGAACCAAACCCTGCCGATAACGTATACGTGCACGAAACCGCGTTGCCTTGTGCGTCGACCACCGAAAAATGAGTGGTTTCCGGTGATTCTCGACTTTCTTCCGCTGCAACGGCAATGTCCGCCGATTTCGTTGCGCGGCTCAATTCAATGGGTGGTTTTCTCGCTTCGATGTGCGCGCCCGAAAGGAATTTTCCAAGGGTCGATTCCAACGTTGCCGGGCCGAACTCCGGATCGACTCCGACGAGGCGCCGCTCGGAATAAGCTCGCCGAGATGCCTCGACGAATAAATGAATGGCGTCTGCAGAATTTGCAGGGTGCTCGTAAGCGCGGTTTCGTTCGAGCGTGCGCATGATGAGCGCGAAAGCAATGCCGCCCATCGACGGAGGCGGAGCCGTTTCAACGGTAAAACCTCGATACGTAAAACGCAGTGGCTTGCGTATTTTTGCGCGGTATTCTGACAGGTCTTTGGCGCTGATGTACCCGCCGCTTTTTTGCATCGCGGCATCGATTGATTTTGATATGGGTCCTTCGTAAAACGCTTTCGGCCCTTGCTCCGCAATGAGTCCCAACGTGCGGGCCAAGTCCGGTTGCTTGACGATTTCGCCTTCACCCAGCGGCTTTTTCCCGCGCCCCCAAATGGCGCGCGCGGCAGGATCGAGCTTCGGCCAATTCCACGCCACGGTGAGCGCTTGGCGGCTGCCCAGCTTGAATCCTTTCTGAGCCAACGTTTTCGACGGAGCAATCAAATCGGCTAGTTTCATCGTGCCAAATCGTTCGAGCACCAAGGACAAACCCGCCACGGTGCCTGGTACTCCAGCAGAACGAATTCCAATGCCTCCGTCTCGATCCAGCATTGCGAGCACTTTTTCCGTGGTCGCTCCAAGCGCCGGAGCCGTTTCGCGAAAGTCCACGACATGCGATTCGCCATTGGCCAGGCGCACGAGCAAAAGGCCACCTCCACCAATGTTTCCCGCGCTCGGATGCGTAACGGCGAGCGCGTATGCGACCGCGACGGCCGCATCGACTGCATTGCCTCCACGACGCAAAACGTCCGCACCGATGCGTGTTGCATTCATTTCGACCGAAGTGACCAAACCTGCTTCACCGCGCGTGGCACGTTTTCCCCCCGCAGCAAGCGTGATGGGCGGATCGGGCGGCGGCGGGTCGGGGAATGCATCGACGGGCGGTGTTGGCGCGGGCGGAGCGGCGGCAGAGGCCGATACCAACGCCACGGGAAGCGGCTCAGACGGAGCTGCAAGGGAGGAAGAGGCCGGCGCGGCTTCGTCGATGCGCACGGGTTTTGCGGGCGCGCATGCGCAGACGAGCATTGTCGCAGTCAGCAGGAAAGGAACGAGTATTCTCGAGCGCATCGGGCGACGCACTGTAGCGCAGTTGTCGTGAAGTGATGCGGGAAGTTGTCACCAAGACCCGCGCGCTGCTCTTCGTACCACCGGTATGCATCGGCCATATCTTGACCAACGCGCCGACGAAAAACCAAAGCCATCAATTAGCCGCGCCGAGCGAGGGCAAACACTTCCGCTCGAGTGACGACGTCATTTGGCGAGATTTCATGCTCGGCAAGGCGTTCGTCGATCACTGCACGATGAGCGTCGCTAAGGGGAATGTCGGCTGGTGTTGCCGCCAGGCTCTCACAGATCAACTCGACTAGCCGCAAGCGTTCTGCGGCGGGGAGAGCGAGTATTTTTGGCGACGTCGGCGGCGCCCATCAAGGACAACGTAGCATCGTCGCGTCGAGACGATCAAGTTTTCATGCGTCAACCTCAAACAATCGAGGTAACGTGCGATCGGATTCTGCAACAATGACCATCGGACAACGCATCACCCCCACGATTCGACTCCTTCGCCAGCTCGGCAAAGGCGGGATGGGCACGGTTTGGGCCGCGGAGCACCTCACGCTCAAGTCGGAGGTGGCCGTCAAGCTGCTTGCGCCAGACTACCTCACCG
>CAZETM010000062.1:0-24035 GCA_964514885.1 uncultured Polyangium sp. | reverse complement strand
CTCTCCACGCAGTGGAGAGGGGGCTAGGGGGTGAGGCACTCAAGGAGCCGAACACGTTGCCCGCGCCCACACGACTTCTTCGTCGCGCTGGATCCATAGGTCCACGTTCTCGCCTTGCGTCGCAATCGCGAAACTGGCCGCGTCACTGACCGGCATCGGCGCCGAAATCGGCGCACCTTCGTCATCCAAGACAACCGCGTAAACGACCTTGCGCGTCGCTCCGCAACCAACTGGAGCGATGTACGCAGCAAGCCCGCCGCGCGCGAGTGGCCTGAGCGCGCCATACGTCGCCGGCGCATGCGCTCGCACTTCGACATCCGGCGCACCGACACGTGAAAAGTGCATGATGCCGCCTTGTCGCGCACAACCCTCTTCGTCGACCGGCGCGCCATACGTGAACGCAACGGGCCGGCCGAGCACCGTTGCGTCGACGATGCCATGTGGCGCAGAAACGCGGCCGATCTCGTGCGGGCTCTCTGCGTCCGGAACTCCCCAGAACACCAGCTCCGATCCTTCGAGCAGAGCTACGACCGGACCACGACGAGCCGCGGCATCACCATCGGTCAGCGCTACGTTCATCCGTGCGATACACGAGGGCCGAGCATCGCTTTCACCGGCTGCGGGAACGATCTCGACCTTGCGCCACGAAGTCGCGGGCTCGTCGGACTTTCCCATCCATACGTCGGCCCCCGCGGCATACACGCGCCCCAAACGTGTCGTGAGCAGCAAACACCGTTCATCGTCGCAATTCATGTCGAGCGCGTCGAACTTTTCACCCGTGCCGATCGGCGTGGCACCACCGTTTTGAAAGACGAACACTTGGGATAGTTTGTCCTCGGCCGCTTCGGCATACGCGGCGAGCCACGCGCCTGACTTGGCCCGCGAAAGGCGCGGCATCGCAGCGGCATCGAGCCACGGAACTGCCACCGCATTCGTGCTCGTGCCCGCCGGATCTAGCTGCATCGCTGCAACGCCCACGAGCCTCGGAGGCGTCTCGGAAGTGTCCGCATCGGCGATCAAGAGCGTCGCCAACGCCGATGGTGCCGCGACAAACTTCGTCGAGGGTCGAACCTTCGCCCGCACCAGCGGCTCGCGCATGCGACATCCTTGCGGCAACGCCGTGCCCGGAACGGTCGGACCAAGTCGTACGAGATCGAACTTCCAGGCCGTCGGCGGCGGCAATACCTCGATGTGATGCACTTCGGCCGGCTCGGGCGGAGCTGCATCGGCTGGCGCAATCGTCGTCGATGACGAGCACTTGCTGCAGCCACTTACGACCGACAAGAGCAAGATCGGAAACGTTGCAGCACCAAGCAAACTGCGCACGGCTACCTCGATGCAAGTACGCGGCGCAAAACAGGGTACATGTCGAACCCACCTACCTCGACAAACCCGTTTGTCGTGTACGCACCCATCGGACCGGTCCAGAGTTGTTCGTCCATGACCGTAGGCTCGTTCGGTCTGCACGGGAGCGCTTCGAGTACTTGGGCCCCAAACGATTGCGCCAAACGCACGGCACCTTCGACGAGCGCTTTCGCGACACCGCGTTTACGAAACGCAGGATGCACGAGCGAACACGCGATGAGAAAAACGCCTTCGCGATCGCCTTGAAGAACGGGAAGTTGTTTGTAAAAGCGCCGCTCGTACGCTTTGCGCATCACCGCAGCAGGAGCGACTTTCAACCAACCGACGAGTTGATCATTGTCGAGGACGACGATTCCGCGGGCTTCGTCGTTTCCATTCGCGAGCGCTTGGAAAAATGCCGACGCGTTCTGCGCGGGGTCGTTCGCGCAGATGTCGAGCCATTCGTTGTTCGTCCCGGAAAAATGCCAGAATCGACAAAAGCAGGGCGAACCGGCGGCATCGAAAAGCGCGCGTAACCCTTCGGTATGCTCCGGTCCGGCCAGGAATGTGCGCAGGTTGTTCATGCCAAACCCTCGGGCCGAAGACCTCGTGCAGGTGACAAACGCTCCCACGCTGCAGCTAGCGTACACAGGCGACCTTCTTCGAGCGGTGGGCCGATAAGCTGCAAACCCACCGGAAGCGCAGGCGCGTTCTTCGTCGGCGCCGAAGGCTCACACGGCACGCTGATCGCAGGCACTCCCGCAAGGCTCGCCGGCAGCGTGTACACATCCGCCAAGTACATCGCGAGTGGATCGTTCACCCGTTCGCCAAGCGGAAAAGCGACCGTGGGCGAGACGGGCGTAGCAATCGCATCAACGTGGCGGAAAGCTTCTTCGAAGTCGCGTCGCAGAAGCGTCCGCGCCCGTTGTGCTCGCAGGTAATACGCATCGTAATACCCTGTGGACAGGACAAACGTTCCGAGCACGATGCGCCGAGCCACCTCGCGACCGAAGTTTGTCCCGCGCGTACGGGAGTACAGCGTATCGAGGTTTGTCGCATCGGAACGAGCACCAAATCGTACGCCGTCGTAACGAGCGAGGTTCGACGACGCTTCGGCCGTGGCGATCACGTAATACGTTGCCACCGCGTAACGCGTGTGCGGCAAACGCACCGGATGCATCGTGCATCCAAGCGATTCGAGACCTTTCAGCGCATCACGCACTCGGCTCTCGACTTCGGGCGCGAGACCCTCGCCAAAGTACTCCTCGGGCACGCCGATTCGCAGACCTCGAACGTCACGATCGCAAGCCGTTTCGTAATCGTCCACGGGCGCTGCGAGGCTCGTTTGATCGTGCGCGTCGTGCCCTGCGATGACGCGCAAAATTCGTGCGGCTCCACGTACGTCCATCGCGAACGGACCGACCTGATCGAGGCTCGAAGCAAACGCCATCAGGCCATAGCGCGACACGCGTCCGTAGGTTGGTTTGAGCCCCACTGTTCCGGTCAAAGCCGCCGGCTGTCGAATGCTTCCACCGGTGTCTGATCCGAGCGCTCCCAGAGACATGCCTGCCGCGACCGCGACGGCGCTTCCACCCGAAGAACCGCCTGGAATACGTGTGGGATCCCAAGGATTTCTGGCCGGGAAAAACGCACTGTTCTCGTTCGACGAACCCATCGCGAATTCGTCCATGTTCGTCTTCCCGATGAGCAACGCGTCGGCTGCTCGTAAACGCTCGACGACCGTCGCATCGTATGGAGGGCGAAAGCCGAGGTTTGGATCAGGTTTGTCCGAATCATTGGACTGCAAAAGAATTCTCGATCCGGCCGTCGTGGGCACGTTGCGAGTGCAGAGTGCGTCTTTGATGGCGATGGGCACGCCGGCCAGGGGTCCGAGCGTTTGTCCTTGCGCACGTTTTTGATCGAGCGCACGCGCCGTTTGCAGCGTTTCTTCATGCTGCACGGTCAGAAAGGCGCCCAGCCCGCCGTTTCGTTTCGCGATGCGCTCGAGGTACGCTGCGGCTACGGATTCTGCCGACACGTCTCCGCGTGTGACCGACGCGGCAAGCTCCGAAATCGACTGATCGAACATCGAGCCGTTCGTCATCGCTCAACCTTCGTCCACGAAGGCCGGGACGGCGAAACCTTCCATCGATACTCGCGGCGCTTCACGCAAAGCCACGTCGACGTCCAGGCTGGGAAGTGGCGAATCTGCGCGTAGGGTTGGCTGCTCGAATCCGAGGTGAGCCGTAGGATCGACGCCTTCGAGGTCCAGTTCTTCGAGCTGTTTCACATGGGCGAGGATTTTGCAGAGGTCGCCTGCAAGTTGCCGAATTTCCTCGTCTTGCAGGTCGAGTCGGGCCAGGCGAGCGAGCGCGCGGACGCGTGTTTCGTCGATCAGCGTGGAATCCAGGTCGGTCGAGACCATCGCGCCGGTGTAGCACGGTGCGACAGTCGTTGGGTGCTGCTGCGGGTTTGTAGACTTTCAATTTATGGACACTCAGGATAAACGTAGAAGTCTGCTTCTCAATCGTTGGGGCTGAAAGGAAACTCGTATGGCCGGTCGAGCGTTTTCGAGTCGTATTGCGGCGTCCGTATTGATCGCGTTGGGGGGTATTGGCTTTGCGAGTTTTGCCATCCAAGGCTGCAGCTCGGACACGGGCACTGCGACGGGCGGGGCCGGGGGCATTGGGGGCGAGAATGGCTCCTCCTCGACCGCGACGGGTGGCAGCGGTGGATCTGGAGGAATCGGTGGATCGTCTGGATCCAGCGTGTCGAGTAGCTCGGGCGGCCCGAAGCCCGAATGCACGACGTCGGCGGATTGCACTGGGCCGAGACCCGTTTGCGATACGACGACGAACAAGTGCGTGCCTTGTCTTCCAGGCGAGGATGTATGCGTGCAAGGCCAATACTGTACGCAGTTCAATCAATGCGAAGTGGGCTGCACGGACAGCTCCGATTGCGCGGCACCTTTGATTTGCGATCCGCAGCAAAACAAGTGCACGGGTTGCGTCATCGATACAGATTGCGCGCAAGGCTCGATCTGTTTTTCCGGGACGTGTTTCCCCGGTTGTTCCGGCACTCAACCCTGCCAACCTGGTTTTTCCTGCTGTTCGAGCCAGTGTTACGACCTGTCGACAGACGTGCAGAATTGCGGATCGTGCGTCAATGCATGTTCGAATCCGCCCAATGCGGATCCTGCCTGTCTCGACGGCATTTGCGGCTTTGGCGGATGCAAAGGCGTATACGCCGATTGCAACGTGAATCCCGCGGACGGTTGCGAGCACAATACGTTGCAAGATGGTTCGTGCTCGTGTGTTCCTGGAGAAACGACGGCTTGTTATTTCGGCGCGCCGGGAACCGAAAATGTCGGTCAATGCAAAGCGGGCCTCGCGACTTGTAACACCAGCGGCACTGGATGGGGACCGTGCACGGGTCAGGTCATGCCCACGAACGAACTGTGCAATGGCTTGGACGACGACTGCGACGGCATGCCCGAAGCTACCGGATGTATCGCTTGCAATGCCGGTACCGGAAGCTGTAATGGCAATGTCGGCACGTTCTGTCCGGATGGCTTGAGCACAGTTACGGAGACATGCGACTCGCTCATGGGCACCACGTGCAATCCCAATACGGGACGTTGCGAAGGCACGTGCAGCTTCGCGAACTTGGGCACGAGCTACATTGGTTGCGACTATTTTCCCACGATTACGCCGAACATCGTCAGCACGACGTTCAGCTTTGGCGTGGCGGTTTCCAATACCGGCAATGTGGCGGCAACGGTTACGTCATCGAAAGGCAACACGACGCTCGGTACGTACACGGTACAGCCAGGCGCGGTGCAAATCATCACGTTCCCCTGGGACAGTGTGCTCAAAGGACCCACGTCCAACAACGCCGTCCCCATGCCGGGCTCGGTTCGAGTCAATGGCGGCGCTTATCGCCTTCGATCGAGTCAGCCGGTCACCGTCTATCAGTTCAGCCCCATCGATTACAAGGTAGGGGCCACCTTCTCGTATACCAATGACGCGTCGTTGCTCTTGCCGACGAACGTTTGGACGGGCACGTACCGCGTGGTCGCGCGACACCATTTCGCAAACATGTCCGGCTTCTATGCCGTGACCGCGCGAGAAGACGGCACGGTGGTCAACGTGACCGCACCTCCGGGCGGCGGATTGGTGAAGACCGGGGTTAGTGGCATTGGCACCAATGGCAATGGCTCCGTTACGTTGAATGCCAGCGACGTCATCGTCGTCGCGACCGATGGTGGCACCGGGACGAACGATCCCAATGATGTCACGGGAACCTTGATCTCGTCGAACAAGCCGGTGCAGGTCATTGGCGGACATCAATGCATCTACGTTCCCTACAGTTCCGGTTACTGCGATCACCTTGAAGAATCCATGTTCCCCTTCGAGACGCTGTCGAATAGGTTCATCGTTACCGCGCCGCTCGTTCCTTCGGGTGGTGCAACGCCTCGTATTCGCTTCGTCCGCATCGTTGCCACCAAACCGAATACGACGCTCACGTATGATCCGCCCCAAGGCGGCGCTCCCACGTCTATTGCGCAAGCCGGTCAATGGGTCGAAATTCCAAGCACCAGCCAGAGCTTCGAGATCATTGCCAACGAGCCCATTTCGGTTGCGGAATACATGGTGGGTCAAGACGCTCCGCCTGCGCAGACGTCAGGCGACCCCGCCATGGCTTTAGCCGTCGGTAAAGAACAATATCGCAATAGCTACTTGTTCCACACGCCGACGAATTACACGACGAGTTACGTGAATATCGTCGCTCCGACGGGTACCACGATTACGCTCGACGGAGCACCCGTCGCGACCTTCACGGCCATTGGCAATAGCGGCTTTGGAATCGCTCGCGTCGCGCTCAACAATGCCGGCGGCGGAAACCATAACATCAGCGGAACCCAGCCGTTCGGCATTACTGTCTACGGCTATGGCGACTATACGAGCTACTGGTACGCAGGCGGGTTGAACCTGGTCAAACTGCACGACTGATTCGAGCTTGAGGCGACCAACTGTAGGGGCGCGATTCCTTGCGCCCCTACAACGAATCAATCATCCATCATCCCTGTGTCGATGCGCTAGCTAACCCATCACTTGCAAACCGTTCCATCCTCCGGCACCACCAAGTCCACCAAATAGTTTGTCACGGCCGTATCGACGCACGTGTTGCCACGCAAAAATGCGATATGCCCGCGCCCCTCACGCGTGACCAGTACACCCGAAGAAAGTTGGTTGGCAAGAGAAACCGCCCACGCGTGCGGCGTCGCTGGATCGCTCGTATTGCCAACGACCAGAATCGGCGCCGCTCCCTCCGCACTGACCGGCCCCGGCGAACGCCAAGAAGCCGTCGGCCAACGTCCAGAAGGCAAAGCTGTGAACGGGAAAAACGCGCCCAATCGAGGAACGTCGATTTCGAGTTTCTTCGCTAGCGTTTCATACGCTGACGTTTCCGCAGGGTAAGGTGAATCAATGGATATCACCCCGTAATACACTTCGAGCGAATCCCCGTACGTTCCATCGCTGCTACGATCGACGTATCCATCCGAGAGACCAAGCAAACCCGATCCATCGCCCATGGCACCAAGCGCCAAGGCTTCGCCGAGCCTCTTCCACTGCGAAGGTTGATAAAGAGGCGCAGACACGGCATAAGCGAATTCGCCTGGCCCGACGACGCGACCGGTCCCCACAGCAGGCATCGGCGCCATTTCGATCGAAGCCAATATCGCATCGTATGCAGCCGCCGGATCGCCGCCCGAATGAAACGCGCACGTGGTATCCACGGCACAATCGGCCAAAAATGCATTGAGCTCTGCGTCGAACGAACGCCCTTGCTCTTCAATGAAAGTCAAACCATCAAGCGACGGATCGAGCGCGGAATCGAGAACCAAGGCGCGCACACGATCGGGATAACGATCGGCATACATCGTCCCGATAAACGTTCCGTAAGAAAAACCCAAGTAGGTGAGCTTTTCGTCCCCAAGCGCTTGTCGCAAAAGATCCATATCGCGCACGACGTTGTCCGTCCCGACATACGGAAGCATTTCTCCGCTGCGAGATTGACAAGCTTGGACAAACGCATCCACTTCTTTCTCGACGGTCTGCACTTCATTCGCATCGCTGGGCGTGAGGTCCAACGCGACGAGCGCCGCGAGATCGTCCGCGCAATCGATCGAAGGCTCACTGCCCGCTTGCCCTCGTGGGTCGAATCCGACCAAATCGAATTTATCGCTGATTGCAGCGGGCATGAGGATCCATCGGCCGCGAACCCAAGCAACGCCCGATCCTCCCGGTCCACCGGGATTGACCAGAATCGATCCAATACGCTCGTCGGGGTTGCGTGCCGGACGGCGCACGAGCGGCAAGGTGAATATCCGGCCGTCCGGTGCGTCGTGATCATACGGTACGTCGAAAGTGGCGCATTCGAATCCGCCCCCGCACTCAGCCCAATCAATGGCCACAGCGGGTTTTACCGGAGTTGCGTCGTCGCTACATCCGGTAATCAGAAACGAAACGAGACTCAGGACGGCAGCGAATCGTCGAGGTGACAAATGCATGGGTGGCAAATATACCCTCATCCATGCCTCAGCCCAAGCTCTGTCGACAATCTT
This sequence comes from uncultured Polyangium sp., assembly GCA_964514885.1. Taxonomy (GTDB): domain Bacteria; phylum Myxococcota_A; class Polyangia; order Polyangiales; family Polyangiaceae; genus Polyangium. Next base: position 16,063 of record CAZETM010000062.1, on the reverse strand, counting down.
TCATGCAGAGCGGTGCAGATGCAGGAACAATCTATCGGCGCAAGGAAATTCGCGCACCTTCGCCGACGAGCACACTGGGACGGCCAGTGCCGACGATGGCGGACGGACACGATACCGACGCACCAATGTAGGCAACCCGCAAACCATTGACGTGAACCGAAGGATGACCACGCGTCACTTCAGCCCCGTGCGGAGAATGCTGCGAGCAGCCATGCGATTGAAACGAATCCGTCTCGCGAGCCACCTCGAAGCCTTCCGCAAATACGTTGGGGCTAAACGATTCGAATGGCCTGGGCGGGCAAGCGTCATGGCCTGCGCACACATCGACTTTTACTGAAACTTCAGGCATGTTTTTACTTAACGCTCCCACGCTTCTACAGTGGCCACATCATCGGGATTGTATACGAGATCGGTCGTCGCCCGAGATAGAACCAGGGGCGTAAATCCAGTAATTCTGTGCTGGTACGTCGTATATACGTGCAAATACAGCTCTTTGCCGTACAAGTCGGTCCGCACGCGCATGAACATGTCCGTCGGATAATTGGCACTCGATCCCGATGCGGCGGGGACTTTTTGCGGAATGGCAATGATACCCGACTCCCACCACTTGCGCCCGTTGTCTTCCGCAAAGTACGGTCCTTCGTCGATGAGCGACATGTAATGGTCTGCAATCCACGTGAGGTCACCCAATCCGCGAGTGCCGCGATGGCGCAAAGCGCTACGGAATGTCTCGCGCTTGCGCTCCTGCTCGATCAAGTCCCCGTGGGTGATCGGCGCTCCGAGCGCGAAAGCCGTACGAAGAATTCGCGTGTATATCTTGTGCTGGACGTTGAAAGAACTCGCAATGTTGATTGCGTTGACCAACAGCAAGGCAATCGCACCGGGGCCCGACATTTGCGGACGCAAATTCGCTCCTGGATCGTCCGCGCTCGTTCCCTCCAGGCTCACGCCCGCCGTTGCACCGATCCGCTGTCGAGTTTCTGCAGCTTCACGCATTCTCTGCGTCGTCGGACCGAAAATCTCGATGGTGAATCGCTCCGCCCGCGGATCCTCGATTCCAAACGTGATCCGATTTCCTCCGCCCGCATCCCACGCTCCGGCCAATGTCTGCTGATAACCGTATCTCGCAATGTTCTTGAACGGCATGGCCCCAAGCTCCACCTTCGGCAATCGTGCAGGACTCTTCTTCCACAAAGCCTCGCACGAATCAAGCCGCAAGGGAATACCCATACGAGCAAAAGTCGTCGCAAACCAACAAACAATCTCCATTCGAACTTAACATTCTGGGCTCAATACTATATGATCTGCCCGACAATAAGCATTCCCACTCACTAGCTGATTCGTACACACATGCCTCTTGTCCTGCGCACAATTCCCTGAGATACTGGCGCACGCCCGGGAGTCCACCATGGAAAACGTCCGTATCTCGTTAGAGAACGGCGAGACCACGTTATCGGTCCGCCATTTCCGCATCGAAGAGGCCACGAACGGCCTATTTCAAGTGAAGATACGCGCGGTCAGCCCTAATGAATCACTCGATCTGTCCACCTTTGTAGGTCATCGCGCCACCGTATCGCTCGCTGGCACCAAGGAACGTCTGTATCGCGGGCTCGTCACCCAGATGATCCTTTGCCGTGTGTCCGAGGAAAACCTCGCTCACGAGCTGGCAACGTACGAATTCACCATCCACCCCACGGCTTGGCGCCTGACCCAGCGCAAAGGTAATCGACTTTTTCAACATGTTTCCATTCCGGAAATCGTCACTCGAATCCTGAATGAATTGCGTATCCCACACCAATGGCGCATCGGAACCGACCAATACCCCAAGCTCGAGCTGCGCACTCAATATGGTGAAACGGACTTCGCCTTCGTTTCCAGGCTGCTCGAAGAAGCTGGCATCTCTTTCTGGTTTGACGACGAAGGCCCGGATGATTGCACGTTGATTCTGGGCGACGCTCCGCAAACAGGCACGCCTCGAGCAGGAATGCCCATTGCCTTCGTCGACGATACCTTTCAAGCCCAGTCCGGACGTCGAGAATGGGTGACGAAAGTCACGTTGCGCGAAGATTCCCGCCCAGGACGAGTCACCTTGCGCGATTATGACTTCTGGCGACCTCGGCATCCGGCTTTCGTGGAAGCATTCGCCAAGCGCCCCGAAGAACACCCGCACGAGCAATTCGCATTCGCTCCCGGTGCCTATCTGCACGAAATGGGTGGCCCCGCCAAACCATCCGCATTATCCACAGCAAGCCGGCTGGCCACCGCAGCCGCTCATCTCGATCCCAATGTCGCCATGCTCGCGACGGGTCTGCAAGCCGCCGCCACGGATACTCCCGTCGCCGATGATCGCGCCGTCGCTCGTTTCCGTGACGATTTCGGTCATCACACCGCGCGCCTCATGCTCGAAGCATTGCATGCAGACAGGCGCGTACTGACCTTCGAAACGAGCGTGAACGATTTGTCGCCGGGCAGCGTGTTTCGAATCGCTGGACATCCGCGCGACGATATCTCGCGAGACGTATCGTTTCTCGTAACCAGCTCGGTATTCGAGGGCGACGTGGGCAAACCCGACGAATGGCGCTTTGCCGGTGCGTCCATCGATACCCGCGTTGCACATCGTCCGGCGCGCATTACGCCGAAACCACGTATCTTTGGGCTGCAAACCGCCGTCGTCGTCGCGCCTCATGGCGCAGGATCCGCAGAAACGGGACAGCTTCTCGGAGCCGTTACTCAAGCAGCCGCTGCCATTGGACGAGTTCCCGGTGCAGCAGGTGCCGCCGCCGGACTCGGGCTCGATGCAGCAGCCACAGCCGCGCAACTCGTCGATAACGAGATTTACGTCGACGAGCACGGACGAGTGCGCGTGCAATTTCCGTGGGATCGCGAAGGCCGTTTCGATTCGCACAGCTCCATTTGGATGCGCGTCAGCCAAGGTTGGGCCGGAGGTGGATATGGATTGTTTACCATTCCCCGCGTAGGCCACGAAGTGCTCGTCGCCTTCCTCGATGGCGATCCGGATTGTCCGTTGGTGGTCGGCCGCGTGCATAACACGGTCGAGCCCGTTCCATTCAAATTGCCCGAGAACAAAACCGTCTCGACTTGGAAAACCTCTAGCTCGCCAGGCGGAATGGGCTTCAACGAATTACGCTTCGACGACGCGAGCGGTCGCGAGCATGTCTATTTGCAGGCGCAAAAGGACATGGATCAGCTCGTCAAAAACGACCATAAAGAAGCCGTCGGCAACAATCGCTCCAGGTACATTCAAAATGACGACGCCACCGCCGTCGGGCACGACCGGACGAAATTCGTCAATCACAACGAAATCGAAGCCACGGGGCTCAATCGATCCGCGTTCGTCGGGGTCAATCGAACGTCCACCGTGGGCGTGGAAGACAGCACGAACGTCGGTACACGTTGGTCCGTCACCATTGCACGAGGCACGACGCGCAAGCTCGCAAAGGAGCTGGAACGAATTGCCGGCAGCGTAGGAGGCGTCATGCGCTCAGCAGCCACCGGCGTTCTCGGCGGAATCACTGGCAATCCGCTCGCCAATCTATTGGATGGAGCGCTCACGCATTTCGGACGAACGGCATTCTCGCAATTGCAAACTGCGCTCGACGGGCTCGATGGATTCGAAACCGATCCCGGACCTCCTCCCACCGCCATTGAAATGGTGGACCGGCAAATCAAATTGTCCACCGGCGAAGCATCCATCGTGCTCGACGGGCCCAACGTCACCATTACCGCGCAAGGTAACATCGCCTTTCACGCCATGGGCAGCATTTCCATGATGGCCGAAAACGAAGCGCTCGTCGCCGCTCGCGAAAAAGTCGCCGTGATGTCCGCTATGAACGACGTCATCGTCCAGGCGCAAAAAGACTTGCACCTGAACCCCTATGCCGGCGGCGGCGATATGCCCGATGCCGAACGTCTCGATGGAGATCCCGTCGGCGAGCTTCTGCGTTGCGATCAATGCGGATCCAAGCTGCGCGAAACCCCCGAGGGCTGGATGTGCCCACAAGATGCAATGGCCATGATGGGCGAAGACGCCGGCTGAACTGAGGAAAATGCAATGAGCAACATCAGCGAAAACGACGAACAACATCGCCCGAAAGACGCGTGGGTATGGCTCGCCGCCGACGCCGACGATGCACGCGCCATGCACGATTCGATTGCCCTCGTCCACGGCGACCAAGGCACCATTTACGAATGCATCGGTTGGCGCGAGCAAAACCCGGTCGAAGCGGCATTACGCGCGGCAGGCTTCAATGGCGAAAGCAAAGGAGCGCCCGTCGAAATCACGGTCGAGCCCATTGGCGATCGACATCGACTGGTGTTCTTGCGCGGATTCAAGGTGTCCCCGGACAAACTCTCCGACGTCGACGCAATGATCCGAATGGCGCTGCGCGGTGACCTGGGTGGATTCACGCCCGTGCTCATGGCTCAAGTCGGATTTCACCGCTCGTTTTTCGCCTTCGAGTATGCATGGGCCGCGGCGGGCAAACCTGCCATTCACTTGCGTCATCCCGGAATGACTTTGGGAGGCGTCGGCTCCGGTGCTCCAGGCTCCATCGTGACCCCGGCCATCGCCAATACGCGCCTTCGCGCCTCGCTGGCCCGAGCCGACGAGCTGGCCGATTTGGAGCCCAAGGGATAATCGCTGAACCGACAAATTCTGCGATTTTCCTATTTGTCGTCGAATCAGTCGATGATACATTCAGCCCATGGGCATGCGCACTGTCTTTGGAGATCGTCCAGCATCGGCATGGAATGGGAGCCTCGATGTGACCGGCGAAGCGGGCATTAGCTGGCAAAGCAAGCAAAAGTCCGGACAAAACGTCGCCGGAAAACAAAGCTTCATGGATACGTCCCACGGCAATGACTTCACTGCGCTGAACCCACCCATGAACGTGGGGGACTGGACAGCAAACTCGAAAAACCCGCCGATGGTAACTCAGGTGCGACACATGTCCACGCAAAGCACCTACTGGATGCTCTTTAATCACGGCGCAGAGCACGTCGTACCAGCAACTATTCTCACCGCATTCGATGATGGGATTTTCGGCAATCCAGGCGACCTCCCCCAAGTCAGCTTCGTGATTACGTGTTATCCCGCGCAAGTCCAAGCAGCAATGGCTGGAGTCAGCTCGTACATGGCGCAGAACCCTCGGTACCCCCTTACAAATGCATGGGTTCGCAGCTCGTTATTCACCTATTTGTCCAGAGGCGTCCAGGGAACTCGCTGGCGCGGACTGACCACGATTGGGCATAGCAATCGATTTTCCCCGAACGACTTCTGGGTAGACTTCAGCAACGAGCCGTAGTTCGCCTTCACCGCCTCCCGCGCGCCGGCGCCTCTTGTACCGCAAGCCCCCGTGCCAATGCCACCACGCGCAATGCAATCGGATGCGATTCGTACATGTCCTGCTGCGAAAGCGCCTCGACGATCAAACGCGCGGACACCTGCCGAAACAACGGTAACCGCTTGGCCAACTTCGCGGGAATGTACGCCGGAATCGGCACGGCGTCGGGCGAAGACGTATACAGCGACCGAATCCATTCATCGTCGAGCAATTCGCGCTTTTGGTATTGCCTTTGATTCAGCAGCGTCCGTTCGGCATGACTAACCAAATAATCGGGCGGAAGCATCTTATTAGCGTTCGTCCACGCCTCGCGCACTCGAACGATGAAGCTTTGCACCAGCTCGGGAGCGCCCTCGAGCGGCATTTTCAAGACGCCCTCGACCATATCGAGCACTTCTTTCAACTTCTTGTCGCTCGTGGCCAATGGCGCCGCAGCACGAGACGTCGCCTTGAGCAATTCGATTTCGTCGAGCGGGAAGCTAATGGTGCCCGATAGCAGATAAAGCGCGGCTTCGCGATCCTTGCCGCCCTTTCGTCCTGGAGCTACGTCCTGCTCACGTGTCGGGGCACCTTGGGCAAGAATGGCAAATACGTCCGCATCCGCGATTTCTTCGAGCGCCTGCGGTGAAGGCGGCGGCGCTGGCGCCTGACCTCGTTGCACCGGCCCTGGTTTTGGAGCCGGCTTGCACAACGACGCCCATTGCGGATGTTTCCGGACTCGAGGCAAATACGAGGCCTCATACCAAATCACCTCGATGTCCTCGCCTCCGCCCGCCTTTTGATCGTCGGACACGGGTTTGTCCGCGGGTCGCACAGCAGGCATGACGTCCGCCGGCTGCGGGTCTGCGGCTGCATTCGATGCCGCCAAAACCCCTTCGTATCCAGCCGGAGGTTTTCCCTTGACATGCATTTCACCGATGGTCTTGGGCGGTTCCATCGACCGAACTGGCGAAGGCGATTCGGCAAATACGGCCAATGCGGCGACAGATGCCGGACGCGCCAACTCGGGCGCAGGCGCCAAACCAGTGAATGTCGGGCTGCGCCGCAAGACTGCCAAAGGCGGGGCAGTCGGCGCAGCCTCAGGATTCGGCACCGAAACACGACTGGGAGGTGCCGGCGGAACTCCAAACGAGAGTCCCGTTGGCGGCGATTTCGGCATGACCGGCGCCGTTGCAATGGGCGGAACAGGTGGTGGCGCCATCATGGGCGGAACGGGTGAATTGGGGGCGGCAGGCGATGCTGGCGAAGAAACGAAAGGCATGGCGGGTTTTCCCCCGAGCAATGCCGAAGTGTTCATCACCTTCGTGGATTCGTGCCCAGACGCGCTCGTTGGCCCGCCCGCACGCGCTCGGAGAGCATTGAGGTCATAGACCAACGTGCCTTTTTCATCGTCGTCGTCCCGGGTATTCGTGGCGACTTTCGGCGATATCGCGGGACGCGGCACCTGCGCGCCAAACGGAACCGCAGGCCTCGATCCGCGCAATGAACCGATATCGATGTCCGTCGTGGTATCGGGATCGTATTGGGGTCTCGCCGCGTGAGCCGACACCATAGAACCGGAATGAACCTCGGCAGCCAATTTCGATTGCACATCAGCCCACGTCACGACTTGCCCTGGCTCCTGCAACAGCACGAAAACCGTCCCCGGCTGCTCGAACGACGTGACAGATACCTGGCCTCTGAAGGTCACGGTGCAAACGGAGCGATCGGTATCGATCCACAACGTATCCGGGCGCAGAACAATTTGCACTGGAGCATTGGACGGCGATCTGAGAAATGCTATCGGCAATAGTCCCGGCAAACTGGTAACCAACCGACTATGCTCCCGATGCATATTCTCGAGCACGATTCGCTCATCCGGCCGCAATGAATCGAGCTGCTGATCCTGAGGAGCCGCCTGGAAAAATCCCAAATCGAAATCGCTCCCGAGCACCTGCCCTTCGAGCCTGTCCTCGCTGAATGCACCCGCCCGCGCCCCCAATTTTTCGAATCGAATGGGCCACCGAGCGGAAAGAGGGCCAAATCCATCAGGTGGAATCGTTTGATTGGGATCGGCTGCAAAAAAACCCGCAGGAACAATCTGCGGAAGCTCCCGTGTCCCAAACCCTGATTCTCGACTCGCGCTCATACCAACGGGATTCCACGTGTCCACTCCCCCAGCCGCTCGCTCATAACGAAGCGGCATCGACGTCCAACTCGTCCCCTCACGAATGCTTCCGTCCTGATTGAGCGTCCTTGGACAAAAAACGTCCAACGACTTGTCAATCTCCCCAACAATCAACCGCACCGACAACAGCCGACTCGACCTGCGCTGAGGCACAAAGGCACTACCGACGACCAGCACCTCCGCACGTGGCTTGAATGGCACCAAATCGTTCGGTCGCTCGACGCTCTGCGTTGAATCGTTGTTGTAGTGATACTCGCCAATTTGCAGTGGATCTTGTTCCACCGCCAATGACGCAACGCCAGGTACGAGCCGATAGGTCGCCTTGCATATCACCGCGATCGCCAACTGCCCGTCTCGAGGTCGAAAACGAAGCAATGTCGCCGGGAGTGAACAAAAGGAGCGGATTTCCATGGGATCGCCGAATACTCCAAGCTACGCCGTCAACCGCCCAACACGCAGACCACCCGGACTATAACGAACCTGGTTAGGCGACGTCAACAGACTTTGCGCATGCCGCCATGCATCATGCAGCGGAATGCCCACGCGCCGTCTTCGACAGCTCATCGAGATTGTGCATCCTCAGCTCGGATGCGGGCAAAGCTTCTCGCGCAAGCTCCACCACGCGCGCATGATGCGTAAAGAAAAGCACCTGAGTTTTTCGCGCCAATTCCCCCAAGATTTCCAGCGACGCCCGCGAACGGGCATCGTCGAAATTGACGAGGATATCATCCAAAATGAATGGAATCGGTTCGTTGTGCTCGAAATACCGCTCCAAACTCGCCATGCGTAATGCAAAAAAGAGCTGGTCACGCGTGCCATCACTGAGCCCATCCACGCCCACACGGCCTCCCGTCGGACGCACGCATTTCAGCACCGGACGCCCTTCCTCACCCTCTTCGTCATCTCCCCGAATACCAACGAATGACCCCAGCGTCAGCCGCTCGAAAAGCTCCGACGCGCGACGAATGATCGGCCCTTGGTTTTTTTCGCGGTATTGCTTGATTTCGTCTTCGAGCAGCCGATGTGCCAGCTTCGCCCGCGCATACTCCTCCACGAGCACCGCCATCGACGCCAAATGCTGCTCGGCTTCCTCCGCAGCTTCAGCCGCCCGCGCACTACCATCGACACTCGCTAAACGCTCGGAAAGCCCGCCCATTTTCTGCTCTATCTCGGCTTTTCCGTCGTTCTTTGCGGCAATCTTGTCCTGCACGATTTTCAATTCTTCAGCAACCGTGTCCCCCGACAAACCGTGGCATTCCGCAACCAATGCATCGATACTGATACCTTCGCCAATGTCCAGCAACCGGCGCTCGATCGCCTCGAACTGCCCACGCAAATCGCGAATTCTTTTCGACCGCTCTTCAGCCGCCGGAAGCTCCGCCGCCAAAGCCACTCGTGCCGTGGCGCAAAGCCCTTCCAATTCGCTCTCCGCAGCCTTTCTGCGCCCCCCAAGCTCCACCAGCTCGCGCCGTTTGTCCTCGAGCTGCCCCAGCAATCCTCGCCGCCGCTCGTCATTACGCTGAGCCGCGCGAAACCTGTCCACCACGTCCGTCGCAATTTGCTCAATGGCCACTGACGTCGCAACTTCCGGCGACACTTGCGATATGTCCAAGGTCCGCTCGCTGAAGACACGCCCGTCACGCTCGATATTCGCCAATCGACGGCGCTTGTCCTGCGCCTCCTGCACCCGTTTGGAAAGCTCCGCCAAAAACCCTAATATCTCTTCGGTTTCGGACGGTCCCGTTCCCGCAGGCAACCCGACGTCGACCACCGCGCCTTCCCATATCGTTGCCCATTGCGACATTTCGGCCTGGTCACGCCCGAGCCCACGCTGAGCGTCTTCCCAATCGCCCGTCGCGCGATCCAGATCCCGCAAATGCGCTTCCCGTTCTTTTTGCGCTCGATTCTCACGTTCGCAAACCGCCGTCGCCCGATCGATGAGCCGCGCCAAACCTTCCGTAGGCAATGCCCCATCCGCAAGCAGCGACGCCAACGTCTCGGAATGCCCTGCGGCTCGCTCGCGATCCGCCGACAATGCCGATTCCAAATCGCGCCAACGACTGACGTCATCCGCAAGTTTCTCGTATACGCCGAGGAAATCCTTCATTTCGGTGGGCGACAGAGGCGCCAGACCACTCGGATTCCACGTTTCGACCCACCGAGTTTGCGTGATTTCACGCTCGGTCTCGAACCTCACGCGCTTGTGCTCGAGCTCCTCGACTTCACGCTCCAAACCATTCTTGCGCAGCATGAATTCGGAAATGCGCGCCACACGATCCGCTTCGCGAAATAGCCGGTCAGCAATATCATCCGCTCGCCGCACGGCAGATTCGTAATCGCGGAGCTGCTCGAGATCGACTTTCGCTGCGGGCGCCCGAAATGCTGCAATCGATTCATTCGACTCAGCCAAAACGCTCGTCAACGCCACATTCCGCAATGCGGCCCACGCATGGTCTCGTGCAGCTCGCGCCGCTGCCAGATCGCTCGTCGACGGAACTTCTCCACCGCGATTCGCCACGGTAATCTCAGTGGCGATTTGCGCCAAACTCTGCCGCCGCTCGGCAATCGCCCGCTGCGTCGTGCGTATTTCCTCGTCCTTGGCCGAAAACTCACGCTCGAATCGACCCATCGTTTCTCGCGACGGCATCGGCAACGAACCGATTCGATCGAACGATATCGCATAGAGCTGCAACGCTGCGCTCCTTCGGCGCACGTCATTACCAAGACGCTCGGCCTCCTTCGTTTGCTCACGAATTCGCTTGTCAAGATCGCCTTCGCGCCGAGCTTCATCCAACGCCGCGGACAGCTTCGCCACCGAAATGCTAGCCGGAAGCGCCGCACCTCGACGCTTCTCCGCATTCAAACGTTCTTCGGCACTGCGGACTTTTTCCGTAGCATTGCGCAATTTCGCATCGATTCCCACGCGTTGCTTGATCAGCTCACGCACCCGACGCTCCAGCGTCGCCGACAACGGCGTCACCACCTGATCGCCGGCCATATGAGGCATCGGATCGCGCCCCAAACGTTCACACACCCCACGAATCGCGTCCTCGATATGCCGCAATGCCGTCCGCAATTCCGCAGCTTCGCCCATACTCTTGCGGTAGATACCCAGGTCTTCAGCCAATTGATGGACGCTCGTCGCTTTATCCAAAAGCGCCTCAGGAACGACGAGACCAGCCACCTTGGATTCGATTTCTGCAATCTCTGCGGCAAGCTGCTCCTGCCGTGGGCCTGCTTCGCGAAGCTCCTTTTCCACCCTACGACGATCTTCGGAAGCCGATTCGGGCAATACCACATCGTCGCGCCGCGATTCGAGCACTGCCATGACTTCCGCTCGCTCCGCAATTGGCAGCAATGCGCGTTTTACCCGCGCCAAACGACGCTGCTCACGAGCAAGCATTTCGACTTCCGTAACGAGCGCCCGGCGACTTGCCTCGAGCGCTCCACGCTCTTTATTGAGGTCCTCCCAAATCTTGATCGATTCGGACGATTCCTGCTGCGTCTTTTTCGCCAACTTGAATTTGTCGATGACCTGATTGAGCTTGCGCACTTTCCCGCGAGGTTTGTAGATTTCGTCGGCTCGCTCGTCGAGCTTGCGCAAAAGCGCCGACAACCCCGCCTGCCCCAGCCCAGCCCCGAAAAGGCTTTCGCCCAAATCGCCCTTCCCCAACACCAATGCTTTGCCGCCCTGCACCAATCGATCGTGCGACAGCCCGAACATCGTCTCGAAATGCGCCTGCTCGATATTGCCAAAAAATCGCCGCAGCCGATCTTCTTCGAGCGGCTCGTTGGCGCCGTCGTGCAACGTCTTCTTACGCCCTTTGCTACGCGTAAACGTCAGCTCGTCGCCAGATTCCGATTGAATTCGGCCGCCGAGAAGCAATTCGGCCATCTTGTGCCGATGCCCGTCCGTCGTGCGTTCGGGAATGCCGAAAAATAGGCCCGTGACCGCTCGAAGCGTCGTGCTCTTGCCCGCTTCGTTCGACCCGAGCACCAAATGCATCCCGCGCGCAGGCGTCGACAAATCGAGCCGCAAGTCCGAAAACGGCCCCCAACGCAATAGCTCTAGCGAAAGAAGCCTCACGAGGCGTCTCCGTCGCCGGAAAGCTCCGGCAGCAAATAGTCCGCCATCTCAGAAACGATTCGCTTCACCACGTTCAAATCGTCCACCTTGAAACTCGCCATATGCTGACGATATTCCACTGGAAGCTTCGACGCGATTTCATCCAGCTCGGTCGCCAGGTTTTTCAGTAATGCTTCGTCATGTTCGATCACGCGCAACTTTCGCAAGAGCGCACCGCGCGGATCGTCGATTTTCGCAAGCTGCTCCAAGTCCTCCATCGTGCGGGACCGAACCGCAATTTTTTCCAGCCAAACCTCTCCAAGGTCATTGGCCAAGCTGCACAATTCCCCACGGAATTTGTGCGGATCGCGCACCAGCGCCGCATGCGCTCGCGACGCCCCCGTCACGACAATACGCGCGCAAACAGCTCGGCCTTCCGCTGCTTGAATCTCCCGTGCAAGCGCATGCCGAGACAAATCAACCACGTCCGCCTGCGTATTCGCTCGCGATGCATCAACCTGACAAACCGCCCAGCGAGCCACATCGAACACGCGATGCTCGACGGAAACAATGCGCCCATCCTCGACCGTGACCAGCGTCGCACCTTTTGGGCCGGTTTCTCGAGCGTGCCTTCCTTGCAAATTGCCAGGAAAAACAATCCACGGATTTTCGTGCAATACTTCGCGCTTGTGAACATGACCAAGCGCCCAATAATCGTAACCCTTATTGACGAGCGCTCCAAGATGGCACGGCGCATAAGAAGCATGCCCCTCGCGCCCTTCGGCCGCCGTGTGCAATAAGCCAATGTTGAATTGATCGCTGCGCGGAGCGGGATACGATAATGAAAGGTCTTCCGTCGTTTCTACTCGAGCATACCCACGACCGTGAATACATACGCCCAGGTCTTCGAGCGTAATGGATTCGGCCTTCGACGTCGATAATTCACGTACGCCGTCGGGCAAACGAAGAATTTTGCTCTTTGCGTCGTGATTACCACGAACTATGAATACTTTGATTCCAGCATCTCGCAAACGCGCCATTTGCCGGACGAAAAAAATACCCGTGTTGTAATCGGTCCAGTCGCCGTCGTACAAATCGCCCGCAATGAGGACGAAGTCGACGTTTTCCGCAATCGATTGCTCCACCAGCGCTTCCAAAGCCTTGCGCGTAGCGCCGCGAAGTTTGTCCGCGGGCGCCCCCTCGTACCGATCGAGGCCGCAAAGAGGGCTGTCGAGGTGCACGTCCGCCGTGTGGAAAAACTTCATGCTCGGATGTGCAGGTATAGGCAAGCAACCGGATGGAGACAACCGATTTCCGCGGCTCCCACACGACCGAGCCAAAGAACGCAGGACAAACCCGGATGACAAGAAAGTAGGGGCACGATCTCTCGCGCCCCTTACAAGGACAAACCCGTCTCAAAGCGTGTCTTATCAGGCGTTGCGAGCGAATCGGGGCTAGGGAAGCCGATACGAAGCGTACTTCAGTACGCTGAGTGAGGCTGACCGACGCACCGGTTCGCGCAGCAGCCTGATAGACACGCTACTCAATCCGGAGTCTGCGCCGACTCGATCGCGTCCGAACGGCGCTCACGAATGTTCGTCGCCAGAACCTTCTTGCGCACGCGTACGGCGTCCGGCGTGACCTCGACCAGCTCGTCACCGTCGATCCACTCCATCGCCGTTTCGATCGTCAGCAGACGCGGACTCGCGAGCAAGACGTTTTCATCCTTGCCGTGATTGCGGATGTTGCTGAGCTTCTTTTCGCGGATGACGTTGCAGTCGGTGTCGTTCGGGCGATTGTGCTCGCCCACGATCATGCCTTCGTAAACTTCAACGCCCGGAACGACGAAGAAGTTACCGCGCGGCTGAAGATGATGAAGCGCATAAGGCGTCGTCACGCCAGCCCTGTCCGACACGATTGCGCCGGTGGGACGACGCATCATCGGGCCACCCCAAACGATCCATCCATTGAACATCGTGTTGAGCAGACCCGTCCCGCGAGTCGCCGTGAGAAATTCTCCACGGAACCCGATGAGACCACGCGAAGGAACACTGAACTCGAGACGTGCCCGGCCAAACCCAGGGTTCGTCATCTTGACCATTCGCCCTCGGCGCGAGGACAAACGCTCGGTCACGATTCCAACATAGGTATCCGGAACATCGACCACCACGAGTTCGACCGGCTCACGAATTTCGCCATCGAATTCCTTCGTGATGACCTCGGGATTCGACAACTGCATCTCGTAGCCCTCGCGACGCATCGTCTCCACGAGGATCGCGAGCTGAAGCTCTCCACGACCGAGCACCAAAAACGTGTCGGGCACTTCGGTCATCTCGACACGAATCGCAAGATTTCGTCGAGCTTCACGCTCGAGTCGATCTCGCACGTGACGGCTCGTCAAAAACTTCGACGACTTCGCCCTGCCCGCGAACGGCGAGGTATTCACGCCGATCTTCATCTTGATCGTCGGCTCTTCGACCACGATGCGGTCGAGCGCTTCGGGACGTGAAGGGTCGCAAATCGTGTCGCCGATGTTGGCGTTCTCGAGACCAGCGATGGCCACGACTTCACCCACCGACGCAGATTCAGCCGGCGAGCGCTTCAAACCTTCGAACGTAAACAATGCTTTTACGCTGCCTTTGAAGGTCTTTCCGTCGCCCACGATCGTCAGGTCGGTGTTTGCCTTGATGGAACCTCGAGCGATGCGTCCGACCGCGAGCTTGCCGACGTAGTCATCATGCGTCGTGTTGCAAACGATGATCTGCAACGGTTCGTTTTCGTCTCCAGCAGGAGGTGGAACACGCTCGAGAATCGTCTCGAATAGTGGCGTGAGGTTCGACATCTCATGCTCGAGCTCCTTCTTGCACTGCCCAAATTTGCCGATGGCGTAAACCACCGGGAAATCCGTTTGCTTGTCGCTCGCACCGAGATCGCAAAACAGATCGAAGACCTCGGAAAGCACTTCGTGCGGTCGTGCGTCTTGACGATCGATCTTGTTGATCACGACGATCAACGGAAAGCCTCGCTCGAGACATTTTGAAAGAACGAACCGCGTTTGCGGCAGAGGTCCTTCGGCCGCATCGACGAGCAACAAAGCTCCGTCGGCCATCATGAGCGTACGCTCGACTTCGCCACCGAAGTCCGAGTGTCCTGGCGTATCGACGACGTTGATTTTTACGCCTTTCCAACGAACGCTGGTGTTCTTCGCGAGAATGGTGATGCCGCGCTCGCGCTCGAGGTCGTTCGAGTCCATCACGCGCTCGGCAACGACCTCGTTGTCCCGAAACGCTCCGGCTTGGCGGAGCATGTGATCGACGAGGGTAGTTTTGCCGTGGTCGACGTGTGCGACGATGGCGATGTTGCGTAGATCCTGCCTGGACATTTTTGCGGGCGGCCTACTAGCACGCGCACTTGTGCATGGCGAGCCGCCCTATGTGCGGAACGCATGAACGAACTGGCAAATCGGGAACGTTTCCTCCATCGTTCGCCGACGTAATGGTGGATTTCGACGTATTGCGACAACTTGTCGAAGAGTTCGTTCCGTTCAACAAGTGGCTCGGCGTGAAGGTCGAACATATCGAGCGCGGCCTCATCACGCTCAGCATCCCGTTTCGTCCGGAACTCGTTGGAGATCCAGCGATGCCCGCACTGCATGGCGGAGTGATCGGCGCTCTGGCCGATGCCGCGGGAGGCTTCGCGATTTGGTCGACGCTGAAGAATCCGGCGGCGAGACTGTCGACCGTTGATCTGCGCGTTGACTATCTGCGACCAGGCCGTGAAGACACGCTCTTTGCTACGGCCAGCATCATTCGCGTCGGATCGCGTCTAGGCTGGGCCGACGTACGCCTCTTTCATCCGGGACACGAAGCGGACATGGTCGCCTCGGCTCGCGGCGTATACGCGATCAAAATTCCAAAACACGCGCACTCCGAAGGTTGACGTCCAAGACTTGGCCCAACAGCGTCCGCCACGGTAGTTTTCACAATCGATGCGTGGCTTGATGTTGGCTCTTCTCGGCTGCCTCTCCGGCGCCGCATGCATGACCGCTGCTGGTCAGTCGTGGGTACAAAGCGAAGGCGATCCCACGGACAGCCTTGAGCACCGCGGTTGGTCGCGGTCTGGCAAGACAAACACTTCGACTCCGGAACAAAATCGCGCAGCGCCCGTAGCAGCGACGACGACAGCTTCGCCCGTGATGACCACGACGACGTCGGATGAGCCGGTGGAGATCGTCGCGGCAGGCTCGGGCAAAGGCATCGAATTTCGAGCTGGTGAGCGTTTTCGCAACACCTACTACGACTTCCCCAAAGAAGACGCGGGCACCAAAGACACCGCGATTTACGACGCCACGTGCAAGCCCATCACCAACGTCACGCGCGACTTCCACGACCGCGTTTGCGTACAAGGCAGCGGAAAATTGTCCACGGGCGAGACCGTGAGCTTTGCCAAACGCAATTGTGAATGCGC
>CAZETM010000061.1:20067-24249 GCA_964514885.1 uncultured Polyangium sp. | reverse complement strand
TCAGGACCACCGATGGGCCCTTCGGTCAGGCGATGACAAGCCGTGAACTCGCCGGACGTCGCGTGGCGATGGAGATCAACTGCGCAGGCGGAAGGTGTCTCGTGTGCCTACGTGGCGGACGCAATCACTGTCCCACTCGCACCGTGCTCGGAATCTTGGGCCGCGATGGAGGGCTCGCCGAATACGTCCGCATGCCGCTCGAGAATTTGCACATCGTCCCCGACTCCATCGTCGACGAACACGCTGTGTTCATCGAGCCGCTCGCAGCAGCTCTGCACGCATTCGATGAAGCACCTCTGCGTCCTGGCGATCGCGTGTGTCTGCTCGGCGATGGAAAACTCGGGCTGCTCGTCGGGCTTGCACTTGCTGCACGTCGTGGAGACTTGGGGCGCGCTGTCGCGGTAGGTCATCACCGCGCAAATCTCGAGATCCTCGCCGCCGCGGGGCTCGACGTCACCCTAGAGAAGAACTTCTCGGAAACCGGATTCGATGTCGTCGTCGAAGCGACCGGACATCCATCGGGACTTTCTCGAGCGATCCAATTGGTAAAACCTCGAGGCTCGATCATTTTGAAAAGCACGTACGCCGGGGCCGCGAGCGTGGACCTTGCACCGATCGTGATCAACGAGATCAAAATCGTGGGCTCACGTTGCGGCGATTTCGCTCGCGCGATCGACGTGCTCGGCAAAGGCGTGATCGATCCGTCGCCGCTGGTATCGGCGCGTTATCCACTGGCCGATGCCGAACAAGCGTTTGCTCACGCGGCCACACCAGGCACGATGAAGGTGCTTGTGGTGCCTTAATAAAATCAAGCCGACACGAGCACGATACGCGTCACTTCGGGAGGGGAACCGATACGCACCGGTGGACCGGCCGTGCCAAACCCTCGGTTGATGTAAAGCTGCGATCCGTCGCGTTCGTAACGCCCCCGCACATATCCATAGGGCAACACGAGGTCCGCGGGTTTGAGCGGCCCCAAATTGACTTGGCCACCATGCGTATGGCCACTCAATTGAAGCGCCACTTTGCCGGCAGCTTCGGGGAAAAACACTGGATTGTGGCAAAGCAAAATACGCGGCAAATCCGCAGGGACTCGCGATAAAGCCTTTTCCAGGTTCGGTCCTTGGGTCGGATCGATGCGCCGAGCCCACACATCTTCGACGCCCAACAACGCAATGCCTTCTTTTTCGCTGCCAATGACGAGCCCATCATTGCGCAAAATACGCGCGCCACCGGCCTGGGCTGCGCCCATCGTGACGTCGACGCCCGCATACCAATCGTGATTTCCCGCAATGGCAACGACGCCATCTCGCGCCAGTGGGCCAAGGCGCCTGACGAGACGTCCGAGCATTTCCGCATGCCGTGGGTCGTTATCGACGAGATCCCCCGTGAGCACAATCCGATCGGGCCGAGCTTTGCGCACCAGCTCCTCGGCGGCGCGAATTTCCGCTTCGCCAACGTAAACGCCGAAATGAATATCCGAAAGCTGGACCAGCGTATATCCATCGAGGCGCCGACTCATTCCGGCAATACGAATGGGCACTTCTTCGAGCATGTAATCTTGTCGCCCGAACAATGCGCCATAAAACGAGCTGCTCGTGCCGAGGACCATTGCTGATCCGGTGACGGCTTGGCCCAGAAAAACCCGTCGTGGGTTCGCCACAGGGGCGTTCGTGGGGATGACTTTCGCTTCTTGTGTCGGTTCGTTTTGCGTTTCTCGCGTAGCGCCCAGAGCGTCTGGTGTTTCGGCGGGAACTGCAGGTGCGAGTGCCAACTCAGGGGTCGCCGGAGCTGCGGAAGGGGCCGGTCGATTGCGATTGCCGATATACAATGCCAAGCGCATGGGGAGCTTGATCAAGTCGACAATCAATAAAAGGCCCGTGGTAATGAGCAAGGCCAGCAGAATCGCAAATGCCGCCTGTCCAAGCGGCCGAAGCTCGGTAGCACGGGCAATCCCCATCGCCACGAGGGCCGCGACGACGGTGGCCAAAGCAGCTTTCTCGACGCGTCGGTGTAGCCCGAACTGCCGCGTCAATTTTCGTCCCACGTAATAGCTGGCCAGCACGTGAAGCGCCGCAAGTACTAGAAAAAACACGAAGAAACGCCCGACGCCCATGATGCTCTCGACCTCGACCGGCGAGCGTAGCACTCTTTGTCAGGTCAAGCTCGGGCTCGAGTTGCCCCACGCGACGCGACCGTAAGCGCCTGTGCAAGCGTACGAACGGTGGCTCCGACCTCGAAATCACCACCCAATCCGATCATTTGCTTGGCCGTCTCGTACCGGATTCCAGAAATGATGCATTGGCATCCAAGCAACTCGATGGCACTGCGTAAACGCACGAGCTGCGTAGCCGCATCGGCATCCATTCCTTCGATCCCGGTCAAATCGACGATCACGGCCTTCGCGCGTTTTTCCATGATGGCGGGCAATAACTTTTCCGCCACGATCGTGAATCGTTGCGCATCCATGGTTCCGATGAGAGGCAACGCAAGTACGCCACGCCAAACCTCCATCATCGGCGAAGCCAGTCGGCGCAATTCCTCGCTTTGCTGCTCGATCACTTCGACTTTTCTGTGCAGGCTCTGTTCGCTCGATATGTTTTCATACGTTGTCGCAGCAATTTTGCAGGCAAACCCGAGAACCGAAACGTGCAATTCGGTATACGCATGCTTGCGCATGGCGGCGAGGCCTATGGCTCCCACACTTTGTCCGTCGACGATAATCGGCATCCATAAGCGGGCGGCGACCTGAAACGAGCGACGACTCTCCTGCGAGTTTTTCTGCTGATCCCCAACGACGTCCGGGATATGCAGCGTTTCTTGCGTGCGCATCACGCGCCCCGGATGGCGATCTTTGGCCGTCCGCAGCGCCTCGAGCCGCTCTTCTTCGGTGAAGTTGCGCGCGTGGGGCATGAGCAAATCCCCGGTGCGCGGGTCCACCAGATAAATACTCAGATACTCGGTTTCCACCAGACGCGAAACGATTGCGACCAGCGCATTGGTGAGGGCCGGGATATCTTTGGCAACGGAAAGCTCTGCCACGGCCATCGACAAAAAGTCGACGAGGGCCTTGGTGTGAGCGTGATCAATGAGATTTTCCAACGCCATGGGCGGCGCTTCTCCCGTCGAACGAGCCGACTGCAAACGCAGTCCGTCGGCAAGATACGCGATAGCTTAGGATCTGGCGACATTTGTGCTATCCGTCCCGCATGGTCGTCCTACCGATCCTCGAACGAGTCACCCGCGCCGTGCTCGTGCGCCGTGGTGTCAAAAGCCGACACATCGATACGCCCGTCGCCCGGGTTCACCTGTACGACGCACCTGGTGAAGGCACGCGAAAACCGGTCGTGCTCCTGCATGGAATCGGCGCGTCAGCATCACCTTTTGCTCTCACCCTCGCGCGCCTGCGCAAGACGAGCCGCCGAGTGATTGCGATCGACGCTCCTGGACACGGTTTGTCGAGCCAACCAAAGACAAACCTTTGCCCGGAAAAACTCTTCGAAGCACTTCTGCACGTGCTCGACCAAGAGCTGGATGAGCCGGCGCTCGTCGTCGGAAGCTCGCTCGGTGGAGCCATGGCGCTGAAATATGCACAACAACGGCCCGAGCGCGTAGCGGGCCTGGTGCTCGCGTCGCCCGGCGGCGCGCCCGTGGAAGATCCCGCAGAGCTTGAACGTTTCTTGCGCTCGTTCGAAATCAAGAGTCTACGCGACGCTCGAGAATTTCTGGAACGATTGAATCACGAAATGCCCTGGTACGGTCCTCTGCTTGCGCCCGACCTCATTCGGCTATTCAAAAACCCAGCCGTGCGGTCCATTCTGCGGTCGGTTCGTCCGGAGCACTTTTTCAAACCTGAAGACTTGTCTTCGTTATCGATGCCCATTCGAGTGCTCTGGGGCCGATCGGACCGAATCATCCCTGCGTCGTGCCTCGAGTTTTTCAAGCAAAACTTGCCCGCGCATGCGGTGTTCGAAGAGCCGCACGGAATTGGCCATTCGCCGCATACGGAAGACCCGCGGATGTTCTTGACGGCGATCCGAAAGAGTTTGGAAGAAGTGTCGCGTCGAGATTAAGGCGCCTGCAATACCAACTTGCGTATAATGGGACGAGCTGGTGGTCCCCAAGGAATCGGTAAAGGTGTATTCGACCGGCGCAAGACCGCCATCACTTCATGTTCATCGT
>CAZETM010000061.1:0-19967 GCA_964514885.1 uncultured Polyangium sp. | reverse complement strand
ATCGGTAAAGGTGTATTCGACCGGCGCAAGACCGCCATCACTTCATGTTCATCGTGAATGATCGACGCCTGCAGAAACAGTTCCGCACTCGTCGGAACCGGGCCTGGGCCAAGACTCAACCGACTCGCACGATGAGCCGCAAGCAGTCGTGCTTTGAACGAGTCCAAGTCGATGCCGGTCATTTCACCGCGATCATCGAGCTTCCAGAACAGTTTGGTGATCGACGGATCGGAAGGCTCTTGATTGACCACTTCCTGAATCCGAGCGGCAAATTTTTCTGGTGAAAGCGTAATCAGCCGCGGCCGGCCATCTCGAAGCACTTCGTCCCCACACACCCGGCGTGCATAAGAGGCGACGAGCATCCGCGCCGACGGGGGCAACAGTTGGACGACTTGGTCGAGCGCCCGTCGGACATTGGTGATCGCTGAACGACGAATGAGATGAAACGTGCGCTTCTCGCCCCGGGTCGCGGATGCTTCGAGTAGTAACGGCAGCACGCCCTCGGTCTTTCGACACGGCTCGAGCAGCATCAGACTGTTCGCCTGCGCTTCGAGACACCGCGCCTTGAACGCCGCCAGCGTCATCGTTGCCGCGTCCCCTCGTGCTCGCAAGAACCGATACACCGCAGCGATGAACACCAACTCCGAACGATGGATGCCTTCCTTCAATCCACGCGCCGCAATTTCCACGGTCCACGCGAAATTCCACACGGCAACCGTCGGCAGAGTCGAAGGGTAGCGCCGATCTTTGTCGAGCAGGGTGCGAGCGTAAACCAGAACGGCCGCGGCACCATCGGACGACAGCCGATCGCATACTTCATAGACATCATTGGCGCGTCGCTCCGAATTCGGAGACGAAGAGGCCGATGAATCAGGCGGCTGCGACATGTTCATCCTCCTCGCACATTCCGCGTCAAACCGCAAGAGCCTTCAAAACACCACCTGCACGATTCTCTCCACGCGTTGGCCGCCAAAGTCGGCCACCTAGCCAAACGCATCCGACTGGCGGGACGAACCCTGTCGATGAGGCCCTAATCGTGGGAACTCGAACATTTTTGCGACTTGTGCCTCCGCGGACAAACACGCTCGTTTGTTCGTTGCAGATGTGAAGCTGCATCACATAAGGTTTGTCCAAACACGCAGTTGTGTCGATAGCGGTATTGTGCATTGGTTGCAGAATGACGTACCTACCGCCGAGGTAGCCTGTAGGGGCGTTTCAATATTTCAACGGACTGCTGGGACCTCATCTCCCAGCGCGCCTATCCGCAATAATCGCGCCATCCTGCAGATCAATCTGCCGCGACGCTCGTTCGGCGAATGATTTCTCGTGCGTCACCATCACCACCGTGAGCCCTCGATTGCCCACAAGAACCACGAACACAAAAACCAAGCGCCATCGAATGCGGGAGAACCCCGAGCTGGCGCCTTTTGCGGCAAACATGGGGAGACGGTTTACAGAATTTGGGCCGAAAGTAAAGGGACGATAACCGAGATCAGCAGAACGCTACTCGCAACCCATCGCATCGGCGGGCGGAGCACACGCGGCAACCCAGTCGAGCAAGATCTTCTTGTCGTCCGCAGGCATCGTAGTGCCCAGCGGCATGAAATTCGACTCGACGACGGCCCCCACGCGCACCCAGCGCGGAATGGTCGTCATACCAGCAAATTCGCGCGTGTCTTCGTAAGTGAGCAGCGAATACGGAGCCCCGAAGAGGGGTGGCGATTGATGGCACGAGTGGCAGTTTGCCTCGAGCACCGCGAATACATCGCACGGAAAATCACCCGTCGCCGGAGTGGTTTCGCACGACAAACCACCGCCACTTCCACCCCCTCCGCTGCTCGATCCACTGGGAGGTGGTGGGATGGGAGGGGTGCCTGGCGGCACGCATTCTCCGCCGAGACAACCTTCTTCGAGCTCGGCGGTGCATCCGGGGCCGAGACCGACGAGAACGCAGAGCAGACCAAGAGGCAAAAGGCGACGCAGAAGCATTACGCGACGATAGCGCAGCGGTTGGGAAACGTCCGAAGCAAAAATGAATTCGTTTGGAAATGAAATAAGCCCTGCGATGGACGGGCCAACGCAGGGCTTATGGGTGGTGCGGTCAGCAGCTCACATCGTGCAGGTCGGCGAGCTGGTCACCGTGTGCGGGCAGTGCATCGTGGCGCTTGCTGCGTCCGTCGCAGCGACGGAGAGGTGATACATGCGGCACTCGGTGGTGTTCTTGTTGGTGTCCGAGGTGTTGTACGCGCCTCCGGTGGCCGTCCAGCCCATACACGCGGTCTTGCACGCGGCCATGGTGGGCCATTCCGTTGCGCATGCCTTGGTGGCGATGTCGCAGAAACCATCACAAATCGCGCCGCAAGCGCCGCTGCCAGCCGGGCCGGCGTGACCGCAATGCACCAGGGCAGCGGCAGCGTCGGCCGCCGCAGCACCCGTATGGTATTGACGGCATCCAAGCGTATCGCCGGCCATATCGGCAAACGTACCGACGGGGAACGCCGCGCAAGCGCCGAGGCAGCTCGCCGGGCTCGCGTATTGCGCATTGGCCGCAGTGCAATTCATGGTGATATCGGCGCAGTATTTCGCACAGGTGGGCAGGGTGGCCATGTTGCCGCCCGAGCCACCTGAGCCGCCCGAACCGGCCTCACCGCCCGAGCCGCCAGCGCCGCCCGTAGCTTCCGCGGGAGTTTCCTCGCAGCCAGGTGCCGCAATGAGGAGAGTGCAAGCCAAGAGAACGCCCGTGAAGAAATTCAGATTTTTAGTCATGTGTTGGAGCTTCTCACGATTCTCTTACAGAAGTCAAGCTTTTCCCATGGACGGACAGAAATTCGCCCAAACATGCAGTAATTCGCACGTTTCGCACACGTTTTGCGCACGTTTTTTCGCTCGAGTGTCGCGTTAAAGCGCAATCCACGCGTGTAGCCCAAACGGACACGCCAAGACACATCATCTACCGATCGCTGGATTTTCGAGTCAAAACCAGCACGAACTCGTCCGCTTTCACCAAAAGTTCCCCTTGGTCCACGTTTTGCTGACATATCACCGTGTGTGCGTCCTCGGGGAGTTCCTCCTCGATGACGTTCGTGACGAAGTCGTAATTGACGATGCGTAATTGACGAAGATTGGGTGAGGGGTCTTTTCATGAATGCGTTGGGCACGAATCATCTCCAACTCGCCGAAGCTCCAGCGCCCTCGTGTCGCACGCTGAGTTCGTCCGGAATTCGACGGTCCATTACGCCGGCACCAATCTCGCGACCGCTACGGCCGTGGGAGGCAGCGCTTTCCTTTCTCGAAGGGATCGCTTGTAAACGGTTGTGTCCCCATACGCTCGAATCGTGGGTCGAGCATAACTTGGTTCTTCCAGGCTACATTCCAAAACCGACGCGCCTTCATGAGCCGCTCTTCGGTGCATTGCCGACGGACAAAGGCTGCAGTCCATTCCTTCCGGAGACGCCGCCCTCCGATGAAACCTCGGCTTTGCTGATTCGCGCGCGCGCTCGCATCGTCGGACATTTGCGCGGTCTCATTCGTACGCCCGCGGAAGATCGTTTTCTGCATGCAGCGATTTTTAACGGTCGCGTACGCCGAGCCCCCGCCAAAGCCACGGTCGGCTGGCTCCCCTCCCCGCGCTCTGGCGATGCCCTGAGCGATATCATTACGAGTTTGTTCGTCTCCGACATCCTGGGCCGCCGCGAGTTTTACAAGGAAAACCTTTGCATCTGTCACAGTTGCGGCCGTGTGCGGCTGGATGCCAGCTCGATCGAACGCGACAAGTGCTTTTTTTGCTGAGCCCGCCGCGCTCTGCGCTTGCCAGCACTGCTCGTCCGGGCGAAGTAATCGGTCATGATCGATCTGCGCTCGGACACCGTGACTCGACCAACACCCGCGATGCGCGAGGTTATGGCGCGCGCCGAAGTGGGCGACGACGTTTACGCTGAAGATCCGACGGCCAACGAGCTGCAGCGTCGCGTAGCCGAAATCACCGGTAAAGAGGCCTCGATCTTCGTCAATAGCGGCACGATGAGCAATCAAGTCGCGCTTTTGTGTCACACGCGGCGCGGCGAAGAAGTGCTCATCGGCGAAGGCGCCCATATCGCCTATTACGAATCAGGCGCAGGTGCAGCTTGGTCCGGAGTGCAATTCGAACAAGTTGGACGGGGCGGACTATTCAACGCCGACGAACTGGTTTCACGAATCAGACCCCCCGAGTACCACAATCCACTTCCGCGCGTCGTGGCCATCGAAAACACGCACAACCGAGCGGGTGGGCGAATTTTTCCACAACGTGACGTGCTCGATATCGCTGCCGTCGCGCGTGCGCGTGGCTTCGCTCTGCACCTCGATGGCGCGCGGATCTGGAACGCGTCCGCGGCCACAGGGCTGTCCGTGGCGGAGCTGTGCGCGCCTTTCGATACCGTAAGTGTTTGCTTCTCAAAGGGTCTTGGAGCGCCCGTGGGCTCAGCGCTCGCAAGTGACCGCGAGACCATCGTGCGCGCTCGTCGCTTTCGCAAAATGCTGGGCGGAGGCGCCCGACAAATCGGCATCCTCGCTGCAGGCGCGATGTACGCGCTCGACCACCATCGCGAGCGGCTCGTGGAGGATCACGCAGCCGCACGAGCCATCGCGGAGGCGTTGCGAGTCATCGATGGAGTGTCGGTGCCCGAGGTGGAGACGAACATCGTGATGGTCGATCTGCCGGTGGCTGCCGATCAAGTAGCGCGACGTGCGCGTGAACGAGGAGTGCTCGTGAGTGCGTTTGGCCCTCAACGCCTACGCGCAGTGACGCACATGGACTTGCCAGGCTCGCGCGTGAACGAAGCTGCATCGGTGCTCGCACAAGCGATTCACGACGAGATCGCTCATGCGGGGAGCCGTGCGTGATGTGGTGGAAACTTGGTACACCAATCATTTTCGGATGCGTTGTCGCAGCGTGTAGTCCGAGCATCGGCGAGGTGCACCAGCGAGCGTTTGCCGCGGGACAACGTGCGTACCATGCGGGCCGCTTCGAAGAAGCCGCAAAGGAATTCGAGCACGCTGCCAAGAATGCTACGCGCGTGAAGGATCGCGACGAGGCGCTCTTTCTCGCTGCGCGTATGCACCAAAAACGCGGAGCCTCTGCAGAGGCGAAAGCCGTGCTGGAGCGACTATCGAAAGAGTCACCCGATGGGCCTCGAGCAGGACGCGCCGAGTACGAGAGGGCGATGCTGGAGATCGAGCATGGCGATGCCGAAAAAGGTTACGTCATGCTGCTCGATGCCACGTTCAAGTTTCCGAAACACGGTTCGGCACGACGAGCTCTGCAGCGTTTGATCGAGCATCGACAGGACGTAGGTGGAGACGAAGCGGTGCTGGCGTGGCTCGATGGGCCAGGAAAAACGCTACAAGGCTCCGAACTCGATCAGGAGCTCGACTACGAAAGAGCGCTCGCGTTGGAACGTTTGGGCAAGACGGAACAAGCGCGCGATTTGTTGCTGAAGACGGCCCGCGAGCATCCGTATCCATCGGGAGGGCTCACGGACGATGCGCTTTGGCACGCGTCGCTCGCCGAAGAAAAACTTGGACGGTTCGAAGCAGCGATCGCTCACTTGCGCACGATGCTGTCCGTTCGCGAATCGTCGTACATACCGGGCAGCAACGAGCGTCCGCGTTTTTCGGCGGCGCAGATGCGCATCGCGGAGTTGTACCGAGACAAACTGCACGATCATCGTACGGCGCGGAAGGAATTCCATACGGTCTACGCAGCGCATACGACGTCGACCCTGCGAGACGATGCGTTGTGGGCCGAAGCGCGCCTGGCGCACGCGGATGGAGACACGAGCGAGGCGTGTTCGCTGGTGACGCGACTGCGCAAAGAGTTTGCCGATTCGCGATACGCACGATGCGCGCACGTGCTGTGCGCGACGATGACGCCTGCGACGAATGAACGGCAGTGCGCCGACTACATCGAGCGGCAGGTGCGAGGGGATGAAGCGGGGGGAGACGCAGCGGACGATCAGGACAAATCGTCGACGACTGCGCCGTAGGGTTCAAAGAGACAAACGAGCAAGCTCCAACGATGGCTGGAGTTTGTCTTGACGATCCTTGACGATCAGTGAGGGAAAACCGGACGGGAGTGATACGTGAGGTCCAGCCTCACTCGTCCTCGTCGGCGGTTTCTTCCTCTAGTTCTTCGTCCTCGTCTTCATCGTCGGCTTCGACTTCGTCGTCATCGTCGACTTCTTCCTCTGCTTCCCCTTCTTCTTCGCGACGCTCGTACTTGAGATCGATGCCGAGTTCGCCGAGTTGCGTTTCTAGGAGCTCGAAGAGCTCATCGACGTCGTCACCGCTCCATTCATCGAGGGCATCGGTAACGAATTCGAAGAAATCGCCACTGTCTATACGACGTTCGATTTCTTCGATCTGCTCCTCATCGAACGCTTCCATGACGTCTTCGCGCAAGGCTTCGGTGTCGCCTTCTTCGATAGCGTCGGCAGCGGAGAGCCGGATTGTCTTAACTGCACGGTTGTGGAGGTGAATCTCCATGAGCGAAGAATCGTTTAGGCGACGGACCCTTGCGCCGTCAAGCGTGCCGATCAATCGGCGCTTGGATTCCTCCCGTCACCTTTGGTTCGCACTCGATCCGGCGTGGGCATCGGCCTCGGACGGGCTTTTTTTCGAAAGCTCTACGGTGTCCTGGACACCGGCGGGATGTTTGGTCACGGCGGCAAACGCGGCAACGGTTTCTCGCGCTGCACGGGCATTCCAAAGGCAACTCGAGCTTCATTCTCGTATCGGCTCGTATCGGGGTCTGGTTGCCCGAGTCTTCGCAGGCGCGTAGCGTGAGGTCAGTGAACACGCGACGGGCTTTGGGTTTGCTCATGAGCGCGTGCATCTTCGCCGCCTCGTGTCCCGCACGCGCTCAAGAGAGCGATGCAGAAGCGCAACCAGTGACGCCTCCGGTCGTTGCGGCGGTGCGAGGCTCGTTCGTTCGACCGCCTCCGCTGCACGTCGAATACTTTCAGTACGGCGTAGCGATCGTGTTCGAGAACGACCTCAACACGGGGGCGGTGTGCAAGTCGCGGGGCAGTGCAAACGCGCCGTGCATTCTGGGTGGAGCAGGCGGTTTAGCGATCCGCGGTGGATATCGTTCGGCGGGTCCTTGGTACATCGGCGGCGCGTATCAGTTCGCCAAGATGGACTCGAGCAACCTCTATCGTCTTGGCATCTTCCAACAACTGCGCGCGGAGGTGCGCTACTTGCCCGACTTCGGAACTCGTACGGCGCCGTATGGTTCTTGGGGGCTCGGCGCGGTGGCGTATGGGAACGAGTGGGGCGTTGAAACTGGTGGTGGATTGCTCTTCGGTGGGCTTGGTGTCGAGGTCGAGATTTCACGCACGGCGCTCATCGGATTTGGGGCGGTGTATCGCGCGATGTTGCTCGCGGGCTGGACAGATACAGCCGGAACGATCCGCCAAACTGGAATCGCTCAGTTTTGGGGAGTGGAGTTTCAGTTCGAGTTACGCAGTGAGATCGGGCGAAAATAGAAGCACGGTCGGAGCAACGTACTGGGGCGTCCAAGGAGGCCTAGGACGTTCACAGGATCTTGCGCGCAATACTTGACTTGATGGCGCCACCGATGTCCCCTTGCGCTCCTGTGATCTGCGACGTCTGCAGGCGTGAAAATGCCGACCACCTGACGTTCTGCCTGGATTGCGGCCGGCGCCTCAAGCCTCAAAGCCGAGGCGTACCGCCGACACCACCGGCCGGCATGAAACGTGTCGATGCCGGCGACCCAGGAGACTTCGGGCCGATCGATTCCGCGGCGTTATTTGCGTCGCTCGACAAAGTCTCGCTCGACATGGATGCGTCCTCGACGCCTCCTGCGGATCCAAATCCGCTGCCGAGACCAAGCAAGTCGCCGACGATGGCTCCATCATCGGCTTCGGGACTTCCCGGTTCTTCCGGAAGACCTGGTTCGGTGCGTTCTCGACCGGAAGCACCATCGTTCAAATTCACCAAGTCGCTGACCAGCGACGTGCCGGCGATTTGTCCGGCGTGTAGCGCATCGAATCCGCCTGGGCATCGCTTCTGCGCGACGTGTGGTGCGTCCATTGGTCGCATGTCGACGGCGCCGCGTGCACGCGACAGCGCGATCCCTGCAACGCCCACGCCGCCGCCTGTTGCGGTTTCCACAGCGACGCCTGCGCCTTCAGCGGTTGCGCTTGCGGATGCTCCGTCCGCGTCTGCGGTGTCGTCCGTGGCTGCTGTTTCTTCAGTGCCCGTGATGTCTGCACCGATGACGGCTGGTGTGCCTCCGACTTCGCCATCGCATGAAGGCGAGCTGATCGTTGGTGCGCCTGTCGTCGGCATCGCGACGCGCGCTCCTGCACCGAAGTTGATTCGCTGCAATCGCTGTCAAGGCCACTCCGCCGAAGGCACGCGATTTTGCAAGTACTGCGGAGCGCCGTTCGAAGACGCGAATCAGCAAGCTCGCGCGGACGTTTCGGACGAGGAAGACGCAGCACCCGATGTCACGCTTCGCCCGCGTGATCGTAACGAACGCGGCAGCGTCACGATTGCTCCGGCGGCTGCAGTTACCCCGCCTCCTGCGATGATCGAGGAGTACAGCTCGGGCAGGTTGGTCGTCATTGCCGAGGATGGGACCGAAGGCAAGGTTTTTCCTTTGGGAGACACCCAAGTCGACATCGGCCGGGCCGAGGGGGACATCCAACTCCCGGACGATCTTTACGTCTCTCCACGCCATGCACGGCTGTTTCTACAGGGCGGGAAGTGGTTCATCCGGGACCTGCTTTCCGCCAACGGCGTCTACCGCCGCATCTGGGAACAGCACATCTTGAAAGATCGCGACTTGCTTCTCCTGGGCTTGGAGGTGTTACAGTTCGAAATCGTGAGCGACGCGGAGCGAGGGTTAGGCCATGCGTCCCAGCATGGGACCCTGCTCTTCGGATCACCTTCGTTGGCGCGGCGAGCGCGACTTTGTCAACGCACCGTCGAAGGAATCACTCGCGACGTGCACCACTTGTTCCGGGATGAAACGGTGATTGGTCGAGAGGTGGGTGACATTGTTTTTACGGCTGATCCGTTTCTCTCGAGGCGCCACGCCGTGCTGCGCAGAGCGCCGATGACCGGAACCTTCACACTCACGGATCTCGACTCGTCGAATGGCACATTCGTGGCCATTCGTGGGGACGTTCCTCTGAACAATGGCGACTACCTGCGCGTTGGACAGCACCTATTCCGGGTGGACCTCGCATAGCCCATGAGCGACCAAGCCACCCTCGAACCCATTCCCGAAACCTCTGCTGCGGCCGCGTCTGCGCAAACAGATAGCCCCAGCAAGCTCGAGCTGCGCCTCTTCGGCCGTACCGATGTTGGCCAAGTGCGCGAGCACAACGAGGACAACTTCATCGTCGCGGATCTGACCAAAGGTCGTCGTGGCGAAATGGAGCCCGACCGCAACGTGCCGCTTGGAGCACGAGGCATGGTGCTCGGTGTCTGCGACGGCATGGGCGGTGCTGCAGCAGGTGAAGTCGCCAGTCAGCTCGCGGTCGACATCGTCTTCCAAAAGATGATCGCGGGCGATGCTCCTACCAATCGCGATGATCTCGCTGCACGTCTCGTGCAATCGATCGAAGCGGCGGGCCTGCGCATCTTCAGCGAAGCGAAGCTCGATCGCACCAGACGCGGCATGGGCACGACGTCGACGGTTGCGGCGATTCTCGATGATCACCTCTTCGTCGGCCAAGTGGGCGACAGTCGCGCGTACATCCTTCGCGGCGACAAACTCGTGCAAGTCACGCGTGATCAGTCGCTCGTCAATCAGCTCATCGAAGCCGGCCAACTGACCGAAGAAGAAGCCGAGACGTTCGAGCACAACAACATCATCCTGCAGGCGCTCGGCACTTCCGACAGCGTTCAGGTTGATCTCACGTTCGTCGAACTGAAGCGTGGAGACACGTTGTTGGTCTGTTCCGATGGCCTTTCGGGCATGGTGCGCAACGACGAAATTCGCGAAATATTGCGAGCCGTCGATGAGCCTCAAGAAGCTTGCAAGGTGCTCATCGACAGGGCGAATCAAGCGGGCGGACATGACAACGTCACGGTCGTCGTCGCGAAGTTCCTAGGTGCAGGGCTCGATGCGCCCACACCGGAAGACATCGCGGGTCTGCGCTACCGCAAGTATCAGCTTCCCGAGCGTTCTCCGTCGTCGCCGATGTCTGCGCCTGATCCCAGCCGCAGCGTGAAGGGGCTGGATCAGATCAAGGTCTCCATGCCGCATGCTCTCGGTGCAGGAGCGTCGCACGATGTTCGTGGTGGCGAGAGCCGTCGTGGTGATTCTCGTCGGGACAGCGACGTGGAGCGCCGATCGTATGGCTTGGATGATCCGATCGACATACCTACCGACAGCGCGCCTCAGTGGCTCATCGTGATGATGATCGCGAGTGCGTTCGCCTGTATTGCCGTCGCGGCGTATTACCTGCTGCGACCCTAGCCCCGCACAAATATACTCGCGCCGATGCTGCGCATGACGCACACGCGCGGCCCCTCGGCTCGTGCAGTTCACGAGCTCGCCAACGTGCCCGTGCGCATTGGAAACGCGCCGGGAAACGACATCGTTCTCGCGGGTGGCGACCGAACGGGGGTCTTGCCGCGCCATGCAGAAATTCGCTGGGAGAACAACGCGTATTGGCTCGTCGACATGGGCTCTCGCGCGGGCACCTTCGTCGGTGGCAAACGCATCGTGTCGCATGCGTTGCGATCGGGTGACGAAGCTCGTTTTGGTGACGATGCAGGACCTGCACTGCGCGTCGAGATTCTGAGCCCACCTCTGTCGACCGTCATGACGGATGCAGATGGTCGCGTCGACTTGGCCACGGCGCAGAAGCTCGTCGAGCGCGCGGTCGTGCATGCGGCGCATGGACGCGACAAGAGCGGAGCGATCATCGAGGCGAAGGTTGGCGAAGCGACGCGGCGTGGAGCTCGAGCGAATGCGCTGCTCACAGTGGGCATCGTCGTCGCGTTCGGGGCGCTCGTCGTGGCGGGATTTGCTGTCTATCGATCCCAGCGAGCTGCCGGTGTGCTCGCCACGGAGATGGGGCTCGAGCAGCAGCCTGTACGTGCACTGGTGGGCACTTTGCCGACGAAGGTACTTTCCGGTCGCGAGATCTACGAACGCAACCGCAGCGCACTGTTTGTCGTGGCGTACGTCAACGGGCGTATGGTGAGCGGGTGCTGCAGTGCATTCGCCATCGATCGTCAGACGCTCGTCACCAATGCGCACTGCGTGACGTCTTGTGGTGGTCGTGGAGGCAAACCGATCGTCGTGCAGAATGAATCGCCTACGCGCCTCACGTTCGACGTCATCGCGCAACGTGGACATCCGGCCTATCGCGCCGACTCCAAGCGCGCGGACTCGCCCGACGTCGCGTTACTTCGCATCCGTGGCTCGATGCCTGCGAACGTTACGATCGCGAACGATGCGGAGCTTCGTGCGCTGGGCCCTGGGGACGACCTGCATGTCCTTGGTTTTCCAGGGCGCGTGATGGATCCGATCAATCCGACCGCGACGTTCCTCGGTGGGCACATCGGCCGCTTGATGGGCTTCAACGAAGAGGTCACGACGGCCGAGAAGAGCGTGCTCATCTTGCATGATGCCGTCACGCGCGGAGGCAACAGCGGCAGTCCGATCTTCAACCAGTATGGCAACGTCATCGGAGTTCACGCGGCGCATGTCGACGAAGAAGGAGACGTATCCATTGGGGGTCAAAAGACCAAGGTCGTGGAAGCATCACCCTTTCGCATCGGCATGCGTATCGATCTGATCCGCGGGGTACCGCCGCCATGAACATTCGGATCGTCCACAGCCACGGCTCTCGAACGGGATCCGAACAGGTCTTCACGAAGCATGTCGTGCGTCTCGGTCGAGCACCGGACAACGACATCGTGTTCGACGCCAACCTCGATCGTGAAGCGAGCGGGCATCATGCCGAGCTGCGACGCGAAGGCACAGTGTGGGTCGTCGTCGATCTCGGCAGTCGCAACGGCACATTCGTTGGTGGTCAACGCATCGAGCGTCACGTGCTCCGGTCCGGCGACGAAGTCTCGGTGGGCACGAAGGGGCCGCGAATTCGCATTGAGCTCCTGCCTGTCGTCTCTGAGCCGACGAAACAGAGTCACCAGAGTCCGCCGCCACCGGTAGCGCCTCCGGCTGGAGCGCGCGTCGGTCAACGCACGCTGGCGATGATGATTTCTTCGGCAGTCAATGCAGCGTCTGCTCGAGTGCGGCCCGGACGAACCGTCGAGATCAATGCGATGGTCGAGCAGAAGGTCACGGAAGCGACCGCTTCACAAAGACGCACGGCGTATCTGCTCGGAGCCATCTTGCTCGTGGCGCTCGCGGGCTTGGGTGGTCTCATCTTCTGGACCACGCGATCGCAACACGACATCCAGCACTTGCGTGAGGAGCTAGCGCAGTTGCCGCCCGAGGATCCTCGGCGCAAAGAAATCGAAGCGCGTCTTGGAACGTTGCATCCGCCGAACGCGAGCTTTGGTCGCAATCTTTACGATCGTTCGCGCAAGGGCATCTTCATGCTCGCGACGGGTTCGGAAGGATTCTGTACGGCGTTTGCCGTGCGTCCCACGATGCTCGCGACCAACGCGCGCTGCATTCAAGAAGCGCGAAAACGAAGTGGAACGGTTGTCGCCATCGAGAACGAAGGACGCGGCGAGGTGCGTTTCGACGTGATCGACATGCGTCCGCACCCGGGGTATCGGCATGGCGATCCCAACAGCATCACTCCGGACGTTGGAGTCGTAATCATTCGAGGACGCGCGGCCATGGTGCTGGAAATCGCGATGCAAAAAGAACTGTCCGCCATTGGTGCGGGAGACGATGTCTACCTCATCGGCTTTCCTGATCGATTGATGGACATGACCAATCCTGCGGCGACGTTTCTCGCCGCGCACGTGGGTCGAGTGACCGGAGCTGCGGGCAGGCCCGTGGTGTACAAAGACAACTGGCTCGTGCAGCACGACGCGGGATCGACCAAAGGCACGACGGGAAGTCCGATCTTCAACGTGCAGGGCAAGGTCGTAGCCATCAACTCCGGGGAGTACTTGGAAGAGGGCGAGCAGAAGATCGCGGGGCGCAAAATCGAAGTGGTCAAGGCATCGCCTTACAAGTTCGGCATGCGGATTGACCTCGTCGAAGCGTTGCTTCGTTAACTCTCCATGTTGCGGCACACGCTTCGCTGGTTGATCTGGATTCTTCCGACGCTCATCGGCGTGTCGCTCGCTGCCTTTTTGTTTCTCTCGTACGTCCCGGATCCAACGGACGATCCAGCAACGCCTCTTGCGACAGCGGATCGCGAACGGATTCGTCGTGAAAAGTTCTTGGACCTCCCACGATTTTTCAACTTCGCTCCTCGCGACGTTCGAGCACGTACGAAAGAAGCGCTGCACTCCATCACTGAAGGCAACGCAGAAGAAGGCATGCGCGGACGTGAGGAGCTAACGCGGCTTGGTGGAGCTGCCTTGCCACACGTCTTGCCGCAGCTCGATGCACTTGCTCCCGAGCCGCGCGAAAAACTCACCGTGGCTCTCGCTCCGATTGGCGAGCGCATGGGGTTCGCCGGTGAAGGGCTGAACGACCCTGCTCGTGCGGTCGCGTTCTGGACGCGCTTTTGGAGAGACCGCGACATCGAGTTTCGTCGCGCTGCTGCACGCAGCGCCGTGCGCCGTTTGTCTCGGTACGGAAGTGGTTCACGAGCTGCGGAAATGCGCGAGTTCGACACGTTTGTCTTGGAAGACATCATGGCCGCGCTCGAACACCCGTACGACACGGCATCGTTCGAACGCACCCGAGCGCTCATCGATATCGCTGCGCATGTGACAAAGCGCGACGATCGCATTTCGCCCGGTGAGGACTACGCGACGGCGATCGAATGTGTCGAACGGTGGAGAGCGTATTGGCTCGTCTACGAGAACGACTTCGTCACGGTGGATGGCCTGTCTCGCTTCGCTGCTGTCGTGCTCGACACGCGTTACGGCAAGTGGGCCATGTCTGCATTCACGCGTCGGTTTGGAATGGGCGCTGATGGAACTCCCGTTCTCGACGGCGTGCTCAGACGAGCTCCGGTGACGTTCACGTTGGTCTACGGCGCCATTGGTCTCGCGTATGCCGTGGCGTTCGTTCTTGGTTTTGCCGGTGCGGGAGCAACGACGTCCGGTGGCAGAAAACGTGACGCGTTCTCGGCGCTCGTGATCCTTGCTCTGTACGCAATTCCCACGGCCATCTTCGCGATCTTCGCCGTTCGTTTGCCCATGGAACGTGGCCTTCTTCTTCCCACGGTCGTGCTCGCGCTCGGTCTGCTTGCAGCTCCCACGCGTCAGGTGCGCACGTCGCTCGCGTCCGCGTTTGCCCAGGAACACGTGCGCGCGTCATTGGCGCGCGGGTCGAGTCGCACGCGTGCGCTGTTCGTACATGCGTTGCCCACTGCACTCCTGCCGTTCGTCACGCTCGCCGCGCTCGAAGCTCCCATGGCGCTTGGTGGTGCATTCGTCGTCGAGCGAGTGTTCGGTCTCGATGGGCTCGGTGAAGCGACCATCGCTGCGGTGCGCACGCGCGACACGAGCTGGCTGATGGCGGTGTCGATCATGACGGCAGCGACGGCTGCGCTCGGCGTGATCATCACGGACATTGCGTACATCGTCCTCGATCCACGACTCGTTTCCGGCGTGCTTCAGAGGAGGCCGAATACATGAGTCATGCATCGGTCGTCTTTCGTCGCTTCGTGCGTAGTCGTCGAGCGACGGTGGGTGCGGCGATGCTCGGCATGCTCGTGCTCGTGGGAGTCTTTGCCGAAGTGCTCGCGGCACCTGCGCCTCTGTTCGTGATGAGAAGCGGCCAGGTCGAAGTGATGCCAGCGATTTTGCATGCGGATAGATCTGCGCATGTGTCGGAAGTTGACCTCGACAAACCCTACGCCGATGCGTTCGTCGTTTGGCCGATCGTCCGAGCGGGACCTTCGACCCCGACGACGGCAGGAGCGTTTGCACCGTCATCGAGTGCGCATCCGCTGGGCACTGACGAGAAAGGCCGCGACCTGTTTGCTCGCGTCGTTTACGGCGCGCGTAACGCTCTCGGATTGTCACTCACCGCGATCCTGCTGAGCACCGTCTTCGGCGTCTTTCTGGGCGGACTGTCTGGTATTCGCGGAGGCGTATCGCGTTCGATGCTCGTGCGTCTGGTCGAAACGGTGGACAGCTTTCCGGCCATCATCGTCGTGGCCCTCGTGTGGGCGATCGAGCGACGACCATCATCGTTGTCACTCATCCTCGCAGTCGCCTTCGTGCGGTGGGCAGAGGTTGCACGTTTGGTGCATGCGGAGACGTTGCGCGCGACGGCCGAAGACTACGCCCTCGCAGCACGCGCGCTCGGTGCGTCGCGAACACGCATCTTCTTGCACCACGTGCTTCCCAACGCGCTTGGTCCCGTGACGGTCAGTTCCGTTTTCGGTGTCGCGTCCGTGGTGCTGCTCGACGCATCGCTTTCGTTCCTCGAGATGGGCACACCGGCCGATTCTGCATCGTGGGGCGAGCTGCTTGCGCAAGGAGCGCGTCACCCGTACGCGCTTCGATTGCTCATCGTTCCTGGACTGCTGCTGTTGATGACCGTTGGAGGTTCGTACCTATTGGCGGACGCGCTTCGTGAAGCGATGGATCCGCGCACAGCGCGTCCTTCGTCTCAATGACGTTACGTAGCTGGTTGGCCCTCAAACGAATTTCGGCAGCGTCACGTAGCTGCATGCGAGCCACTGACGATACGTCACCTCCCGACAGACGCTTGCAAGCCTTCGAGCTCTCGACATACCTTCGAATTGCCCGGTCTCCTTGGAAGGCTTGGGCTTGGCCCGGCGTGCCGACCAACCACGCCGGGCCATTTTTCTTTGTCGCGAATGCTTTGAGCACAAACGTTTGAGCACGAACGTTTGAGCACGAACCAAGTTGAGATCGAGTTCGCTTGTGGGCACATTCGAGCTTGTGGAGTTCGGCAAATTCACTGCTTGCCGTTTGATGACTTGCAACGATAGAATCCGCGCAATGGCGATCTGCCACGGGAATCAACAGCGGCTCGCGATGTGGGGACTGGGATGAACAGTCCGCGCCGCCGCATTCTTTTCGTGGACGATAGCGAGACCTGCCGCGAGGCGGTCAAGCATATGCTGCAATCGCGTGGTTACGAGGTCACCACGCTCGACTCGCCGTTTGGATTCGGCGCAGCGGTGGCGCGAACATCGCCTGACTTGGTGCTCGTCGATGCGTACATGCCGGCGCTCGACGGGGGCAAACTCGTCGAAGTTGCGATGCAGAAGGGTTTCTGCTCGTGCCCGATTGTTTTTCTTTCCGAACGTCCGGTCCGTGAGTTGCAAAGTCTCGTCCTGTCAACGAAAGCCGCGGGGTTCATCGTGAAGACATCGGACGGGGACGACCTGGCCAGGCAGGTTGCGGAATACATCGATGGCACGTGGCAGAAGCGCGACTTCGCGCCGGAAAGCATCCGTTTCCAGCATCCGGCGGCGGCTGTGCCCTCGCGTTCGAGCCCATTCCCGCGCACTCCAGTTCCACCTGCTCGCCCTTCGGATCTTCCTCCGCCGTCGCGTCGGGGTACGGAGCTTCCGCCCCTCACGCAACGTGCTCCTCAAGTGGATCGTAATCTGCTGGATGCTCCGCCGCCTTCGCAACGTAATGGTTGGGTGCGGGGCAAGTTTTAAGAATTCCGCGCCAATACCTTTGCTGCGCGGCGTGGAAAATCCGTCATGATTCCGTCTACGCCCATTTCCACGAGGCTTTGCATTTCTGCTTCGTCATTGATGACCCACGCGTGCACTTCCAAACCGCACACGTGCGCCACGTCCACGAAATGTTTTGTGATGATCGGAATACCGGCGTATTCCACGGGAACCTGCAAAGCAAAACCTCGCGCCGAATAACCAGGGTTTCCGCCATTGCCCAAGAATTCGAGCACCTCCGGCATACTCATCCCGGTCAACACGTCAGGCATCCGCGCCCGAATTTTATCCATCAGTGATTGCGTTTCTGCCGCCAAGAGCACTCGTGAACGAGCTTCGTACCGATCGAGCAGGCGCTCGGTCGCGGCAATCAATGCGGGCTCGTCGACTTTGATCTCGATATTGAGCGGCGCTTTGGGAAAATGCGTGAGCACTTCGGCCAGCGTGGGAACTCGAATCCGGCGCTCTCGAAACGGCCAACTGCCATCAGGAGCCTCGAATTGATATCCCGCATCGAGCTGCCGGATTTCCGATAAGCGTAGGCGCCCCAAGGGACCTTTGCCATTCGTCGTCCGATCAACGTTTGGATCGTGAAACACGACCACTTCTTCGTCGGCCGTCAAGTGCACGTCCATCTCGAGCCGATCGACTCCAGCGGCGAGCGCTTCCGAGAAAGCGGGCAGCGTATTTTCAGGCATGGTGCCCGATGCGCCACGATGCCCAAAGAGCCGCGGACGAGGACCATCGAGGTAACGAATAGCCATTATTGAGTTTTCCCGACTGGCAGACCCGAGGCATCCTAGCACGGGGGCACGCATTGACCGAAGTGGATTTGTCGGCCCAACTCGCTTGACTTCGCGCCGGGCTTGAACGATACCTGCGGTCGACCTAGGGGAGCCGCGAGGCTGAGACGGCGAGTTCCATATCGGGCGCGCCGGACCCTCGGAACCTGATCCGGTTCGTACCGGCGGAGGGAAGCGTCATGAGCAGCGTAAAACAGCAGCGAGTCGATCAAGCACGTCTGGCGGGTATCACGCGAGGGCCATTTCCCGCTTCCAAGAAGATTTTCGTTCCGGGCGTGCTTCATCCCGAGATTCGCGTGCCATTCCGCGAAATCTCGCAAACGCCGACCCGCGAAGGTCATCACGCTTCAGCGCGCCTTTTGCCCAATCCTCCCGTCACGGTATACGACACCTCTGGACCGTATACGGATCCCGACGCGGAAATCGACGTAGAGCGCGGTTTGGCGCAAACCAGACACGATTGGATTGTCGGCCGAGGCGATGTCGAACAGCTTCCCACGATCAGCTCGCTTTATGGGCAACGTCGTCGCGATGACCCGTTGCTCGCTTCATTGCGCTTCCAGACCACGGACAAACCTCTCCGCGCCAAACCCGGGCACAATGTCACGCAAATGCATTATGCTCGCAAAGGCATCATCACGCCGGAGATGGAATACGTTGCGATTCGTGAACAACAACGCGTTGCCGAGGTTTATCGAAAACAACATCCCGGCCGCTCGTTTGGCGCGAAAATAACGGAACAGATCACCCCCGAATTCGTCCGTGACGAGATCGCGCGCGGAAGGGCCATCATTCCGGCCAACATCAATCACCCGGAGAGCGAGCCGATGATCATCGGTCGCAATTTCCTGGTCAAGATCAATGCCAACATCGGCAATAGCGCCATTACGTCGTCCATCGAAGAAGAAGTCGACAAGATGGTCTGGTCCATTCGCTGGGGCGCCGATACCGTCATGGACTTGTCCACCGGGCACAACATTCACGAAACGCGCGAATGGATTCTGCGTAATGCTCCGGTGCCCATCGGGACCGTGCCGATTTACCAAGCGCTCGAAAAGGTCGGTGGAAAAGCCGAAGATCTGACCTGGGAAATCTATCGCGACACGCTCATCGA
This sequence comes from uncultured Polyangium sp., assembly GCA_964514885.1. Lineage (GTDB taxonomy): Bacteria > Myxococcota_A > Polyangia > Polyangiales > Polyangiaceae > Polyangium. Next base: position 1,260 of record CAZETM010000061.1, on the reverse strand, counting down.
ACAAGCCGAACAGGGCGTCGATTATTTCACCATCCACGCCGGCGTGCTCTTGCGTTACGTCCCACTCACCGCAAACCGCGTCACGGGAATCGTTTCTCGCGGCGGCTCCATTTTGGCCAAATGGTGCCTCGCTCATCACAAGGAGAATTTCCTCTATACGCATTTCGAGGAAATCTGCGAGATCATGAAGGCGTACGACGTGAGCTTCTCGCTCGGAGACGGCTTGCGCCCGGGCAGCATTGCCGATGCCAATGACGATGCGCAAATGGGCGAGCTGAAGACGCTCGGGGAATTGACGCAAGTCGCGTGGAAACACGACGTGCAGGTCATGATCGAGGGCCCAGGTCACGTACCGATGCACATGATCGAGTACAACATGACCGAGCAGCTTCGTTTGTGCGACGAAGCCCCGTTCTATACGCTCGGGCCGCTCACCACCGACATTGCCCCCGGTTATGACCATTTCACGAGCGGCATTGGCGCGGCGATGATTGGATGGTTTGGCACGGCCATGCTTTGTTATGTCACGCCCAAAGAACACCTCGGGCTTCCGAATCGCGCCGACGTCAAAGAAGGCGTCATCACGTACAAGATTGCCGCGCACGCCGCGGATCTGGCCAAAGGCCATCCTGGCGCACAAGCTCGCGACAATGCCCTGAGCCTTGCGCGATTCGAATTCCGTTGGGAGGACCAATTCAACTTGGGCCTCGATCCCGAGCGCGCCAGAGCTTTCCACGATGAAACGCTGCCCAGTGAAAATGCCAAGGTCGCTCATTTTTGCTCCATGTGCGGCCCGCATTTCTGCTCCATGAAGATCACCGAAGACGTCCGTAAATACGCGGCCGAAATGGGTGAGGTCATTCCCGAAAAAGCGCTCGTCCGTGGCATGCAAGAAAAGAGCGCCGAATTCGTTGCTGGCGGAGCGGAAATCTATCGTAAAGTGTAGCCATGAAGCGCCTCGTCCCCTCCGTCGCGGCCAGTTGCCTTCTGCTTTCGGCGTCGCTCGCCGCGGCCCAATCCCCTGCCCCGCTGCCGGCCCCTGCACCAATATCGCCACCCGCGACCCATCCTGAGCCAGTCGCGCCGCCTCCAGCGCCCACTTTGACGACGCCGCCCCTTACGCCCGTGAGCCCATTGCCACCGCAGGCAGCGCCGACCGGACCCAATCCGTATTACGGCTATCCTCCGTATGGATACCCCTATCCATACGGACAACCGGGGGGGCGAAACCTTCCCAATTGCCCAATGAATTGGCTTATT
>CAZETM010000060.1:0-24288 GCA_964514885.1 uncultured Polyangium sp. | reverse complement strand
CACCCAGCAGCGGCAGCCGCCCCTTTCCTGTTTCGTCGATCGTACCCCACGGGACGATCCGATCGAGCTGGCCCCATGCGACGAGTCGACGTGCACCTGGCAAGGTTGGGTCGTCGAACAACGTGCCCGCGATGCGCTCGCCTTGCAGCCAAAAGCCGATGGTTGCGAGCTTTTCGCCGTGTGCGCCCACCTCGAGCAGGCCGGCAGCCATTTCGAGCGCTGATAACAGCTCGTCGGGAAGGCCGGGCAACGCCGCGCCGAGGTGCTCGATCCCCGCATGACCGCGCTTGTACGCAAGCCCGACGAGACCTGCTTCGGTCCACGCCACAACGTCATAGTTTCCGCAGCCGTCGCCATTGAAGAAGGCGCCGCGCTGAAGGTCGCCCGTCGATTTCGGCACGTTGCACGCGACCAATGTATGGCGCGCGAGCGGATCGAGCGGCGCGAGAATGGTTTCAACGTAGGCGCGTAATGCGGCACGGACGATGGCGTCGCGGTTGAACTGGACGGGTCCGAAACATTCGATCAAGTGTTCGAAGTGCTTTGGGCACACATGGGGATGGAGCGTGAACGGGTTGAGACGTGGCTGCGGCGTCTCAGGGGGGAGTTCGGGCGAGCCGGGCCAGGTGATGCCTACGATCTGAAGGCTACGCTGAGCGCCAAGCACTTGCTCTGGGCCAAGCCCGGGGTGAAGGAGCGTCTCGAGCTCGGCGGGCGTGAGTTCCGTGGGGCCTTTCAGCCTCCGATCGACCACGGCGTCCATGATCGCGTGGGCGGGCTCGTCTTGGGGGCGGACGTGGTTCACCACCACCTTTCCGGGGGGAGGATGACTCTCACAAGACCGCGGCAATAGCCGCCCTTTGTGGAGCAAGCCCCACGCAGCCAGCCAGGGAGATCCGCTGTTCCATGGCTCCCGGAAGAACGTCTCTCCCAGATCCCCAGAGAGCCAGAAGCCGCTCCCCACCATCCTCTCCCCATGGTCGCATCCCACACCGAGCATGCTGGTGGCGAGCACGAGTGCGGGCTCCAGCTCCTCGGGAAGGCCCGGCAGCGCCCAGCGCACGTCGTCCGGACCACCCGTCACCGCGTCGGGCGAGAGGGTGCCGTGCTGGATCGGACCCGAGCCGTCGGACGCAAGACCCACGATGCCAGCTTCGGTCCACGCCACGACCACGCTGTACGACTCTCGAATATGGGATAAGGCGCCCCGCTTGACGTCGCCCCTCCAGTCTACCCAGTCATAAGCTGGATCTCCAAAGCGCGCGAGCCGATGTAGGGAGCTTTCGACGTAGGCGCGCAGCGCGGCCCGCACGATCGCGTATTGATCGAAGACGAGGCGCCCGAAGTAAGGGCTGGGTTGTTCGATCACAGAGCCGCGCCTAGGCCAGATTGGTCCTGGCGTCAATATGCTCGTGGATGCCGACCCGCGTCATGGCGTGTAGGTGTACGGCGGAACCTTGTTGACCCAATTTACCTCGTTCGCCGACGGGTAGTAGTTCCTTAGCTTAATGTTGAGCTTTCGCGAAATGACGACCGCATTCCCGTTCGCGTTCGTGCCCCACTCGCAACGGCGCAGGTCCTTCCTGCGCTGGACGTGGTGCACCTGCGCTGCCTCTGGGTCGTTTGAAGGCCCAGCTTTGAGGAACTCCGGTTCGGTACAGAGCATTGGCTTGCCGCACTTGTCCTCACATGGATACATGAAGCCTGCCAAGTCGGAGCGAATCCCGCCGTCGTTCGCCGCGCGGTTGACCTGGAGAATCCACTCCCTCTGGTTGAGGGTGCCACCGTCGGGGCCGGGGAGGCCGGTGCTGCAGTAGAAATCTTCCCCTGGTTTTATGGTTGTCAGTTGGGGCAAATTGCGGTAGGGGCCGTTGACCTCCAACGGCGCACCACCATCGACATCGATGAGCGACGTCTCCAGAGGCGCATCCCCGAGTTTGATGTCGATCTTGTTCGCGACATCCGGACCGACTTGCACCCACCAGTCACCCGTGACCGCGTTTTTCTGGCATTTGTAGGTCTGAGCGTATTCAGCTAGTCCCGACACTTTTCCGATGTTCTTCGCGTCCGCGCACGCTTTCCCATCCTTCCCACCCTTCTCCTTCAGGTCGTCCTCCTTGTACCAGCAGTTGAAGGGAGCGTTCGCGTCCGCAGGCACGTAACACGCCGCCAAACCAAATGCGGCCCTGTACTTGGCGGCAAGCTCAGGATTCATGCTCGGGTTTCCCAGGAGCGGGAGAAAGAAAAGCTTGCACCCAGTGGCCGGCGGCTCCGCACATGCGGTCGGCGTCTCTTCAGGCGGTGGATCAGCGCTTGCTGCGGAACATGCGGAGTCGCTCGACCCGCTCGATCCGGCAGGCCCTATCTCGCCAACGCAAGCGCCAATCAGGCATGCGCCACCGAAGCCCAATACCAGCGCGCCCAGCATGGCGGCGCGGTGTCTCGTCATTGCTTGTTTAGTCCGTCAAAGCTATCGAGAGGTTACCGGTGAGAACGCAACGGACTACTAAACCGTCACTCCTTCAGCACGTCACACTTGAGCTGTTCGGTAATCACTTCCACGCCGTTATCACCGTCGCGTAGCGATATCACCAGCATGGCTCCGTCCGGCAATGGGAGCAATCGCGCTTCCGACGCCAAACTCTTGTCTTCGAGCACGGAGAAACGCTTCCCAATCGCCTCGAACTTTTCGTTCACCGGCACGATTTCCAATTTACCCTGGCCGCGTTTGCCTTCAATGAACGCCAGCCACCTTTGGCCCTTCGTGTCGCGTACGAACGTGGGGTCCGTTTCCGAATGGTCGTGGTGATCCGCATCTTCGTCATGCCCGTGCGCATGATCATGCCCCGCGTCGCCCATGTGCGTGTCAATGGCGAGCAGCTTCTTTGGCAGAGTGGGCGACGATTTCGACACGCGTAATGCGCGCAGAGCAAAGTGCCCCTTTTCCTTCGTCACCGACGTGACCAGCACAATGTCTTCGCCATCTTCGGTCACCGAAGGAATGGTCGGGAACCCGGCGTAATTCGTCAGCTTCGACTTGAGCCGTTTGTTCGATCCCAAAATGCCTACGCGCAAAGACGAACTCCAGCGCGTGGCGAGTAGCAGCGAGCCATCGTCGAATGCATGCGATACGGGAATCTCGAAGGATGCCAATTGCGGAGGATCACCCTTGAGCACGATTTCGTGCAAGTGAACTTCATTCTCTTTGTGGCCCGTGTCGACCATGAGCGTGCTCTTCCATTCGAGCGACTTGTCCTCTTTTTCGTCCGCTTCGAGCTCCGAGCCGACGATCCAGGTTTTGCCACTGCCGTCCGAGAACGTGCGGCAATCACGCAATTCGTGATAACCCTTTTCGTCTTCCTTTTCGTTGACTTTGCCTGCAGGGTCTTCGTCGTGGTGCCCACGATCGTAATCGTGACCCTTCAGGAGCTTATCGCGTTCTTCGCCGGTTGGTTTTTCTGCACGATCGAGCCACGGCGTGCCATCGAAATGGTCCCACGCGTCATTGGTATCGGCCGGTCCGCACGATACGCGGCGCCGTTTGTCCTTGTATTCGTCACGGTAATCGACGAATGCGTAAACCTTCTCGCCGTCGACTTTCGATGGCGTTACGCGCATGATCTTGCGTGTGCCTTCGTCGCCTTTCGGCGCTTTGGCCAAATGCGAGCCTTTGACCACCGGCACTTTGACGAGTCGCCCGTCGCCATTGGATTCGACGACCAGCACGTGCGGGTCGATACCCAACGCCATGCCGACGCCATGCCGCCCCTCGCCAAGCTCCACGACCGACAGACCCGTGAGCTTGTTTGCCCCCGTGCCCCAAACCTTTCGCGCGCTCACCGTACACGCGGGCGGACCCTCGGGCGGCTTGATCGCCGCAGCGCTCGCATGCGTCGTGGACGCCGGCACTGTGGCTGCCGCAGCGCTCGATAAAGGCGTTGCAGCGGGAACCGGCGCGGGTTTGATGTCGCTTTGAGGCTGCTCGCGGTTGCAAGCAGCAAGAAGCAGGAGCGGAAGGAGAGGAGCTGCGCGGAAAAGCATTTGCACGGGCGCATGGGAAAACGAAATCGTCGGCGTGTCAATGGGCTGGACGAGTCGCGTTACGATTTCTTCCGCGCGGTGCGATCGAGGGGTTTACCGTCACTGAGCGATAGCCGGACCGCGCTGACCACCAGCCAATCGTTCAGCTCGGTGCACGAGGCTCACGAATTCCTGCTGATCCGTTCGCGAATCCGCCGCCTTGTCCGCAATGCGCGCGATGTCATTCATGGACCAATCACGAGCGTGTGGGCTCTGGCGCAGAACTTCCGCAAATCCCGCAACAGCTACGGCAAAACGGAAATCACGCGGCGCTGCATCGAAGGAAGCAACCGTCGAGGAGGCATTCATTGGGAAAACGCTTTCCGTTGCCGTATCGCCACCAAGAGCCGGCTTGTGACGTAGACGCAAAACAAGCGGCGAGGCCGTGGTGTCTTTCATCACGACGTCGTAAATCGCCGTCACGCTGTGCCCATTGCCGATTTCGCCAGCGTCGACCTTGTCATTGCGGAAATCCTTGTCGGCCACGTCGCGGTTTTCATATCCGACGAGACGATATTGCTGGACGACTTTCGGATCGAATTCAACCTGAATCTTGACGTCTCGAGCAATGACCTCCAACATCCCCGAAAGTTGGTCTTGAAAAACTCGCTTGGCTTGGACTTCGCTATCGATGTATGCGTAGTTTCCGTCGCCTTTGTCCGCGAGCTGCTCCATCATCGTGTCTTTGTAGTTGCCCGAGCCAAACCCGACGGTCGAGAGCGTAATGCCCTTTTCCTTGTATCGTCCAATCATCGCCAGAATCTCGGTATGCGACGTACGCCCTACGTTTGCGTCGCCGTCGGAGAGCACGATGACGCGATTGACGTGACCTTTGACCGCGGTACGCTCCGCCATCTTGTACGCCAATTCAATGCCGCTCGCCATGGCCGTCGATCCACTCGCCGAGAGGTCTTCGATGGCCGCGAGGATCTTGTCTTTGTCCTCGATTCCCGTCGGCGCGAGCACTTCACGCACGTTGCCGGCATACGTACACAAGGCGACCGTATCGCCTTTCTTTAGCGCATTCGTGAGCAGCTTCAAGCTTTGCTTCGCCAAAGGAATTTTGTCCGGCGAATGCATCGATCCGCTCGTATCCACCAGGTACACCAAATGCACTGGCTTACGCTCGCTCGCGGCAATGGTTTTTCCCTGCACACCAATACGGACGAGGTGATGGCCTTTGGTGAACGGCGAGGGCGCCGCGGCGAAATGCACCGCAAACGGGCCTTTCGTCGGTGCGGGATAGGTGTAATCGAAATAGTTCAGGAATTCTTCGGCGCGCACCGCCGAAAATGGCGGCAGGCTGCCTTCCATGATCTTGCGCCGTGAAATCGAATACGATGCAGTGTCGACGTCGATCGCGAATGTCGAGAAACGATCCTTGGCCGGGTCGACAACCGGATTGATGCCGTAATCTCGATAATCCTCGGTCCCTTGTGGCTCGGGCGGAGCGACTGCAATGGGCGCGGGCGCGAGCGGAGGCGGGGGCGGCGCGTTGGTGGTTGCCATTTGCGCCTCGGCCATTTTCTTTGGCGCGGGTTTGGAATCTTTGACAACCGCGGCGCCGGCAGGCATTGGCTTTGCCGGCTGCTGCATTTGCACCGGAGGCGGCGGCGCAGCAGGTTGCATTCGGTCTTCCTGCACGATTACGCCGGAAATCGTTGCGGAATCGGCCCTTGGTGAGGCCGTAGTCTGATGATCTTGCGCTTCGGACGCACGAACTGCGCCGCCCATTCTCGCATCTTCGGCGGGATGACCGGGCGCCGTAGCGCTACAAGCGGCGAGGGTTTGGCAAAGAGCAGCGGCGAGCGAGATGGTGGTAATGGCGGTGCGAGAGCGCAACATGATGACGAGTTCCTCCGTGTTCGGGGAGGAAACGTCGCGCCTCGGAAGATCTTACAGGTGAGAACGTCTACTTCTTGTCCCAGTCGTCAATGCCGCCCAGGTTCGTGACTTTTGTATACCCCGCGGACGTAAGCATTGACTTTGCCCGAGCCGACCGGCCGCCGGATTGGCAATACACCACAATGGGCTTGTTCTTGTCGCCGCCCGCGAGCTTCTCGACTTCCGACATCCGCGCGCTCAGATCGCCCACCGGAATGTTCACCGCTTTGTCGAGATGCCGCCCGGCAAATTCCTCGGTCGTGCGGACATCGAGCAGCACGGCACCTTCGCTCACGAGCTTCCTAGCGAGCGCCGGGTCGCGGTCGGGCAAAGATTCTTGTTGTTTCGTATTGGCTTCCGTCGGTGGGGCGGGCGTTTCGCGCGAGCATCCCAGCGCGAACATCAAAACAACGAGCGAAACAGCCGTGAGAGCAAGGGCGCGATGCATATCCATGGATCCTCGGCAAACGGGAATGAGCCCCGTTTTACCACTAAAAGATCCGATTGCCATTCAAATCGCAACCAGGCTCGCCAGGCAAACATGCACTCGACTTCGCTTGACTCTTGGGCTGAGTCTTCGTCGTATTGACCCACGGCCGTGGAGCTTGGTCTTTTGGCACCGCTGCGTTCCTCTGTTGCTCTTCCGCCGAACGCTTCGCTTGCTCCAACAACGATTCCGCTTGCGTAATTCGCTTGCGATTGGACTCGTTTTGCGCCTCGATTCGCCGTGCTACCTCGAACTGCGCATTGATATCCGCAGCCTGCTGGGTCAACAACGTTTCATGGTCGGGTTTCATTTTGCCGAAATACAAGCCGACGCCCCCGACCAAAACCACCGCACCGCATAACACTCCCGTCCAAATCGCGCGCGTGAGCCTCTTTTTCTTTTCGTCCTCACGCATTGCTTCCAGCGCTCGCACATGCTCGCCAGCACGCACTTGCATTTCGAGTTGTGCTTGCTTTTCCGCTTCGACTCGTGCCCGCTCGATGGCCGCCAATTTCATTGCTTCGAGCCGCGCTTGCTCCTCACGCACTGTCGCTTCATTTCGCGCTTTTCGTTCGGCCTCTTCAAGCGCTTTGCGCGCCAAAAGCTCCTGCTCTTGTCGCAATGCCAACTCACGCGCCTTCTGTTCGGCTTCTGCTTTCCGTGCAGCCTCCGCTTCCTCTTCCTGCACTCGCGTCTCATGCAGCTCCATGAGCTGATTTAATGAAAACAAGACCGAATTGTCGTGCGTGGCGGACATGGGAATCCCTTCCTCCGAGCAAAGCGGTGGTATTGACGGTCATTCGGACGCGTACGAGCCGCCCGTTCCGAATCCGCCACGGCCTCCGACACGCCAGGCTGGAAGAAATTTGAACGAAGGCGAATAAATGTCGTGCGGATGGAACGTCCGCGCTGGGGAGGCGCGTTTGTGGTGAACTACTTCACGGTCGGGTCGTACGGCTTGGCGTCGTCGGCATCGAGCGTTCCGTCGCCATCGAAGTCGGCAAGGGCAGGCGCAGTCACTTCGATTTTCGCTGAGCCGGCATAGGCGGTGGAGAAGAACGTGGCGAGTTGTGCGGAATGCTGCCGAATGGGCATTTCGATGGCAAATGGTTTGCCGACCGAAACGAATCGCGCATCAGGACCGGGCACTGTATTGGGTTGATATTGCCGCTCGTCGTACCGATTGTATCCGAGCGCGTGTTCGGCGGGAGCATATTGCACGGCAGCAGCCGTGCGGTTCCCTCGATTGCCTTGCACGGGCGATGGGATGTTGGCCACTCCTGGAATATCGATTAGATTCGGCGTAGCCAAATCGATTCCGAATGCGCGAATGAGCGCCAAGGTAGCAATGTTGGGCAATACCTCGTCTTCGAGCGCGTAGGTGACGAGCAAATCCGGAGCCTCGCGCGGGGTGAGGTTTTTGCTGAACACATGCGGAGCATATGCGATGGGATCGCCGCTTTCGGTGATCGTGGCGAGCAGATGCGCCACGGGATGAAATTCATCGAGAGGCTCTTCGCCTTGAATCCCGAAACTTCCTTTCGCGACGGTGCCGACGAGCCCCGACACTTCGGCGGAATTCGTGGTGATGAATTGCACGAAACCCGCTCCGGGCACTTGTAATGCCGCGCCGCGGATTTCCGGTTCGAGCGCCGTGGTCATCGATCCCATGATGCCCCCGAGCGATCCGCCATTCCAATAAATATGTCCGGCATCGAGCTTTGGGGTTTGTCCTCCGGCGGCATCGGCAAGTGGCGACAGGTCGAGCTTGCTGCTTTGGATGAGCCGCACCAAACTCATTTGATCCAAAACGGTTTGCCTGAAGTTGTCGCGTACGGCAATGAAATCGATGAAGTCCGCGAAGAAGTCGAGCGGGAAAGGATAGTCGTCGGGAATGCCATCCGGGCCAGCGTAACTTCCTTTGAAGTTGTTTTTGACGTCCGCAATGTTGGCTCTTGCCCCGTGCAGCACATCGTCGATACCAATCATGGCAAAACCCGCGCGAGCAAGCTCGTTGGCGAGCGACAGCATGCTCCCTCGATTGTTCGACAATCCGTGTCCACTGATGATCACGGGATAGCCGGCTGCCGGCATGGGCGATTTGGGAATGACGATCGTGACTGGAATCTTGGCGTTTGCATTTGCCATGACGAACGCGCCAGAGTCATCCTTTTCGATGTGTTTCGTGGTGGGGTCGAGAAACGAAGGTGCGATGAATGCACCGGACGCGACAGCGGCAATGGCATCGTGCGATATGCCCCCCGGATTGTCTCCGCCAGGCCACTCGACTCCATTTTCGTCGACTTCGGGTTTGCCCAGCCAATCACCAATCGACGGTGTCGAGCCCACGCCGAATTCGACCGCGGTATAGGGCGCTGCTGTCGCGGCATCGAGAAAGATCTCCGGTTCGGGTTGGTCTCGAAGAACGCCACGCAAAACGGGCATTTCTTCGGCTCGTCGCGAAGTGGTGAATACGGCCAAACTAGCGATTTGCTCAGCATTCGCTACGGCTTTTGCGGCCACGATTTCCGCCATTGCGTCGCCGTATAGTTTTTCCGATTCCGTGACGCGTTGATTCGCCGCCAAAGACCCAATCCTGGATAATTCTGGCGCAGGCCCCAAATATTTGCCCGTCGTGGTACGTGCGTCGGCCGTCAGCACGATGGCATGCCGTATTCCGAGCGGCAAGACCACGCCCGGAATGGGGATGACCGAAAGGCACTCCAGCGAAGGCAAATACTTCGCAATCGCGGGATATCGTTTTCGCTTGTTCGGTGACGCCGGGTCGATGTCGATGATGAACACGCTCGCGCCTGGGCGGTCAGCGGTGACAAAGTCGCCCGGAATCGTTACCGGATCGATGGGGTCTGGCAGGAAAAACAGTCCGCCGGTCGAACGACCAAAGCCATCGAGCGTGGACAAACCCGCCAAAATCGCATCGCTGCTCGCTGAAACGCGACTCAAGCTCGGCACGTTGCCGATATGTCCGGTCGCATCGATGTACAGATCGCTCGGCCAGGGAATGTTCCCAAACGGCGTGGAGCCGCTCGCGTCGACATCGAATGGCACCACGGCGGCATCATCTGTTTTCGCGATCGGCTCGCTTCCGCAACCCACCAAAAACGTCACCAACAAAGAAGAAAGGGTCCACCTGCGTGTCATCGTCACACCTCGCTTTCGGTCTGCGATTGTCGCGGTTGGGGCGCTCGGTTGTCACCACACATCGCGACTATCGCGCACGTTCTGGCGACTGAAAGACGTGCTCGCCTACTCGCCGCTGTCCGTGGTATAGGCGATTCATGGCACAAGTTCACGGTGGAAGGCTCGTCTCGAAGGCGCTTGCGCGGCATGGAATCACCCATCTTTTCACGCTTTGTGGTGGCCATATTCAGGCCATTTACGACGGCTGCCTCGATGACGGCATCCGCGTAGTCGACGTGCGACACGAGCAAACGGCTGGACACGCAGCCGACGCGTATGCGCGCGTCACGGGCAAACCCGGCGTGTGTGCAGTCACCGCAGGTCCCGGCGTGACCGATGTCGTCACGGCCGTGGCGAATGCGCAACGTGCGGGTGTGCCGATGATCGTGCTCGGCGGCGCAGGTCCGCGAATCCTTGCCGACATGGGCTCGCTCCAAGACATGAACCACGTCGAGCTCATGCGGCCGATTACGAAGTGGAGCGTTTCGATTCCTTCGACCGATCGCATTCAGGAGTATCTCGATTCCGCGTTCCGCATCGCGCAGGCCAATGTGCCCGGCCCGGTGTTTCTCGAAGTGCCGCTCGATCTGCTGATGAACTTCGGCGACGACGCGCCGCCGGCGACGGGACCTTTTGAGGAAACGCCGCGGCCCGGAGGCGATCCGCGATCGATTGCTCGCGCGGCCGAGATGTTGAAACAAGCCGAACGGCCGATGTTCATCGTCGGAAGCCAACTTCGCTGGTCGGCTCGTCGCGAAGTGCTGCGCGAGTTTGCCGATGCAATCGATGGCGCGTATTTCTTGAATGGTATGGCTCGTGGCGGTTTGCCCCACGCGCATCCGAATTTCTTTGCGCGTTCGCGTCGGGTTGCCTTGGGACAATCCGATTTGTGCTTCGTGTTCGGGACGCCATTCGATTTCCGTCTCGAATATGGTCGCGCCATCAATCCCGGAGCCAAAGTCGTGCAAATCGACCTCGACGGATCCGAGATGGGACGAAACCGCAAAGTGGATTTGGCGATTCACGGCGATAGCGGTTTGGTGCTCGAGCAGATTTTGGCCCAGGTCAAAGAAAAGCGTACGCCCGCGTGGGTTAGCACGATGCGCGCCGCCGAGGACAAGTCGCGCGCGAAAATGGCTGGCGAAATCGCTGCGACGACCGACCCGCCGAACCCTTTGCGAGTTTGCGATGAAATCAGCAAACGCCTGGGCAAAAGCGATATCGTCATTGGCGATGGTGGTGACTTCGTGGCCACCGCAGCGAACGTCATCAAGCTCGAATGGCCGCAAATGTGGATGGACCCGGGGCCGCTCGGAACGCTCGGGGTTGGTCCTGGATATGCAATGGCCGCGAAACTCGTTCGCCCCGAGTCTCGCGTGGTGCTGATTTACGGAGATGGATCATTCGGTTTCAATGCGATGGAATTCGAAGCCATGGTGCGTCAAAACATTCCCGTCATCGCCATTATCGGAAACGACGCGGCATGGATGCAAATTCGCCGTGGCCAGGTCGATCTTTATGGTGCGGACCGCTCGCCTGCCACGAACCTGGCGTATACGCATTATGAAAAAGTCGTCGAAGCCGTGGGCGGTGTTGGGTATTGGGTCGAGCGTATCGAAGACCTGGGACCTGCGCTCGATGCTGCTTTTGCTGCGGACAAACCTTCTTGCGTCAATGTGAAAATCGCCAGCAGCGATTTCCGCAAGGGCGCAATCAGCGTTTGACGTTCAAGTCGTGGAATTACGTTTCTGTAATCCCGAGCTAGCGAGCCTCGACGATCTCGACACAGAGATTCTCGCGTGCACCGTGTGGACGGATGTTCGTCCTCTGCACGGTGTCGCGGGGCTGTGTGATTGGCGTCTAGCGGGCGGCATTTCGTCACTATTGCGCAGCGCATTCGTGACGGGCAAACTTGGCGAAGTGGTCATGGTCCCGGGCAAACCTCGACTGACATTCGATAAATTGCTGCTATTCGGTGCGGGAGCGCGTGGCGAATTCGGCGAAGAAGCGTTTCGACGCACCGTGCGTCACATGCTCGACGTCATGGAAGGGCTTGCTGCGCGCGTGGCGGTCGTTGAATTGCCAGGTCGTACAGACGAGCTTATTGCAGCGGAACGAGCGGCGGATCTTTTGCTGGCGAGCGCTGGGCGCAAACGCGAGCATGATGTGTGGACGCTCGTCGAAGGCACGGATGGGCGAAAACGCATTACGCAACATATGATCGAGGAACGAAGGCGCGTGCGTCGAGTGATGTGACGCGTGATTGGAGCTTGCGCTGCGCGCTGTGTCGCGGTAGTCTCCCCAAGATGGGTATTCGCAAACCCAAACTGGGTAGGGCTGAGGAAACGCTGCAGGTTGAGGCTGAGCCTGTTGGTTTGGCGTCGTCATTGTTTACGAAAACGCAGCAGCGAGTGTTTGGGCTCGTGTTTGGCCAGCCTCACCGCACATTCCATTTGTCGGAACTCATTTCGCTTGCTGGCGCGGGTACGGGTGCGGTGCAGCGAGAAATTGCGCGGCTGGTTGCGAGCGGGCTCGTATCGGTGATTGTACGTGATGGGCGCAAAGTGTACCAGGCCAACGAAAGCTCCCCACTTTTTGCCGAGCTTTGCTCCATTGTGGCGAAGACGAGTGGCATTGCCGAGCAGTTGCGAAGGGCTCTCGATTCGTTTGGACCAGATATTGTGTTGGCCATTCTTTTTGGCTCCGTGGCCAAAGAAACCGACCGAGCCGATAGCGATGTCGATTTGCTGATCGTGTCGGATACGTTGCTATTGGAGGATATCTATCGCAGTCTCGGACCTGTCGAGGAGCGTCTTCGGCGGACGATCAATCCGACCTGTTATACGAGGGCGGAATTCGATGCTCGACGACGCAACAATAATCCATTCTTGACGAAGGTTTTGGCCGGCAAGTATCAGGTCCTCGTAGGAGAATTGAATGGCCATCAAGGAGCTTGAGAATCTGGTCGGGACTGGTCAACTTCAGCGCGAGCCGCCGGCGCAGCAGGAGGTGGACGTATTGGTTTCCTCTGGGGCGCGCCGTCTGAAGGATGCTGAGAATCCCAGTCTGGCCATCGAAAGTCGCTTCGACTTGGCGTACAATGCGGTCCATGCATTGGCTCTGGCGGGTCTGCGTTTGCGCGGTTTCCGGTCGAATAACAGATACATCGTTTTCCAAGTCTTGCCGCATACGCTCGGAATTGCCAAAGAGATCGTGCGTATTCTCGATAGTGCGCATAAGAAACGAAACAACTCGGAATACGATGGCGTTTTCGATGTCGATCTCAAGTTCGTCGAGGCAGTGATTCGTGGGGCTCAAACGGTTCACGTCGGCGTGCTCGCGCTGATGAAGGCGCAAGACCAATAGGCCTGGACCACCCTCCTTGTTGCACTTGACTTTCGTTTTCGTCTGTGGGACAGTTGAAATCCCGTGATTCCTGCGCGCCTTTTCTCCGTCCTCTTGCTCGGCAGTCTCGCCGCGGTTTTCTCCGCCGGATGTTCCGACGAGGTTCGGACGTGTTACCCGGACGATTATCGCGCCTGTGTGTGCAGCGATCAGCGTCGCGGATATCAGAAATGCGCCGAGGACAGCTCGGATTTCGGTGTTTGCGATTGCTCCGTCGGTCTACCTGATGCAGGCACGACCAGCTCTTCTTCGACGAGCAGTGGCGGATACCAGCGCGGCATTTGAATCGAAAATTCGCGCGCTAGAGCCGTGGATTTGGGCGCTAGGGCTGGGCGTTTGTCGATTGCCGTTTTTCCCGCTCACCGAACAAGACGTGGACGGAGCGAATTTCGCCCGAGCTGTCGAACGATTCGATTTATCTGCGTGGGCTCCACATCCGCCGGGATATCCGGTATTCATTGCTGCCGCAAAAGCGGTGCGAGCGGTTTTTCTTGACGATCCGGCCCGAGCCTTGGCGGCGGTGGCACTTGTTTCGTCGATTGTTTTTGCAGCCTCGGTCTTTTCCGTCATCGCCCGAGTCTTTGATCGAGCCACGGCGCGGATCACGACCGTGTTGCTCCTTTGCTCGCCGCTCATTACGTTATTTTCGGTGCGTCCCTTGTCCGATGGACCAGGAGTCGCGATTGCCTGGGCCGCATTGGCGCTTTCTTTACGTGCGCTCACCGAGCGGTCCGAGATGGCTGCGGCAGGGACGATCATGCTAGCGGCATTGCTACCAGGCGTGCGCGCATCGGTGCTGCCGTTTGTCTTGCCAAGCGTGTTCATTGCATTATGGAGTGCTCGTCGGCGATGGTTGATTGTTGCCGCAGGTATTCTGGCAGCGGCGGCGTATCTCATTCCTTTTTTGCTGCTCGTGGACGTCGGTGTTTTAGTTGGACGAACCTCGGCGCATGCGCAAGGTCATTTTTCGGATTACGGCGGGTCGGTCTTTTCGAGCTTCGATCCGGTGGCTCGTTTCATTGGACTACTACGCGCGTTTTGGGCGCACGGGCTCGCGGGCGTATGGGCCGATCGCCCAGCCTCGACGTTGTTCACGACAACCGCGCTGATTGTGCTGCTACCGTTTGTCCAAGTGAAAGGTTTGAGCGCCAACGAATCGGGTCGCGTGCTCGGTTGGGCCGCGGGCGGGTACTTTTTTTGGATCGCGATCGGCCAAAACATCGTCGAGCAACCAAGGCACATTCTGCCGCTCGTGCCGGTCGTGATATCGGTCGTAGCGTGTGCAGCAAAAGTTGCGTTTGCGCGAAATGAATGGCGTCCATATCGTCGATCCATTCTCGTGCTGGGCGCGTGTGCGGCGTTGTGGGAATCGAGTCGTCTCGGGTTTTTGCAGGGGCGATATCCGGCGCATATCGTGCGGATATCGCGATATGTATCGAATGAGCCGGATCATGCGACGCTCACCGTGGCGACGTGTCGTTTTTATCGTTGGATTGCCTGGCGCGCGCCGGGCGTGCGTGTCGTGAGCGTGGGGAATCTGGACGAGGCGCGGGCGTTGTTGAAAACGGCGCCGGGGCGAGTGCTCGTGACGAGTGAGATTCCTGGTGCGGAAGCGCTCGATCCTGGATCTACTGTTCTGCGAGTTGCTGCGGATCCTTTCGTTCGGTACGTGTTCGAGGACGTGCGAGTTTTAGAGCTGCGGTAATTCCCGAGGGATCTGTCCTTGGCATTCGTGCGCGTTCTCCGAGCTTGTGCTGTTCCATGTGACGCATCGTCACTTGTTGAAAATGTTGTTGACTTGCATTTTCAAGAGCGCTAGACAGGCCAGCGTACCTTGGAGGAGTGAAGATCATGTCGAGTCGCAACGTGTCGGTGTTGCTTCGGTCTGTAGGCGCGGTTTCCCTCGTCGCAGCGCTTGTCGCGTGTGGCGAGGACAACAAAATCAACACCAATGCGTGTTTCGACCCGCTCGCGACGGGCTGCAATCAGGGTGGCGGTGGATCGGGCGGCGAGGGTGGTAGCGCCGCGATTCAACCGGATACGTTCTTCGAAGGCACGTACAAGGCTGATTCCATCGATTATGCTTGGACATTTAATCAAGATTTCACCAAAGCTGCGGAATTGGCCGTTGCTTACGATTGGGCCGGCGTGGAAGCTGCCGTTGCACCCACCACGTTGATTGGCCAAAAGCTCAATGAATTGGGCGTCGAATTCTGTGTGGGTGCCGAGGCAAAGCCGCGTTGCCCTCAGACACTGATAACGAAGGGTCTCGAAATAGGGAAGACCTCGGGCGGCGATGCGCTTAAGAACGATATTGCCAAGCAATACATTGAGAAGTCGCTCATCGTGTTGACCGAATTGTATACGATGCACGAAATCAAGGAGGCGCTCGAGGCCACGACGGCCGAGACGGCGGTGCGTGAAATCGACGCGGCGGCCATTATTCTCGCGGGTCTCGAAGGGCGCATGATCAAGCGTCAAACCTCGGAGATTCCGGACTTGTGGAAAGCGGGCTCGACGTTGATTACGCAAGACAAACTCGCGATGCGCACGGGCGAGCTATTGTTTGCAGCACGAACCAAGATTGCTGACGGTGCGGCGGATGCTCCTGCGGCGCTCGTGAAGGCAAACGTATACGCGACGAAATACTTCTATGCTTCGGTCCTCAATTATGGGTACAAGGTCGAAGTGGCCGTGAAGGGTGGTACCGATCCCGAGGTTTCGCATACGGAAGGCGCGACATTCGCCGAAGGTCTTTTGCTCGGGTTTTTCGGATCAGACGACGGTGCGGCTTCGCTCATGCGGAGCATTTGGATTGGACCCGCGGACGCCGTGACGATTGCCAACGTTCGTTCGAGTACCATTGGCGTGTACGGCAAATTGACGGCCAATGCGACGAGCTACTTCTCGTTGCCCGAGCTACCCACGGTCGATGGAATGCTCCAGGCGGCCGGAACGATTGCTGGCTCGGTCGAAGTGCTCACCGAGGCGCTCGAAGCAAGCGGCGCGGATGTCGCGTCACTTCAGAGCAAAGCCGCAACACTGATTGATTTGTCGGCGGCCAATGACATTGCAGGTGCCGATGCGCTCGCCAAAGAGCTTTCGGCGGCCGTGATTGCAGCAACGAAGTAGAGCCAGGACGATTGGTGCATGCAATGGTTCGGATGGTACGTATACCTCTTGTGTTGATCGTGGTGGTGATGGTAGCCCTCGCGATCGGCGCCTGTCGTGATATCGACGAACTTCCGCCGCAGCCGGTGATCGACCTCGATGCACCTCTCGATGGCGGTACGGACGCTCCTGCCGAAGGTGGTTTGGCAAGAAATACCGTTCGTCGCAAAAAACCATTGTCTTCCAATTCGTAACGTGAGCCGCATGCACCTCCGCCTGCTCCCCCCCACGCTCGTTTTGCTCTTTGCGGCTGCTCCGGCTTTGGCGGACGAGCCAAAACCGTCGGAAGCACCGAAAGATGCGTCCGGACAAACACCACCCGAACAGGCGTCGCCGAAGGAAACCACATCCGAAGCGGCGCCAACGAATACGGAAGCAGCACCCACCGAAAAGCCTCAAAACGAAGTTATTGAAGTGCGGGTGTTCGGGAAAAACGACGACGCGCTACAAAAGGTGCCCGGTTCCGGGACGCTCGTCGGGGCCAAAGAGATTCGTCGTGCGTTGCCAAATGACGCTGGCGAGGTTTTACGGCGTGTGCCTGGGCTGCATGTCCGTCCCGAAGAGGGAATGGGCATGCGGCTCAACTTGGGCATGCGTGGGCTCGATCCGACGCGTAGTCGTCAAGTCCTCATTCTCGAGGACGGAATGCCCGTCGCGATCAATCCGTACGGCGAGCCGGATCTTTATTATTCGGTGCCAGTCGAGCGAATTCGAGCCGTCGAGGTGGTCAAAGGGTCAGGCAGCATTTTATTTGGACCTCAAACCATCGGAGGCGTCGTCAACTTCGTTACGACCCCTCCGCCGGACAAACCCGAGTGGACGCTCGAAACTCAATACGGGCAACGCAACTATCTGAAGCTATTCGGTATGTATGGTGGCTCGGTAGCCGACGGAGCTGCCCGGTACGTGGTGCAATTGTCGCGCAAGCAAGGTGATGGCATTCGCGGATTCGAGTTTGGTGCGACGGACTTTTTGGGCAAGATTGCCATTGCCACGTCCGACAAGGGCGAAGCGACGGTCAAAGTTGCCGTATACGACGAATTTTCTCGATCGACGTACGTGGGTTTGACCCAGAGCATGTTCGCGGTCGATGCCTACCGGCCGACGATTGCTCCGCACGATGCGTTTTACATCCGGCGTTACGATGCCTCGGTCACGCACGAATATCGTTTCAATGAATCGACTCGGCTACGCACGTTCGTTTACGGTTATATTACCGATCGTTCTTGGCGCCGCCAGAATTATGATCGTGAAGAATTACCAGGAATGGGTTACGAGCGGATTGTCGGGGATCGTTCGACCCCGGGCGGGGCCATTTATTTCCGCGACACGTCGACGACGCGCGATCGCAAATATGAAGTGATGGGCGTCGAGCCACGGCTGGAGCATCGTTTTTTCACCGGTCCCGCGCGTCATACGCTCACCCTGGGAGCGCGCGTGCATGCGGAAACCGCCGAGCGATTGCAATTCCTCGACGAATTTGCCACGTCGAATGCCGGCGATCTGCAAAATGAAGAGTTTCATCGGACGTACGCATTGTCGGCGTATGCGCAGGATCGGATTGCATTCCGCGACGACCTGCTCGTGACGCCCGGCGTGCGTGTCGAAACGATGGATTCGCTCAGGCACACGCGACGCACCGATCGGGGAGGCCCTCCGCGCGACGTGTGGATTCGCGGCGAAAGCTCCAATGTCGCGTTCATGCCTGGAATTGGAATCGTGGGCGGCTCGCCCAAGCTCAATGCGTTTGGAGGCGTGTACGTGGGATATGCTCCGCCGCGCGTGACGGCGGCGATTACCCCCGGCGGCGCGGATGCGGGGCTCGATGCGGAGCAAAGCATCAATTACGAGCTTGGGGTGCGGCTCTCCAAACCCAAGTGGTTACGGGCCGAATTGACTGGCTTCATCATGAGCTTTCGCAATCAGATCGTGACGGGCTCGCTGGCGAGTGGACAACAAAGCGAGCTGGTCAATGGCGGCCGGACGTTGCACGCGGGTGCGGAATCGTCCGTGACGTTGGGAATCGGCCAAGCGCTGAAGTTACCGATTACACTCGACCTTGGAGTTCGGTACACGTTTTCCCGAGCGACCTACCGCGGCGGTCCATTCGACGGCAATTATTTGCCTTATGCACCGCAACACACGGCGTCCGTGTCACTCAATGCCGAGCACAAGATTGGTTTGGGAGGCGAAATTGCTTGGTCGCACGTGTCTGATCAATTCGCTGACGAAAACAACATCGTCGCGGTCGATCCGACTGGGCGGCTAGGCCTGATTCCCGCCTACGACATTGTGGATTTCAACATGCGTTACACGCACGCGAAGACGGGAATCGGCGCGCTCTTGACGGTAAAGAACGCGCTCGATCAGATTTTCGTGGCGACGCGTTTGCCCGATGGCATTCACACCGGCGGTTTCCGCCAAGTGAATGTGGGGCTGCGGTGGGATCACAAATAAACGTTATCGCGCTCGACCGACCTCGGCCATTGCGCGGTAAAACCTCTCCAATCGGTGCTCGATGGCGCCGAATACCGTCCCCGACGGGTAATGACCATTGTCGTCCGCGATGCCCGCAGGCGACCCGGTCAATAGCTCGATGCCTTCTTCCACCGTGCTGATCACGTGCACGTGGAATTGCTCTCGAGCAATCGCTTCGACGACATCCGAGCGCAACATCAGCGCATGCTGATTGGTTGCCGGAATGAGCACGCCTTGATCTCCGGTCAAACCCTTGGCGGCACATAAATCGTAAAACGCCTCGATTTTCTCATTGAGCCCGCCCACCGGAAGCACGCTGCCTTGTTGATCCACGCTTCCGGTCACTGCGAAATCCTGTCGCAACGCATATCCGCTCAGCGCCGAAAGCAATGCAAACAGCTCGCTCGCCGATGCGCTATCTCCGTCGACCGGTTCGTACGTTTGTTCGAATACGAGCGACGCGCCGAACGAAAGCGGACGAATTTGCGCAAAACGTAGCGACAAGAAACCCGACAGAACGAGCACACCTTTGGAATGCAAAGGGCCGCTCATTTCCACTTCGCGCGCAATGTTCACCGGCCCCTCGGTTCCCGGATAAACGACCGCCGTTACGCGACATGGCCGTCCAAATGTAACTGGTCCATCGCTCAGCACCGAAATCGCATTTACCTGCCCCAAACGCCTTCCCGTGACTTCGATGCGAATCGTGCCGTCCGCCAAAAGCTCGTGCACTTGATCTCGGAAATGGTCGCTTCGCCTTTGCGCGGCACTCAGCGCGCCGAGGATCTCCGCTCCATCAATGACCGTTCGACCTCGACGTTTGGCGCGATAATTCGCTTCCGTCGCGACTTCGGCCAGCATACCGAGCTGCGCAGTGACTTTGCGTTGGTTTTCAGCCAATCGCCCGCCATAAAAGAATAGTTCCGTCACGGCATCCGCAGTGAGTGGAAGCAGGCCTCGTTCTCGCACGACATCCGCGAGAAATGCTGGATACGCGGCAAGCGCTGCGCCCAGCGGCATTGTGCTATCGAAACGAGCTTGCACTTTGAAGAGTTGCGAGAATTCGGGATCCGCCTCGTGCAGCTCCTGGTAAAGATCGGCGCTCGAAATGAGCACGACCTTCAAATCGAGCGGCATGGGCGGAAACATCAATTCTTCGGTCGTGCCACGATAATACGTGGGGTTGTGTTCGGGAACGATGAACTTTCCCGATAAAAGACACGCCTTGAGCTGCTCGTACAACGCTTCATTCTTTAGAAGCGCATTGGCGGGCAAAATCAAAAACCCACCATTGGCCAAATGCAGCGCTCCAGCCACGGCAAATCCAGGCTCCGGAGGCGTTCCTGTATCGGGCGGCGCATGACTGCGGCCAAATAGCGCCGGCAGCGTCGGATAGGGCACTTCGACAACCGGCGCACCGGATCCAGGCTTGTGCTCGGTAAGCAACGTCGGAACGACCACGCCGCGCACGAGCAGCGGTGTTTCATCGCCTCCAGGCTCATCGACAATGAGCCGGGTTTGTCGCGTCACGAGCGCTTCGACATCGCCGAGAAACGCGACGAGCTCAGGTTTCCCTTCGAATCGCGCACGCACGGGAACGAAACACGACTTGATCGCATCACCCAAAAATTGCTTTGTCGCCGCACGAAGCTCGGCGTCTCCGTCGTCTTGCACCGAGGCCAAACGATCCTCGAACGCATCGATCGCCAACGTAACCGAACGCAGCGCATCGGTCGGTGGGTTTTCCGTGTCGATCGGCACCACTTGAAACTCGCGACCCGACCGCGTGACCTCGAAGCCGCATGTTTTGGCTTGCGCTTTGAGCTCGTCTTCGAGCTTCGTTTCTTCGGCTTCCACACGCCGTTGCACACGTGCACGAGTTTGTTTCCATCGCTCGCCTTCGGTCGCACCGCGGATGCCTTCGAGCAGTTTGATGTAAAGCTCTTCCAGCGCGTCGGTGAACGGCCGACCTTCGCCTGCCGGCAAAGTGAGCACCGTGGGCTCGCTGGGCCGACCTGGGTTGGGCAGAAGCAGAATGTCGTCGGGCGTCGGCAACGTCGACGCAATGCGTTTGGCGACTTGCCGTGCGCAGAAGGTTCTCCCGGAACCCGATGGTCCTACGACGACGATGTGGAAACGCGAGTGGCGAATATCCAAACCGAAAGAAAGCGCCGCGAGCGCTCGTTCTTGCGCCGCGATGCCCGAAACGGGCTCGACCTCCTCCGTCGTTTTGAAGGACAATTCCGTGGGCGAAAGTCGTTTGTGGCATTCGGAACTGGAAAGTTTTCGAGCTGGCATTTTTTCGTTCCGTGAAGATAACACCCACGTTCGCTTGTCGCTCGCCCGTGGTTCATTATTGGCAAGTGCGTAAAGCGAGCACCGGGCAGGCTGCTCGTCTGAGCACCGTTTGAAAAATCGCCCCGTGCCACTCGAGCACAGGCAAATCCGACCCGAGCTCATCGGATGGACAATGTCCGATCGTGGTCATCATTCGCTTGACGAGCTTCGCTGGCACTCGCTGCGACTGCGACACGAACAAGCCGAGCAACGGCTCCTGCATGACGGAGGCCACGAGCCTGTCCATGCCGAGCGCTTCGCCTGGTGCGGCTGATCCATGCAGCGCAACGAGCACGCGTGGACGACGAGGTCGCGCTTCACTTCGCGGTGATCGTTCGTCCTCAAAGTGTTCGCCCGCGGCGCTTTGGCGTCGCATCCGCTGATCTCCTCGCACGCGGAAAAACCATCCAGGCAGCAGGTTTGGCTCGACGAACAAGGCGTCCAGCTCGTTTGGATCTGGATGAGCGCACGCCAGCAGCGTTGCCCAGGTGTTTCCAAGGTCGATGTCGGCGATCTGTTCGAGGTACCGACAAGTCGCAACTTGCGGAACACCCTGACACATGACTACGCTGTGCCGCATGTGCACCTGGCGGATGTCCGAGAAAGGTTGGGAGTGACGTGGTGGCAACGGTGGATCGTCTGGAACGATTTCGCGCGCTGCGTGCACGTTTGGACCCGGCCGGGGATCCAGCCAAAGCATTGGTCGAGGGGAATTACGTCGATCAGCGTGGAACGGTGAGCGAACGCTTGGCGGGCGAATTGGCTTTAGCACCGACGTCGATGCAATTTGTCATTGGTGGTGTTGGATCTGGAAAAACGACGGAGCTTTTGAAAACCCAGGAACGATTGAATCGGCTCCCCGACACTGTGGCTTTCTATGTGGACGTCAGCAAGCGGCATGATGTGGCAACACTGGCGCCCGGCGTCGTTGCTGTACAAGTTGGCGAGGCTCTTGGAGAATGGGTAGCGTCGCGCGTTGGACCGGGCGACAATGAGGCCATTGCAGGATATTTACGAGACGTGTAGCGTATGGCACTGGGGTATAACGTTCATCCTGACGCTTATGAGAATTACGATGACGGGATTGATTACGTGAGCGTGCCGGGGATTCTTGTGCCTCCGGACAAACTTGACGCTAACGTGCAGCAAATACTCGAGCTGCTCGAATCGCTGCTGAAAGTCGTGCGCCCGCAAAAAAATATGTTGTGGTATTACTCGACGGACTCGATCGATTGATGAACATGCCAGCGTTAGAGCAGATCGTCGAAAATGACATCAAAGCGTTGAAAGTCATTGGCATTGGTTGTGCACTGGTTGGTCCTCTTCGTGCGCTGTACGGGATGGATAGGGCAATCGTTCAACGGTTCGATAATATGCATTACCAGCCGTGGCGTGATCCTGGATCGCCCGACAACAATGCATTTTTGCGCGACGTGCTGCGTAGGCGCATTCCCGTTGATGCAATAGATCAACAAGGTGTTGACGCATTGGTTCATCATTCGGGCGGCGTCTTGCGGGACCTCTTGTCATTGGCGCAATCCGCCTGCCTCGAAGCGTATATGGACGGTTCGGACGTGATTGGCTTATGGCAAGCGGACACTGCCATCGACAGTTTCGGGCGAAAGCACATGCAAGGGCTTCGCCTGAACGAGCTGGAGGTATTGCGTCGGGTTGTCGAGAATGGGAATTTCGTGCATACCTCGGAGGATGATCTTGCGCTCTTGATGACTCGCAGGGTCCTTGAATACCGAGTCAATGGGCGACCTCGGTATGCCGTCCATCCGACGATTGTGAAATTTCTGCGCGAGCCCACTGAGGTCGCCGTATGAATCACCAATTGAAATCGATGACGGCCTCCGAATTGTCGCTTCGCATTCAAGCGACAAGAGGGGCGTCGGCATATTGGGTGTATCTCGTCGACGCTCGCGACGCCAAATCGGTGACAGATGAGCTTGAGGAGTATTGTCGAGTCTTTGGCGAAAATACGGTCGTTCGAGTGTTGGCTTCTCGTAATGCCGTCCAATTGCTACGAGAATTGCCCACATCACCTGAGGAAATACTCGTTGTCGATGCGACGGGTTTTGGCGCTAAGGATTGGCAACTTCTTGACGTGCGTAGATCCGACTTGAGCCATGAGGGGATCGTCGTTTTTATCGCCACTGCGGCGAGTTTTGATGAACTCATGCACGTTGCGCCCAATCTTGCGAGTTGGCTTGGAGGACTCGTTTTCTCCCGTGACGATGGGACCGGACGCATGGAAGAAATACGACACAGCCGTCTCGAAGCACTCGGCCGTTGGGCAGGAAAAACAGACGAGGATATCATTCGGGAAGCTGAACAAAAAACGTTGCCGCGCGATCCTGAATATGGCGAATGGCTGACGTTGCTGGGGCGTGGAGACTTGCTCGATGGCTGACATGGATGCATTGGCGCAACTGCAGGAACACGCAACGAGTCGAGTTATCTCCCTTCCTGTCAATGCGAGAAAGCTTCAAGCTGATTTGCGCACGATTCTGTGGAAGGCGCACAATGTAAGAAAAGTGTTGACGTCGCCGAAGAAGATCGATGAACTCCTGAAACTAATCGAACCGCCGAGCAAGATTCGCAAGCAACTCGTCCAGCAGCAGCTTCACAAAGGATCGTATTGCATCGTAGTCGGTGACGAGAAAAACCAAGAACGAAATCCCGAGTTGCCGCATATCAAGCGCGATGATGGCGCTTGGTTCGTTGCTGCGGTCCGTCGCCTCAGCCCGCATCCCTTCGCGTCACGCGATGATTCTCGGCTGCGACGCCGGTATCGTTTTTCGCATTGAAACGACCACCGACCTGGCAAACGCAGCGACCGAGCCACGCCTCCGCCAATCCGCTCATCCCGCTTGCATCTCGACGCGGCTTTTGGCAAGAGTAGGCCAAGGTCTTCGCCGATCTGAAGAACGACTACATTTTCGGCGCATCTTCGCCACGCATCCCGACATCTTGCAAGGCCTGCTCAATGACTTGCTCGAGCGGTCGGGCGATCAGATCATTGAGGGCATCCAGTACTTGCCGAGCGAGCAATTGGCGTTGGTCGAGAGGCTGAAGCTGCCGATCGTCAATGTGAAATGCTCGGACGCGAAAGGCAATACGTTCATCGTCGAAGTGCAATTGACCCATCATTCAGGTTATGTTCGACGTAAATTCATGACGTGGTTCCTTGCTCGTACCGACGTGTCCGTGGTACAGTCGCTTCATGATCGACGTCGTGC
>CAZETM010000059.1:0-24581 GCA_964514885.1 uncultured Polyangium sp. | reverse complement strand
GGGCTGCCAGCACCTGCACGGCATTGTTGTTCGGTCGGCGGCGGCGGCGCCATTACCTGTGGCGGTACGTAGCCATTTGGCTGCGCAACTCCCGTATTTGACTGCGGCGCGGTATACGCCGGCGGTGGCTGCGTCGCGTAATCGGGCACCTCGGGGTCCTCTTGAGGCGACCCACACGCGACGAGCGCCGAACATAGCGCCGTTCCAAGCGCGGCCATCTTCGTGTATTGATCCTTCATCGCGCCAGTATCGCTCATTGGCGACAGGATGGGGATGGTTTTGATCGCAAGGCCGACCGATGCGACACACGCACATCCGCTCCGCCCGATGCACTTGTCACGCCTGGTAATGTTCCCTTACCAAGCGTGACACGCTTTCAGCACAAAAGACGCGTGCATCCGACCGGCTCCGACGAAGCGGTCACCGAACGAGCATCTCGTCCAAGCGGCGGCGCGTCATGGGACGATCGGCAGATGAAGGTGCACCGCGCCCGCTGCGCGTACAGGATTCTACGGAGGCCTCATGCGGGTTTGTCCGGAGAGGCCGCCACGACCGACTCACTCCATACCCAGCACGAGACCTTCGATGTCGTGCTTTTGCGTCACTGGAATGAGTTGGTCTACCACGCGGCAAACGAGATGATCACGCACCGATTGCGGCAATGCTTCGTAATAATCACCCGTCACCATCATATCGTGCAATGCCGCGTGCCCAGCGCCTGGCGCGTCGACCCCGAGCACCATTACGGGACGTGCAATGGGGGAAGGATGCGACGTACCACGATGAACGGTCAAGGCTGAACGGCACGAGATATCGCCCATTTGCGGGAATTTGCGCACGCCGCGGGCGGCAAATCGTGGCCAAAGCTCGGACGGCGGAAACATTTCTTGCTTCCAAGAGCGTCCGTCGTCCCATATCGTGCCAATCGCCACCTCGAAAGGCCCCATGTCTTCGGTCACATCGACGCCGGTGAGATTAAAAGCGAGCGAGGTTATGCGCTTTTGCTCGTAAGTTTCGGGCGGAGAGGGAAAATCCCGGTGCCACGGCTGGTTCTTG
Source organism: uncultured Polyangium sp. (assembly GCA_964514885.1). Lineage (GTDB taxonomy): Bacteria > Myxococcota_A > Polyangia > Polyangiales > Polyangiaceae > Polyangium. Next base: position 23,525 of record CAZETM010000059.1, on the reverse strand, counting down.
GCGCCCTGAAATGGCGTATCGAAACCGACTTCGACAATCTCGTATTTTGGTCCGAGCACCGCTTCGCACATTGCCGTTACCCACGGATGAGTGACCAAATCGACAAAACCACGAAATGCTTGCGGGTGAATTTCCACGTACCAGCGTCGAGGTCCGCGACCCACCGCGCCGCCTGGACGCTGTATCGCCTCCCAAAACGCAGTCGTCATGTCTTCGCGCATGTCGTCGACCCAATCGCGTGAAAATGCGCCTTGGAGGCCAGTAATCCCGTCGCGAAATAACGTGTCGACGTTTTCCGCGATACGAGAGGTGGCAATGGTGACCGGGCCGCTTGTCTGGTGTGCACTCGTCATTCCTGGTGCCGTATTACCTGGCCCATCGATGCGGTTTGTCAAGACGAGCACGTGCACCATGACCTGGCGCAGCGCGGCAATTTGTCTGGCATGTCGCGTGCCTCGCGCAGCGCCACGACTCACGAGCGGACATGCATAAAGAGCCCCCGACGAACGCGTGATCGTGTACAGTGAAGTCACCATGCGTCTCGCCATTCTTGCTGCGATTCCCCTCGTGCTCACGCTCGAGACTTCCTCCGCTGCGGCTGCCCCACCGTCGGACGCTGAGGTTTCGCGCCGCCTTGCCTTCATCGAGGCTCGACTGGCGCACGGGGCCAAATCGGCGCGCTTATGGTGGAACACTTGGTATTACGGCTGGACGTCCATTTCAATGGGCCAGTTTGTCTGGGCCTTATATACACCGGATGCAGGCACGCGCATCGACATGGCCGTGGGAGCTGCGGCCAGCACGTTGGGCGTGATTCCGCTGGGCGTTTTACCATTTCCTGCGCGCACGGCACCGCGGGATCTCGCGCGAGTGCCCGCAGGCTCGCCCGACGAGCGGCGGCGCAAGCTTGCATTCGCGGAGCAACTGCTCGAGGCGACGGCAAAGGACGCAAAGCTCAGGCGTTCGTGGGTGAACCATGCGACGTCGATCAGCGTCGCGGTCGGCGTGGGGCTCGTGCTCGGCGTCGGTTATGGGCGTCCGCGCTCGGGACTGCTCAGTGCGCTGGGTGGAATCGCGCTTTCGGAGGTTCAGATCTGGACCATGCCTACGGCCGCAATCTCGGATTTTGCTGCTTATCAAAAGCTCGACATCGAACCCGATACGTCTTTGCCCGCCGCTTCCTCCAAGGCCTCTTTTTCACCAATGGGTTTTTCGTTGGGCCCGCATCCAGGTGGTTTTTCGATTTCAGGATGGTTTTAGCGTCACGGCAGGCCGAAACTTGGTTTCGACTGTTGACCTCTGCGCGCGCCTGAGGTAAAGCCGTGCCAAAGACGACAACCCTTTCCAATCCGTGCACCTATGCGCTTCTTGTTCACTCCTTCTGCCGCGGTGACGATTCCCATCGTGGGAAAAGAAGAACGTTATCCGGTACATCGGATCTATTGTTTTGCGCGCAATCATGCCGAACACGCCAGAGAGATGGGGTTTTCTGGCCTCGAAGCGCCGTTCTTCTGTATGAAGGCAGCGGACCAGGAATCTATCGTCGTGGTCGAGGCGGGCAAAATCGAATCGATTCGTTACCCATTGCTGACTCGACAACTGCACCACGAAATCGAGCTGGTGATTGCCATTGGCAAGCGGGGCAAAAACATCACCTTGACCGACGCTCACCAACATATCTATGGTTATGCGGTAGGGTTGGACATGACGCGCCAGGATCTACAGAATGACATGGTGAGACAAGGACGACCTTGGTGCATTGGTAAGTCGTTCGACCAATCGGCGGTCATCGGTCCGATCACGCCTGCTGCTGGAGCACACGACATCGAGAATGCCGAGATTTATTTACAGGTCAATGGTGCCGATCGTCAGCGTAGCAATGTTTCGCGGCTCATTTGGAACGTCGCGAAGATGATCGAACAGTTATCGCTGTCTTCTGAATTGTACCCCGGGGAACTCATTTACACGGGAACTCCTCGAGGCGTGGGAACCGTCGTACCTGGGGACACGATGCGCGGCGGCGTGACGGGGCTCGAAACGTTGAATGTTTACGTGACGGGAGAAGTCGCACAATGAGCGCGGCTAGTCTTTGGAAAGGTGGCAACATGTCTGGTGAATCGAAACAAATTCAGCGCTTCGTGTGCTCAGGGCTGACGAAGCCATTGCCGATCTACTCGCACGCGGCAATTCATGATGGAGTGGCCCATATTTCTGCCGTGCAAGGATTCGTGCCGGGTACGTTTGAATTTCCGCCCGGTGGCATCGTCGCCCAAGCGGACCAGATGATGCAGAACCTTTCCGAGATTCTGAAAGGAATCGGCAGCGGTTTCGACAAAATCCTGAAGATGACGCTTTATTTCACCAACATGGAGCAAGACTTCGCGGCGGTGAACGAGATCGTCAATCGCTACATTCCGGACCATAGTCCCGCGCGTAGCTCGATCGGAGTCGCGGCGCTGCCCCGAGCAGCCCAGGTCGTCGTGGATTGCACCGTGGTCGTGGATGAACCGCGCGACGAAGACCAAGCGCCCGAATATGACGCCGAGCTGGTGAACAAACTGGACGACGCTCGATTCGATGCGAAATTTGCGCGGCTTTCGTCAAGCAAAACCTGGTGTCATGAAATGCGCAAGCGGCGCCCGTTTGCGAATGCAACCGCCGTGCTCGACGCTGCGTCCGATGTATGGTGGAACGTATGCACCAAAGCCGACTGGATCGAAGGTTTTAATGGGCGACCGATCATTGGCGATCAAGAAAGCTTCGTAAAGGACAAATGGTGCTTCCTCGAAGATGAGCACGTCATCCAAGCCGACAAGGCAGTCGCCGATCGACTCGTGGCCTGCAATGCCCCTTATATGAACAAATTCGGCTATGTCTGGATCTTGCTCTGTGAAGGGCTTACTCCAGAACAGCAACTCGCCAATTATCTGCGGCGCGTCGAAAATGACGCGCAGACCGAGTTGATGGAGAATAGCGTTGAAGAGATCAAGGTCACCCTACGCAGGCTACGCTTGTGTCTGCTCGACAAGGATCCCTACGATCGTTGAAACAACGAGCCGCACTGACTCGACTGCGTCACGCGAAAATCATCGTAGATGGTCGTTGTATTTGCAGCATGGACGCTGGTAGTATTCTGGAATTTAGGGCGGATGTTTCACATATCATGTGCGGGGCTCGTCCGTTCGAGGATACAACCATGAAAAAACTACTGCTTACGGCTGTCATTTCTGGCATTACGTTGTCGACCTCGCTCGCGCTCGCAGCAGATGAAGCCGCTGCGCCTCCGCCGCCTCCGTCGGGCGGAACCGAAACAGCGGCTCCGGCGGAAACGCCGAAAGCAGCCGAGGCGCCCAAGGAGGAAAAGCCCGCTGATCCTGGCGGTCGTGTGCGGTGGGGCTTGTCCTCGGGATTCGGTTGGCACGCTCCGGCGTCGATGTTCACCATCAATGGTGAAGGCCGAATTGGCTATCAAATCAGCAACATGCTCAGCGTTTATGGTGCCATCGGCGGCACCGCGGGTCTCGGTTTTGGGGTTGAAGCCGGGTTTCAGGGCGCCAGTGTGACGGCCTCGGCCCTCGCCATTGGGTATTTCGGCGCCATTGCCGAAGCCATGTTTGGCGATCTCTTTTATGCCGGTGGAGGATTCGTCCTTGCCCGTGGATCCTACGCCGGCACAAGCATAGGAGCGAGCTCGGCCGGCGTTGCCGAAGTCAGCAGTGTCACCTCGGTTGGCTTCAAACCAGGCCTCGATATTCGTTTCGGTTTGGGTTTTGGAAAGCCCAGCGGACCCTCGAAACGCCGAGGCGGCTTCAACCTTGGAATCGACGCGCTCATTCTCTTTCACCCCAGCTCGGTTTCCGTCATCACTCGCGCGGATGGCCCAAATGGCACCGCTGGTGCCTCCGTCACGGAAACGGGCGTCACCATCGGCTTCGTGCCCATGTTGACGCTCGGCTACGATTCTCGCTAATGCCTTCGCCGCATGGCGCTCGGTAACCTCCCCTAAATTGCCCGCCGACGCTTGAATTTCAAACAAATCGCAAGTAATACGGCCTCATGAAAATCGACGGCAAACCGTTGCTGATCCTCGCCTCGACCTCTCGTTTCCGCCGGGCTTTGCTCGATCGGCTCGGTTTGCCCTACGAGGCTCGTGCACCGCAATTCGAGGAAAACCCTCCCGCGGGAATGGAGCCCCGCGAGATTGCCCGCTCGTTCGCCGAGGGCAAGGCCCGGAGCATAAACGCAGGGCTCGATACGTGGATCATCGGTTGCGATCAGGTGGCCGAGCTCGAGGGACGAATCTTGCGGAAAACCGAGTGCATCGAGGAATGCCGCGCGCAACTTTACGAGTTGTCCGGTAAAACCCACGCGCTGCACACGGCCGTGGTCTTGTGGTCGCCTTCCACGCGGCAATTGCTGAGCGAGACGGTCACCGTGCAGCTCACGATGCGTGCGCTCGAAACGGCCTTCATCGATCGGTATGTCGAGCTGGATCAGCCGATCGGCAGCGCGGGCGGTTATTTCTTCGAAGGGCGCGGCATCGGCCTTTTCGAGGACGTACGTGGTGGCGATGACTCCGCCATTGTAGGTTTGCCCCTTTTGTCGCTCTGTCGATTGCTGCGTTACGCAGGAATCGAACCCTTCTCGATGGCCTCATGAGACCGAGCCTCGTGCAGCGTCATCGCAGAATTGAACCTCGAACAAACAGGCAATCGGGGCTGGTCGTCCCAAATGCGCAAAATTTTTTGCAGTCGTTCTTGATTTCTTTTCCCCCCGCATCCGTGAAACTATGCGCGCATGAGCCTGCGCCGCGTCTGGCAGCTATTAGCGAGTTGGGTTGTGGGGGTCGGGATTGGGATCGTGGGCTCCACGATTACCCTCCTGACGTTCGGCCTTTTCTACAGAACGTTGTCGCCACTCGTCGTGCGCACGTGGGGCAAAACGATGCTCTGGATCGGGGGAGTCACGGTGTCCGTCGAGGGCGCCGAGCACCTCGATCCAAGCACGATGAAGATCGCGACGTTCAACCACGGGTCGGTGCTCGACTCGTTCCTCATCGCGTCGATCATGCCGAGCGGGAGCGTTGCGGCGGTCAAGCGCGAGATGTTTTACTACCCGTTTCTTGGCCTCACGATGTACTTGTGCGGTTTCGTTTTCCTTGACCGACGCAACAGCGCTCGGAGTCGTCGCCAGATGGCCGCGGCGTGCAAGCGCATGGCGCGCAACAAGCTGACGGTTTTCATCTCGCCAGAAGGCACGCGCACGAAGAACAACGAGTTGCAACCCTTCAAAAAGGGTCCGTTTTTCCTGGCGATCGACAGCGGTGCGCCCATCGTTCCGGTCGTCATCGATGGCGCGTTCGATTTGCACCCACCGAGCCGCTGGACGTCCAATCCGGGACACGTGCGGATCCGCGTGCTACCGGCGCGGCCGACGACTGGCCTTACGGCCGAGAACATGTCGGAAGAGATTGAAGCGCTCCGCAAGATCTACGAGGCCGAGCTGGCGAAGATGCGCGCCGAGCGGGCCCAGGGTTTGGCCGCCGCAACCGCCAGCTAACAGCCCTTCCTCATTGATTGAAAATACCCTACTGTCTGGACGATGAAGATCGTCATCCCCGGTGGTAGTGGCCAAATAGGCCAGATTTTGGCACGTTTTTTCATCGACCGCGGCGATGACGTCGTCGTTCTATGCCGCAGTCCGCGCGTGCCCAGCGGACGAGCGGTCCCGTGGGACGGTAAAACGCTTGGCGGGTGGGTCAACGAAATCGACGGCGCCGATGTCGTGATCAATCTCGCCGGACGTTCGGTCAATTGTCGCTACACGGACGAGAATCTGCGCGAAATGATGGATTCGCGTGTCGATTCGACGCGTATCGTCGGACAAGCCATCGAACGAGCGTCAAGGCCGCCGAAGTCATGGCTGCAAATGAGCACCGCCACGATTTATGCGCACCGCTTCGACGCCCCGAACGACGAAGCGACCGGAATCATTGGCGGCAATGAACCGGATGTCCCTGCCTATTGGGCTTATAGCGTCAAGATTGCAACCTCGTGGGAAAAGGCGCAAACCGAAGCCAATACGCCATCGACGCGAAAGCTTGCGTTACGCACGTCAATGGTGATGAGCCCCGATCGCGAAGGCATTTTCGATGTCATGTCTCGTCTCGTGCGTTTTGGATTGAGCGGCTCGGCGGCTGGTGGAAAGCAATTCGTATCGTGGATTCACGACCGCGATTTCATTCGGGCCGTGGATTTCCTGATCGAGCACGACGATATCGACGGTCCGGTCAATCTCGCCGCGCCGAATCCATTGCCTTACAACGACTTCATGCGCGCGATGCGTGACGCGTGGGGCATGCCGATTGGTTTGCCGGCGATGAAATGGATGCTCGAAATCGGCGCGTGGGCGATGCGTACGGATACCGAGCTGGTTTTGAAAAGCCGCCGCGTGATTCCAGGACGCCTGCTCGAAAAAGGTTTTTTCTTCCAATTTCCCGAATGGTCGGAAGCCTCGTGCGACCTCGCAGGTCGTTGGCGCCACCCATCGAAATAACGTCCACGCTACACGGCCGCGAGAAACTCATTCTTTCGTCTTTGCACCGTGAAATGCCGCATCGTGCAGATCTGCGATCACCGCCCAGACAGGCCCCTCGCAACTCATTGAAATCGCGACCGCGAGACTTGGCCCGCGGCTTGCTTTATCTGGATGACGAAAGCCTGTTCCGGTCGTCCCCCCCGCCGTCGAGCAGGCTTTCTTTTTTTGTTCGGCTTTATTCAGCCGTCGAGCGATCGAATCGCCATACGTCGTTTTGATCCGGGAGCGAGCCTCGATCAAACGCCACGCAATTCATACGCCACGCCCCAGATCTCTTTCGCCGCCTCCACATCGTCGCTCGCCGGCACTCGATATCGTGCGATTTCTCGAATGCCCTGCGACGGTAAATAATGCCTGCCCGGATCACCCAACAGCACCTGCGCGCCATTCGTCACGCGAGCTTGCAACCATGGCAAAAATGCAGCCGTCATCGCCGCGTCATAACAAACGTCGCCGGCTAGCACAACATCGCAATCGACCACCCACGACGGCATTGTTTGTAGCGTAATGATATCCTCCGCGCGGGCCTCCACGACGACGCCATTGACTTGCGCGTTGAGCATAATCGCCTGAGCTGCCAAGACATCTCGATCCACGGCTATCACGTGCGCTGCTCCTGCCCGGGCCGCTGCAATGGCGCATAAACCCGAGCCCGAAGCCAAATCGAGCACGCGCCGGCCTTTTACCAAGTTCGGCTCATCCAAAAGCAGTCGAGCAATCGCCTGCCCACCCGCCCAAGCAAATGCCCAAAATGGCGGCTCAATCCCTTTGGACTCGAGCCACGTCTCGGTCGCCCACCAAAGCGGCGTCATCTCGGTCGCCAGGTGCAAAGTGATTTCCGGGAGCAGCGGCGGAGATGCTAGCGCCGTGTGCGCGCGGATGAATGATTGTGATTCGGACATGGCCTCGAGCTGCATGTTCTATCCTGGATCGCGCGGCGCTCTCCAGACCCAGACGGTAGTCGGAAGCATTGCCAAGGTCATGATCTGAAAATACAAGAGGATACTCTCAGGCCTCATCATCATGGCGACGAGGCCCAGACCGACCACCAAAGCCAGCGCAACCAGACGACGCTCGAAGGTGACTGTGCATGTCGTAAACACTGCGAACAGGAGCACGGTGTCGCCGATCAAGATTTGCGACACGGTTTCGCCAGCGCGCCACGCGACGAGGCGATTCAGGAGCAAAAAACTCGCGACGCAGATGAGGATTGCCGCCATTCGTCGATTAAAAAGCGTTTCTCCCACGCGGCGACGCATAATGACCAATACAATGCAAAGCGACACGACCAAAATGGTCGCAAAAGCCACGAGGTCTGGAGGAGTAAGGCGGGTTTGTTCTGTTTTCAGGAATATTCCAAGCCCAAGCACGAGGCCACAAACGCTCGTCGCTCCGAGGACGAGCATGCGTGAGCGGGCGGCAACCTTCGGATCGAGATCGCGCGCGATTGCACGTAACCGGTCGGTTTCCAGCCGTTGCGCTTCCGCTTCTTTTCGAGCCGCCGACAAACGATTCACGAGCTGGGGCGACGGCTCCGTCAATTCATCGAGCAGAGCCTCCGCGCTCTCCACGTGCTGCTGACGCAGCTCCATATCGAACATGGCGACCAACGTTCGCTCGAGCCCTTGCTTGGCTGCATCGAGCTGAGAATGAACGCGCAAACTCTGGGCAAACCCAAAACGAGCTTCCGTCGCATGACGGTATGCCGCGACAAGATCTTTGGGAACCGAGGTCGTTGGCCCTGCCTGAAGTAGCGCATCGAGAGCATGCAGGCGCTCGAACGCTGCTGCGCAAAGCACCATTGCACTGCGCTGGCGCATGTATTCTGCCAATTCTTTACGAAAAGCATCCACCGACACCGGACGCAATGCAGGATCGCTCGACGTGGAGCGATTGCATAGTCGACCCAATTCAGGGGCAATGGATGGTTCATACTCGAAGGGCGCCGAAATGGCCACCGAATGCAAAATTTCGTGCATGGATGCCCCATCGTGCCGCGGACGTCCCGTCAATACTTCGTGCAGCGTTGCCCCGAGCAAATACACGTCGGTACGCGCATCGATCGCATCGCCCAGAAGCATCTCCGGTGCCATGTAATGAGGCGTTCCGACAAGCATATCGGACGTGGAATCAACGTCGTCGATACGCGTTGCCACACCCCAATCGCATAGGTAGGTTTCTCCGTAATCACCCACCAGAATGTTTTCGGGCTTGATGTCGCGATGCAAAATGCCCCGACTATGGGCAAAAGCCAGCGATTGACATACGCGCATCAAAATTTCGATGCTCGTCTCCAATCGATTTGCCGCGCCTGCCGCAAAATTGTCCCATATCGAATGCGTAGCATCGTCGAGCAAAGCTCGAAACGAAACGCCTTCGATTCGTTTCATCACCAGCAGCGGAAATCCAGAATCGTTCAGCCCCAACGCGTGCACCGGCACGATACCCGGATGCTCGAGCGCCCCCGTAATGCGACCTTCTCGCAAAAGCCCGCTCGTGAACACGGCCGAGTCGTCATTTTCCTTCAAGGTCTTGATCGCGACCTCGCGTGCCAGCGAGTGCTGTCGCGCAAGCAGCACGCGACCCATGCCACCTTCACCCAGCAAACCAATCACCTCGAAGTCAGCAGCACTCGTCGACTCTTTCGACACGTCCCCCGAAGCCGACCGATGTTCGAGCACGATTCGTGGCAAATTTGCAGTTGCCGTAGGAACGACGTCGTCGAACAAAGCCGCATTCATTCCCGCTTCCCTGAGCGCTTGCGGTGAAATGGTGCGGCGCGGAGACAACTGGGCCAGCGTGTCGGTCAAACCTCGCGTCGTGACTCGCTCCTCGAACCGCTGCTCTACCGACATCGCTCTCGCTCCAATTCCGCGACAAACCAATCCGGCAGCGTTGGTTTCGTCCGCTTGACCGCCTGGGCGACCCGTTCTTCACGACGCCTGCACGGCATTTCTTGCACCGACGGCCCCGCAAGCATTTCAATGATCCGTTGCGCTTCACGAGCGTTGTTCATCAGCGGCAAAACTTGCGGCTCGACCGAGTTGAAACGAGCCACCTGGACGGGTTTGTCCTGCGCAACCCTAGGCGTCGGTGTCGTTTCGTGGCTCTCGCGCAGCAGCATTTGCATCGCTTCGACCAAACGCGCATGCAGCTCTCGGTGCAGATCGCGTAGCGCCCACTTTACTCGCTTCAAGTGCTCCGAGTCGTGCTTGAAATACAACCGCATCACGCATTCGGCCAGCTCGCGCTGCAACTCCACCTCGATCCGCTCCGTGTTCGACCGTTGTTGCAGCTTCGTGCAAACTTGCGCCGCGGCATCGACCAGACATTCGGCCATCGCTTGTTGCTGCTCGCCTCGAACGTCGGGCTTGAAGGGCGCCAGGCCAAACGCGGCTTTCGTTCTGTCCGCATGAGCCGTAACCAAAATGTTCCACGCCTCGCGCCACGCAGGGTTCTCTGCCCCATAGCTTTTTGGAAATTCGTGTGTGCGTTGACCGACGCGCGAATCGCGCTCTGCACTCTCTATCCTTGATCCAGATCCTATCGGATCCAGATCGCCGTGCAGATCTGCCAGAGCCCCTCCCTGGCCATTTTGACCGGGGCCCCCCTGGCCATTCTGAACGGGCGTATGCCGAGGTTGAGCCGCGATCCGAGCTAGCCCCGGCCGCGGCGGCGTCGGGCTCGCCTCGGTTGCGGGAGGCGTGGGAGGCGTGCCTCGCCCGTCGAGCACGACGTACAGGTTCGGAGCTTGGCCCACGTCATCTCGACGTGGAGCGGGTCGTCCAGCCGACGTTTGCTCGGCCGTGAGCGACGCCCACGTCTGGGGCAGAACATGGAGCCAGCCTTGTTTGACGAGCGCCTCGAGCGCATTACGCACCGTGCGCAGGCTTCCGATGCCCGCTTTGGCAGCGATCGTCGACATGCCCATCCAAGTGCGCCCGTTCGCGTCGGCGTGCCGGACGAGCGTGACCAGCACTGCACGAGCGCTTACTCCACGCGGCCCTTCTGTTGACCAGACGCGATCCTCGAGCGTACGTTTCCATGCATACGGAGGAATCGGCGGGTGAAGGGCCGGTTCGTCTTCAGTGCCTCGCCTTACTTTTTTTGAAAAAAAGACGCCACTATCCACACTGCGGGCTCGACCCGCCGCGGCGTGTGATACGTTCATTTTTACTCGTCGCGCGTCGTTCCGGGCCGCAGTCGACCAAACTTGAACCGGGACGGCGCGCGTTGGTTTTTTGTGCGTTCCGAAGAGCGCACGCGTAGACGTTACTCGTTCAGTCCGTGACCTGCACGAGCTGAACGCACGCACACACTGCACGAGATCCAGGGGCGAGATCAAGTGCATTTGTGGAAAACTTTTGGTGTCGATCGATCCATCCGCGCGTTTGTCCATGGAACGTGCGTGAAAAACGCAAGCGGACCGGTGTTCATGCGCAGCCTGGATCTCGCGTGAGAAGCGATCTAGCCAACTTCGTCGCTGAGCATCCGTCACGGTGTCGATGGCTTGCGTGAAACGTGTGCAGCGCGATTTGCTTTGAGGTCAAACGATCGCGCACGAGGCTTGTTTCCAAGGGTTTGCGCGATTTGATTTGTGCTCAAACGATCTCGTGTAAGCTCACCTCGACGACGCGACATATGTCGACGCGTGAAGCATGTACGTTCGCGAGGTCCTCGACGAAAAAGCCACCTTTCCGCGTCGATTCTGGAGAGCTTTGTTGCGCTACGCGTCGCGTGAACTATACACGTCGCTCATGACGACCCGTCCCGTGCTTGCTGTGGACAAGATGTCCCCCGAAGTCCATGCCATCCTTGCTTCGTTCCACCGAGGCATCGTCGACGAAGTTGCCGCAACGGTTGCGCGCGATCCCGTCGTGGTGGTGGGCATGGCGCAAAATCCTGTCGTGAAAGCTGCGCGCAAGCTCCTGGACCAGGAAGGCATGACGTACACCTACTTGGAATACGGCAGCTATTTCTCGAAGTGGAAGGAGCGCCTTGCCATCAAGCTCTGGGCCGGCTTCGGGACGTTTCCGATGGTGTTCATCAATGGCGTGCTCGTCGGCGGCCATAGCGAGCTGGTAAAGCTCAAGGCCGACGGCAAACTGAAGAAGTAGTCGCATCCACTGCGAATCCGCGACAGCCTTTGTCGCCGACTACTTTCGAGTCTGCACGCTGAAATGCGAAATCGTGCAGAACTGCGATTCGCGCCCGACCCGGTCCCTCGTAACTCATTGAAATTTCGATCGCTCGGGCTTGGCCCGTTGCTTGCTCTATCTGGATGGCGAAAGCCTGTTCCGGTTAATCCCCCCCCAACCGTAGAGCAGGCTTTCTTTTTTTGTCTGTACCCGATGCCGCACGATTCGCTCCACGAGCCGATTGGTGTTTACCTACCCCGGCACGTTGTTCGTCCAATCGTATTCGGCATATCGCAGGCGCAGCTTCTGCAATTTGCTTTCGTCCACTTCAAGCGCGCGGGCGATACGCGTAATTACGCCCGCTCGGCCCCCGAAATCACGCTCGTACCAGGAAAGCAGCTTGCTCGTCTCGATAACCCCCGCGGTCTCGTCGATCCGCGATCCGGACGCGAGAAAGCCATTGGCTGCAATCTCCAGCGCTTCGTCCAGGTTTTTCCCGCGATAGATTCGCACGGGCGGGCAGGAATACGCACCGCAATTCAATGCAAAATGAATGCGCGGATCGAGCGATACTGCGAAACGCTTACGCGGGTCGCTCGAATCCATACCCGTCCACGGCATTGCAGGATTCGGCGCTCCATTGCGTAATAAGTCATGCTCTATCTCGTCCAGAGTATAACGAGCGCCGGCAATTTCATACGACGTCCGATAGACCTCGAGCACGTCCCAGATCCGCGTCGAGCACCGGCCGCGGTTCGCATGGCACGACAGAACGTTGTATACGTCGATCCAAAACGCTCGCCGCTCGTTTTCGTCCTCGGGAACAATGGCGGAATCCGCTGCGGCTAACGCAACGAGGGCTTTGTTCACCTCGTCGGCGTTTTTGCTCCGGAGCGCTTTGTCGAGCGCGTCATGGACGGGTAAAACTCTTTCGGTAATGCCTTTGCTCCAGCTACGGCCAAAGAATCGCTGGACGCTTTCGGCGCCGAATGCCCAATACCGAAACATGAATAGAAGACACGCGGGTACAAACAGGGCTGTGACCCGTGAACTCAGCGGAACCAAAAAGATTGCCCCGACGCAGAATGCAATACCGCCGAAGGCGAGCCATCGACCAAGCGATCGATACCACGGCCGCCTCCCTGATGGCAAAAGCGCGGCGGCAATGAGCACTCCGGCGAAAGCAAATGCCGATTGTGCGATTGACGCTCCCACGAATGCAAGTAGCGACGCGCTGGTCACATAAAGAAGCACAGGAAACGCTGGGCGCGGACGTGCCGTGAAAAAGAACACGGGCGCGTCTGGGGATTGCTGCATGATCAAGGCGTTTCGATTTTGACTGTTTTGAACTCCGCGCTCCATCTTAGATCATCGGCGAAGCCTACGTCGCTCCACATCGGCGCAAGCATCCGCTTTGGTGACCCAAACTTCATCCCCGCACCCGCCCGACCACCTCAAATAAATTTCGTCCATAAATTTGTCCTACATGTGGGTCTTCTGTATACTACCGGGTACCTATGGATCGTCTCGCGACAACCAGGGCAGGAACGAGTCTGGCGATGCTGTGTGTCGCTGCGCTTGGCCTGTCGTTCGCCGTTGGGTGTTCTTCAACACCTCCCGCGCGGCGGTATCTTTTCGAGGTGGCGACGAGCGCGAAGGCCAACCGGAATTCTCCGGTGCCTGTAACGCTGGTTTCTATTCGGGATCCGAAGCTGTTCGAGCAAATCATCAAGATGAGCGCGAACCAGTGGTACGAGGAGCGCGAGCAGATGCGCCGGGATTTCCCCAGCGGGACGGCTTTTGCCGAATGGGATTGGGAATTCGTTCCGGGGCAGGCGCCGCCGCCGATCTTTTTGGAAATCGACGGAAAATCTGTTGGTGGCGTCCTTTTTGCCAAATATCGCTCGCCGGGTGATCATCGCTTTCGCATCGGTCCTCATCAACGGTTGCGCATCGATTTACTAGACGATGGCTTCACCGTGACGCCGCTCGATGTTCCGGAGGAATGATGGTCGCACCGATCATGAATACGAGTGAGCTGCAAGTTTTTGGACGAGGTATTTTCTGATGCGTGCCGTCGACATTCCTTTGGCGATTCAATGGCATGATGGAATGCTGCTTTCACCGCAGCATTTTCAGGAAGCCGACCGCAGATCCGAAAGGCTGCTCGCGTATCACGCGGGGCATGCCGCTCAATATCATTGGGGCGTGGTGCATCTCGAGCTCGATCTGGGTCGACTCGTCGGAGGCATTCTAGGCATCATCGAAGTCGAGGCAGTGATGCCCGATGGAACGGTGGTTTGTCATCACGGCGGGCCCTCGGATTTGGCGCTCGATTTGCGTCCGCTCGCAGCCATGGCGCGCGAAGCGCCGGCGACGGTGTATCTGGCGATTCCTCGGTTTCAAAAGGCGGTCGCGTCGTCTGCTGCCGATCTTGCACGCCACCATTCGGTCGAAGGCGGAGCTGTCGTCGACGAGCATACGGGTGAAGATCCGCTGGAAATTCCGCGCATCGCACCAAGCATGCGCCTCATTCTGGCCACGGAGCCGCCCCCGCGTCTCGTGTGTTTGCCCCTCGTCCGCGTGCGTCTCGAAGGAGAAGCGTTTGTCCGGACCGACTATCTCCCGCCTCAAGTCGGCGTCACGTTGGGCTCGCCTTTGGGTGAGCTGTGTCAGCGATTGGCTGGGCGTTTGCGCGAAAAAGCGATGCGTTTGGCAGAAAAAGCAAACTTGCTCTCGCGCACCACCGATCGCGAGCTGATCGCCGAGATTCGAAACCAAATTCGATGTCTCGTGGCGGTGTTGCCTCCATTCGAAGCGCTTCTTTATTCGGAGCGCCCGCATCCGTTTTCGTTGTTCGTCGCGCTCACGGGGCTCATCGGGCAGTTGTCGGCCCTCGCGCGTACGCCCGTTCCACCATTGCTTGCGCCTTATCGGCACGACGATGTGCTCGAGACCTTTCGCACCTTGCAGAAGACCGTCTTTCAGATGGTGGACGAAGGCATCATCGAGTCGTTCACGGCGTATCCCTTCAATTTGCACGACAAGGGTTATGCGGTGGATTTCAAGCCCGAGTTCCGCACTCGTTCGTTGGTCATTGCGGTGCGTGTGAAGCCAGGCGTGCGCGAAGATCAACTGGCGGAGTGGATGCAAAAAGCCCTGATTGGCGCGGGCGGGCGGCTCAAAACCATGCAGGAAAGCCGAGTGCTCGGTGCGGGACGTAAAAAAGTCGAGCGACACGGAGATCTCGTTGCGACCAAAGGGACGTTGCTTTTCGAGCTCGAGGAGCAAAGCGCGTATCTCAATCCGAACGAGCCGCTCGTCGTCCTCAATACGTCCGATCCGACCAGCGCAACGGCGCCATCGGAAGTGGTCCTCTACGTGAAGAGCGGGTGACGGCAATGAGGATGACGACCCAAGGAAGAGCGGCCACGAATCGGCCCGGGGGCGCAAAAAACGCACTACGCGACGACCACGCGCTCGTCGATGCGTTTTGCGAATTCCATGCGGAAGTCGTCAAGCAAAAGCGGTACATCCTCGCGGCTCAAGGAGCGATGGCTGCGACGGGCGTGCAGCAGCACCTCGTGGATGCATTCGAAGCGCTCGGGACACGGCTCGGCTCGGGTTTGTCTCAGCATGAACTCGATGTGTTCGACCAAGCCCGCTACATCATGGTCGCCATGGCCGACGACATGTTTTGTCGTTTGGAGTGGGAGGGAAAAGAGGCGTGGGTGTATCGACCGCTCGAGGCGATCGAGTTCAACACGCGTGACTCTGGTGAACGGTTTTTCAATCGTCTCGATCGAGTTTTGCGCGGTGAAGAAACCGTCCCGTCGCAACTGCTCAGCGTGTACCTCACGGCTCTCGCGTTGGGCTTTCAAGGCCGTTACGCGCCGCTGGGCACGGGCGAGCCCGAGACGTATCGCACGCGCTTGGCAGATTATTTGTCGCGCACCGATCCGGACCTGGTTCGGGGCGACAAACTATGCCCGCAAGCCTTCGAGGTCGTCGGTGAGATCAGCCCAGTCGCCGAACGTTTGCCTCCACTGTCGCGCGGATTTTTGCCGTTTGTCGTGGTACTCATCGCTTGGGTGGTCCTCGGTGAGATCGCGTGGCTGTATCGCACCAGCGAGCTCGTTGACGTCCTCGAGCGCATTGAAGGTGGCACGTGAGCTTTACCCTCGTGCTCAAGATCGTCGCGGCCTTCGTCGTGCTCGTCGCACTGGCGGGCGGCATTTACGTGTGGGTCCTGGCGCAGCGAAAGAAAGCGCAAAAAGCTGCGCTCGCGCGTGCTGAAGGCAAACTCGATCCCGTGTCTGAAATCCGCGCGTCCTTCGAGAAAGCTCGAGTGGCGATCGCGCAGAAAGTTTCGGATCGAACCGAGCGCGACAAGATGCCGCGTTACTTGGTTCTGGGTGAGCCTTCGTCCGGAAAAACCACGTTGCTCGCCGGCACGGGCCTGAGCATGCAGCTCGTCGACGGCAAAGATCCTGTCCCGGGTGACACGGCGCCGGTCAACATTTGGCTGCTCACCAAGTCCCTCGTGATCGATGTCGCTGGCGGTTTGCTCTTCGGTGAAGACGGCATCGCCCCACCCGAAGCTCCCTACCGCGCGCTGCTCGACGAGGTGCGAAAGTTGCGCCCCGAGCGGCCTGTGGACGGCATCGTGCTCACGGTGCCTTGCAACGAAGTGATCAGAGGCGCGCGCACGAGTGCCAACGATCGCAAACGCAAAGCCACGATTTTGCGCAACGCGATCGCGCAAGCCGAACAAGCGCTCGGCATGAACGTCCCGGTGTACGTCGTCGTGACTCGGTGCGATCAACTGTCCGGCTTCCGCGCTCTCGCGACCGAAATGAACCTCGCGGGTCGTGACGACATCCTCGGTTGGTCGAGCCCATATCCTCCCTTCACGGAAGGATCGACCGATTGGGTCGACGAAGCGTTCGACTCGATCCGTGATGCGCTCGTTCGTCATCAAGCGCGCCGTTTTGCATCTGGTCCCGTCGTTCGATCGCCTGACGACTTCTTCTTGTTTCCGAACGAGCTAGCGACGCTCGGTGACAATTTGCGCCAGTACGTCGATCCGGTGTTTTTGGAAATCGCCGGACAAGAGACGCTGACGTTGCGGGGCATCTATTTCTGTGGTGCATCCGCACCTCCGCCCGAAGCAATCGTTGCAGCACCAACGAATGTTGCTGCGCTTGCGCCTCCGACGGAAACAAAGGTTTTCTTCTCGCGCGGTTTGTTTGAGTCCAAAATGTTTGCCGAGAAGAACCTTGGCAAACCTGCTGCAGCGGCGGTGAAGCGTCGAGATCGGATCATCCTCGCGCTGCACGTTCTCGTGGGCGCTCTGGCGGCTTTGTTTTTCGCCGGCCTGTGGATTCACGATGGACGTGTCGAACGCCGAGTAACGACCGTCATGCCTTTCTTGCGCGACGTGCAAAGCAGCGTGATGCAAGCGAAGGCCGAGTCACCCGAAGCGCAGGCCACGTTCGAGACGCGTCGCCCGCGTGCGCAGGCGTTGCTCCAAAAGCTCGAAACGATGGAGCCGGGCACGATGCGTTCGTTGCTCAACCCGGCATCGTTGTGGAGTCGTATCCATGGCCGCGTCGACAATGCGTTCCACGCAGGCTTCGAGAGCGTGATCGTCGATGCGTTCGCGTCCGGTTTGTCCGAGCGGGCCAACGTGATCGTTCCGGTACCTGCTCCCACGCCGGATCTTTCGGAGCTCGAAGAGTGGTTGCGCGATCTGTCCGCGTTCGAGACGAACGTAGGGCGTTACGATGGATTGCTTGGCGAGTTGACGAAAGACGGAACCACGGACGTTCGTGCACAAAGTGTTGCGGACCTGTCCGAATACGTCTTGGGCTACAAGCTCTCGCCCACGATCGCGGTCGAGTATTACCGGTACGCGCTTGGTCGCGGAGCGCTTCGACAACCGTTCGAGGTGACCGATCGTCGCGCGCCGGCTGCCGAACGAGCGACGACTTTGTTCTCGAGGCTTCGCGAACGAGTGCTCGATGGCTACAGTGCGCAGCTCGTGCACGACGACGTCACCGCGCTGGATGAAGGCATGACGGCGCTCAGCAAAGAGGGCGCCAGCTACAATGTCGATCAGCTCTGGAAGTTGCGTGATGCGATAGGTCGTGTCGAGACGCACTTGGCGTCCCCGACGCTCGCGTGGGTGACTGGCAAGACGCTGCCGTCACATGAAGGCGTCGAAGCAACGCTGAAGATCATCAAGAGTTCGCGCGTGCTCGGTCCCGCTGTCGAGGCGGCATTACGCAAGACGATCGACGACGAGTTCGGCGATCTCAAACGACGCATTGCCGATGCGAAGGTGGCCATCTGCAACGACTTGCTCGAGCGCAAAGACAAACTGATCCTCCTGAAGCTATCGCCGTGCATTCTCGCGCTGAAGGCTCCGCTCGATACGCTCCGTCAGCAGTCATTCATGACGGTGGGGTACAAGAACGAGTTCACGTCGGATCTTGCTACGAAACGTGTCGATTGGGATGCGGACGCGCTCAAGGCCACGGCGCGCTTGCCGCGTGAGTACGAAGCGCTCGTGCAAGTGGATCCGCTGAAGGCGATCGGCAACGAGCTGGTGCGCAACACGCTTGCGGATCTGGTCATTCGGCAGCTCAAGGACGCAACGCTTGGTGGAGTTGCTCGTGCAGGTCGCGAAGCAACGCCGCTGTCGGGCAGCTCCACGCGTCAGAGCGAGATTGTGCGCGCGGACGTAGCGAACCTTGCGCAAGCGAGCGTGCCGATTCGCGACATGATCGCCACGTTCGTACGGCTGCGTATGGATGATGCTCGCGACAGTTTGCGCGGTCTGCTCCGCACGCAAGGCAAAGACATCCTTGGACGCTCAGCCGAGATCGTTCGCGGCCAAAATTTGTACGGCTTGCAGCGCGGAGGTTTTACCTGGTGGGACGGCAAGTCCACGCCTGCGTACGAAGCGTTCAGCGTGCCCGATGCAGCACGATTGGCCGAGTATGCGTCGGTGCAACGCACTCGAGCAGCCACGTTGTACAAGGACCTTGCCGAGCCGCTTTTGGCAGCGATGCAGAGTCCCGAAGTGGCGGCGGATGCTGACGATCCGGGCATCGCTTTGTGGCAAAGCATCGGTTGGCCGCTCGAGGACTACGAAAACAAAAAGGCTGGCAATGGCGTCTCCACACTCGAGACGTTCATGCTCAACGACTTGCCCCTGATCACGGCGAAGAATTGTTTGGCCGAGCTCGACAAGCGTGAGTCCACGGATGTTCTGGGCGGGTTTTTCTCGGCCAGACAGCGCGGGATCGCGGCGTTGCTTCGTGAACGATGTCGCGTGTTGTCCAACGAAGACATGCGCGACCGGTACGCGACTCTTCGCCGCACCTTCAACCGTGAACTGTCGGGCAAGTTCCCGTTCGTCAAAATAGAACCCGGCATTCGTGTCGAAGACGCTTCGCCCGATGCGGTGCGTCGTTTCTTGACCGATGCCGCCGATTTCCGCAGCGACTTCGGCTACGTGCTCGGCAAGGATCCCAAGGCATCCGCGACCGAGGTCGGCCGGTTCCTCGACAAGATCGAGAACGTGCGCGCCTTCATGATGCCGATGTGGGCCAATGCAGGATCCGCCGACGACGGCATCTACGATGTGAAGGTGGAGTTCCGCGTCAACCCGAGCCTCGAAGTTGGTGGCAATCGCATTGCTGAATGGGCCATGCGTTTGGGTGATGAGCGACTGTTCCTCGATGGTCCCAAGCCTGAAGCGAGCTGGCGCGTAAACAATCCCGCACGAGTTGATCTGCGTTGGGCCAAGACCAGCAGCGACATCCCGGAACCTGTTCAAGGCGCCAACGTCATCGTCAACGAGCGCTTGGTGACGTTCGAGGAAAAGGGTTCGTGGGCGCTTTTGCGAATGATCGCGTTCCACCAAACCGCTTCGCGTGACGCAGGTGGCAAGACCCAGAGTGGCGCTCATGTGCTCGGGTTTGTCGTGCAATCTCGGCCGGACTCGAGCGGTGAGTTCGTCGAGCGCGTGGGCAGCGATGCGAATACTGTACGCGTCTTCATTCGCGTCACGCTCACGGGCGTCGAAAAAGATCGACTGCTTCGGTACCCCGAATTCCCTTACATCGCGCCGAACCTTTAGGAGATCTTTCGATGTCGAAGAAAGTCATACCGATCGATCTGGAGGCGCTCCTTGCTCCCATCGCCGGGGACAATCCAAGCGGTTTGTCTCTCCGGTACGAGGGCACCTACGAAAAGATTCGCGAAGCAAGGCGCGAGGATGATCCCACGTTGCCGATGGGCGATTGGGAGACGAAGCTCAAGGTTACGGACCTCGGTGCAGTCGACAAGATTTGTCAGGACGCACTGAGCAAGAAAAGCAAGGATTTGCAGGTCGCGGCGTGGCTCGTCGAAGCGTGGCTTCGGCGGTATCGCATACGCGGCTTGGTGCACGGTTTGTCGCTGATCGCAGCGCTCATCGAGCGGTACTGGGACGGGTTGTATCCGGCTCTTGGTGACGACGGTGATTCCGAGGCGCGCGTGGCGCTTTTCGAGTGGATGGACGACGTTTATGCGGAGCGTTTGCGCCGTACGCCTTTTGGCGAAGGCACTGATGCGTCGGCGTTTTCGCTACTCGATTGGGAGGCTGGGGGTCAGTCACCGCAGTCGAATTCGCGTGGCGACGACGGCGAAACGGCACGACCTACACGCGAGTCGTTGCTTGCACGAATTTCGCTCGGTGGTGGTGCGCGATGGACGGAGCTGGCGATCGATACGCATGCCGCGGTTCTTGCGGCCGAGAACGCGGAGCGTGCGATCGCAGCCGTGGTCGACAAACCGCCGACCCTGCGACGAATTCGCGATGTTCTGACGACGATCGAGTCTTTTGCGCGTGATGGAGCACGTATGAACGGCGAGATGCAATCACCGGCGCAGACGGAGGAAGAGTCTCCAGAGAATGCGTCGTTTGTCGGTGGATCCGCGACGACTACGGCACCTCTTGGCAAGTCGGGCGTGATCACGAGTCGCGCGGAAGCGTATTACCGATTGGCCGAGGCCGCCGAATACTTGACGCGCACGGAGCCGCACAGTCCGGTGCCGTACCTGGTCAAACGTGCGGTGCAATGGGGCAACATGTCGCTTGCCGAGCTGCTCTACGAATTCGTCGGTAGTCCCGATGATCTCGTAGCGATTCAGCGTTTGCTCGGTATGCGCGGGCGGGGAGAATGAGTCCGATCAGTAGTGCGCTGTCACGATGACAGCGCTGAACGGACGGTGAGTCTGAGGACGAAGGCATTGAGTTTTCCGCTCTGCGCACGATAAAAGGTGTGTAGTCTGCGCAAGCAGTACACGGGGTTTAGGGCGAAGGACGCCGAAGGCGATCCGAAGCCCCAAATGTACAAACTGGAAGTGCGACGGGCGATTTTCGGGTGTTTGGCACGAGCTGAGTTGGCGCCGCGAGCGTCGAGGAAGGAACCCATCGATGGCAGAGAGCAAGCAGCACTGGTTGGACCGAAACCGTCCACCGCGCGTTCAGATCACGTACGACGTCGAAACGGGCGGAGCGATCGAGAAGAAAGAGATCCCGTTCGTCGTCGGAGTGATGAGTGATTTGGGGAGCAATCCGGAAAATCCCCTGCCGAAATTGAAGGATCGAAAGTTTGTCGAGATTGATCGCGACAATTTCAACGACGTCCTCGCTTCGACCAAGCCCGAGATCACCATGAGCGTCGCCGACGAACTCAAGGGCACGGGCAAAGTCAGTGTGACGTTGGCATTTACGCACATGGATGACTTCCGGCCGGAGCGTCTCGTCGAGCGCGTTCCTGATTTGCGAAAGCTCCTTCGTGCGCGCGAACGACTCAACGATCTGCTCGCGAAGCTCGAGGGCAACGATCAGTTGTCCGCGGCGCTCAAAGAGATCGCGGAGAGCACCGATGCGCTCCAGAAGATCAAAGACGAAGTCGCTAAAGACGATCAGAGCTGAGAGACGCGAGGATAAAGAACATGGCCGATACAACAACCAGCGCGGCGTCTCATCACATCGATACGAGTGCGGACGGCGCGGGGATCATCAACCAGATCTTGTCTGAAGGCGCGATGGTTCGTGGGGACAATCCCGCACAGAGCAAGCACGCGCGCGACATCATCGGCGAGTTTGTCCAGCAGGTCATGGACGAACACGCTGCCGACAATCAGCGCAAAGTCGTCAACCAAGGCGCAGTGGCCGCCATTCAAGACCGTATTGCAGAGATCGACGAGCTCATTGCCAAGCAGCTCGATGCGATTCTGCATGCGCCCGCGTTCCAGTCGATCGAAGCGCGATGGCGCGGCTTGCACTACCTCGTCATGAACTCGGAGACCGGCACGCGGCTCAAGATTCGCGTGATGAACGCGTCCAAGGCCGAGCTGCGCAAGGACTTCGAAGCGGCTCCGGATTTCGATCGCAGCTCGCTCTTCAAGAAGATCTACGAAGAGGAATACGGCACGTTCGGCGGCGCGCCTTACGGCATGCTCATCGGCGATTACGAGTTCGAGGGATCGAGCCCTGACGTCGCCATGTTGACCGAGATGTCGAAGGTTGCTGCGGCAGCGCATGCGCCTTTCATCACGGCTGCGAGCCCGCACTTGTTCGACATGGACAACTTCGCGCAGATCGGCACGCCTGGAGATCTCGCCAAGCTCTTCGAAAGCACGCAGCTTGCGAAGTGGCGTGAATTCCGCGAGTCGGAAGACAGCCGTTATGTCGGGTTGGTCCTGCCGCACGTGCTTCTGCGCTTGCCGTATGGTGCCAAAGGCATTCCGGTCGATGGCTTCGTTTACGAAGAAAACGTCGGCGCGGAGGACACGAACTTCCTCTGGGGCAATGCGGCGTATGCGCTTGGTGAGCGGATCAATGCGGCGTTTGCCAAGTACAGTTGGTGCGCAGCGATTCGCGGCGTCGAAGGTGGCGGGCTCGTGGAAAACCTCCCGGTGCACGTTTTCAAGACGAGCGATGGGGATTTGGCAATCAAAACCCCGACCGAGGTCACGATCACGGATCGTCGCGAAAACGAGCTTTCCGAGCTTGGTTTCATTGGCCTTTGCTATCGCAAGAACAGCGGCCAAGCGGCGTTCTTCGGCGGCAGCACCGCGAACAAGCCCAAGGTCTACAACATGCCTTCGGCGACGGCGAATGCGCGTTTGTCCGCGCAACTTCCGTACATTCTCGCGACCAGCCGCTTCGCTCACTACATCAAGGTCATGATGCGCGACAAGATCGGCAGCTTCATGACCAAGGACAACGTTTCGACGTACCTCAACAACTGGATCGCCGAATACGTGCTCCTGAACGACGATGCCGGTCAGGACACGAAGGCGCGATTGCCGCTGCGTGAGGCGCGAATCGACGTTACCGATGTGCCGGGCAAGCCTGGTGCCTACCGTGCGGTCGTCTTTTTGAAGCCGCACTTCCAATTGAACGAGCTGACGGTTTCGATGCGTCTCGTGGCGGATTTGCCGCCGCCTGCCGCGTGACGAACGCTGCATTTTCATGTAGCGTGGTGAGATCAAACAGTTGCCGTCCTCGTACTCGGGTCGAGGCGCTCGGGGGCGGCAACTTTGGATGGCGAAGCGGAGGATGCGATGGCTACAACGACTTTCATTGAGATTTCGGATATCAAAGGCGAAACCACGGCGGCCCAAGGAAAGGACAAGATCGAAATCCTTTCTTGGAACCATGGCATTGCGATGCCCCTGACGAGCGGTGCGTCCAACACGGCCCGTGCGCACGGCCGTGCCGTC
>CAZETM010000058.1:0-24662 GCA_964514885.1 uncultured Polyangium sp. | reverse complement strand
CGCCTGTTGCGCTCGAGGAGCAGATGCGGTTTGCCATCCGTGAGGGTGGAAAGACGGTCGGCGCCGGCGTCGTTACGAAGATCCTGGCTTGAGGTTCAACGAGGTGCAGGCCAGCGGCGCGCGCAAAACGCGAGAGACAGTTTCGTTGGCCTGCACTGAGTGCAAGACAAGGAATTACAAGACAACGAAAGCTCCTGGTGATCACGTAGAGCTTAAGAAATTTTGCAAAACGTGTAAAAAGCACACGGTGCATCGGGAGACAAAGTAGACGTTCCGCTCGGATCGTGGCATGAGGGTCCGTGACCGAGCGGGTTGAAGGGGTATAGCTCAGTTGGTAGAGCAGCGGATTCCAAATCCGCAGGTCGGGAGTTCGAGACTCTCTGCCCCTGCCGGGTCCCTTTTTCTGCAGCGGTTTTGGAAGAGATAGGGTCTTCTCAACGCATCCAGGTTGGTTGTCGATGCTCACGCGAGCATCGAAGTGTTCGAGACAAACGACGATGGCGACACAGAAAGAAAAAGATGCAGCACGGAAGGGCGGCAATGAAGCCGCAGACGATGCTGCTCGCGAGGAGGGCTCGGAAGCCTCGCTCGCTGTGCGCGGGTCGTCGGATCTCGAAGAAGGGTCGGAGGACGGGAACGAGGAGCAGGACGGCGACCAGGATGAACTGGCGGCGGACGACTCTGAGGAAGCTGTTGCTCGGCAGTTGGGTGCGGATCGTTATGTGATGGCTGGTTTTTTTGCGATGGCCATCATCGGTGGGTTTGTCCTTGGTAAGACCGTACAGACCCTTTGGTCGGATCTTTCGGGCCGCGATTGGTTCAATCGAGCCGTGCCGGCGTTGGCGGCGGTATCGGAAGAGAGCAGAACGACCTATGCGATGGTTTTCGGCGGCATTGCTGCCCTTGTGATCACGCTTCGAACTTATCGTCGTCCCGACGTGCGTGCGTGGACGGACGACGTGGCTTCGGAGCTGATGAAGGTCAAGTGGCCGACGAAGAAGGACGTCACGAGCTCGACGTTGGTTGTGATCGCCGCGAGTTCGTTTGCGACGCTGTATCTTGCGTTGCTCGACAGATTGTGGTCGTTCGTGACCAGCATCGTCTACGGGACCGGGAGCTAGTCCGTTCGGGAGCCACGAGTCATGGCGAAGAAGTGGTACGTCATTCACACCTACTCGGGATTCGAGGCGAAGGTGCGCGATGCGCTCCAGCAGCGGGCCAAGCAACACGCGCTCGACGACAAGATCGGTGAGATCTTGATTCCGAGTGAGACGGTTACGGAAAACCGTCCTGGGGGCAAGACACGAGTTCGTCAGAAGCTCAGCCTTCCTGGCTACATTTTCGTCGAGATGGACATGAACGAGGTGGTTTGGCACCTCGTCAAGGACACGCCGAAGGTGACGGGCTTCATTGGCAATCAGACGCCTCAAGAGGTGCCTGCGCCGCAGATCGAAAGTCTGCGTCGGGGCATTGTCGAGGGAGCGGTCAAGCCCAAGCCGAAGCTCACGTTCGAGGTAGGCGAAGAAGTTCGCGTGCTCGACGGTGCTTTTGCCAACTTCACGGGCACTGTAGATGACGTGAAGATGGATAAGCAGAAGCTGAAGGTGAAGGTATCGATTTTCGGGCGCCCCACGAGTGTGGAGCTTGATTTTTCGGCCGTGGAGAAGCGTTGAGCGACGCTGTCGATCGGCAGGAACAGTTCATTCTAGAGCAGACGGGTAATTAGCAATGGCGAAGAAAATCACCGGGTACGTCAAGCTCCAGCTTCCTGCGGGGAAGGCCAATCCTTCGCCGCCGGTTGGTCCTGCGCTCGGCCAGCACGGCGTCAACATCATGGCGTTCTGCAAGGACTTCAACGGGCGGACGGCATCGCAGGAGGGCATGATCATTCCGGTCGTGATCACTGTGTTTTCCGACCGTTCGTTCACCTTCGTGCTCAAGACGCCACCGGCGTCGGTGCTTCTGAAGAAGGCGGCAGGATTGCCGACTTCGAAGAAGCCGGGTGCGGGGTCGAAGGAGCCTAACAAGACGAAGGTTGGGCAAGTGACGCAGAAACAACTTCAGGATCTTGCACAACTCAAGATGCAAGACATGAACACGACAAACCTTGACTCCGCGATGCGAAGCATGGCGGGTACGGCCCGTTCGATGGGTATCAGCATCGTTGATTGAGGGCGCAGGTCGCGCTCTGGTGCGGGCAGTCGTACCCGCGCAGGGCGCTTGTGCTGCGCAGTCGTGGAGCGAGAAGAGTACCCCTCCCGTAATGGGAGGAGCACCACGGTTGAACGGCGGCACCGTGGGAGGCGCAAGCCGATAGGGAACAGGAGGGCAGATGCCGAAAGTCGCCAAGAAACGCGCTGCGATCCAGAACTTGGTCGATCGTACGCGCAAGTACACGCTTGCTGAAGCTTGTACTCTCGTGAAACAGTCCGCTACTGCGAAGTTCGACGAAACGGTCGACATCGCGGTGCGGCTCGGTGTGAACCCGCGTCATGCCGATCAGATGGTTCGTGGAGCTGTGGTCTTGCCGTTCGGGACTGGCCAAAGCGTTCGCGTCCTCGTCTTCGCCAAGGGCGAAAAGGCGAAGGATGCGGAGGCTGCTGGTGCAGACTTCGTCGGTGAGGCTGACCTGGTAGCCAAGATCCAGGAAGGCTTCATGGACTTTGACCGGGTGATCGCAACGCCGGACATGATGGGTTTGGTCGGTAAACTCGGCCGTATCCTTGGTCCGCGTGGCCTCATGCCCAACCCGAAGGTCGGTACGGTTACCGTCGATGTGAAGACGGCCGTTTCCGAGGCGAAGGCGGGCAAGGTCGAGTACCGGGTCGAGAAAGCGGGCATCGTGCACGCACGGATTGGCAAAGTCTCGTTCAAGGAAGAGTCGCTCGCACAGAACGCCGAAGCCTTGGTCCAGGCGCTTATCCGTCAGAAACCGTCGACGGCCAAGGGGGTGTATCTTCGGAGCATCACCTTGTCTTCCACGATGGGGCCCGGTGTGCGTATTGATCCGGTGCATCTCAGCGGTGCGGCGGAGGAGGGCTGAGACATGGAGCGCGCGGATAAAGAAGTTGAGATCGGCGAAGTCAAGCAGCGGTTTGACCGCATGACTTCTGCTGTTTTCCTCGACTTCAAGGGACTCAACGTCGCTGTAGTTACCAAACTACGCGACGAATTCCGAAAAGCCGGCGTCGAGTATCGGGTCGTCAAAAACTCGCTCGTTCGTCACGCAATCAAGCATCACGCGTGGGCGAACAAGCTCGATGGCACGCTTGTCGGAATGACTGGGATCGCTTGGAGTTACGAGGATCCGAGCGCGGCCGCCAAGGTCGTGAAGGCCTTCCGCAAGGAAAAAGCGCACGAAGCGCTGAAGATCAAGGCAGGCCTCATCGAGGGCCAGATTCTCAACGCCGATGGTGTCGAGAATCAGCTTGCGACGATGCCTGGCAAGAACGAGCTACGCGCGATGCTGTTGGCTACGATGGCAGCGCCGATGCAGCAGTTCTTGCAGCAACTCAACGCACCTCTTCAGAATTTCGTGTATGTGCTGAAGGCTAAAGAGGACGCGGCCAACAAGGCGGGCTGATTCAGCCTGCGTTTGCCGTCCGAACGTGAGAAAGGGCATTGCGCCCTTCAGGTTTTGTTCTAGAGACGCGGCCCAGGGTCAAAAGCACCCGGCGGGGCGCGCGTAGGGTCGAAGGAGTCTTGTCATGGCTGAGATCACGCGGGATCAGATCGTCGAAAACCTTTCCAACATGACGGTCATTCAGATCGCTGAGCTGATCAAGGATCTGGAGAACAAGTGGGGCGTCAAGGCTGCGCCGGCAGCGGTTGCCGTTGCGGCGTCCGCTGCGCCTGTCGAGGCGGCGAAGGTTGAGGAGAAGACCGAGTTCGACGTCGTGTTGGCGGCTGCCGGCGCGAACAAGATCCAGGTCATCAAGGCCATCCGTGAAATCACGGGCCTTGGTTTGAAAGAAGCGAAGGACCTCGTCGAGGCCGCTCCGAAGAACGTCAAAGAAGGCGTTTCGAAGGCGGACGCTGAGGACATGAAGAAGAAGCTGACCGAGGCTGGTGCTACGGTCGAGCTCAAGTAAGGATCGCAGCTCCCCTGTGAGGGGAAGCGTGATCCGCCGCGACGCGACGGCGGCAGGGGAGAAATGCCCCTGCCGCACGTCCAGTTTTGTATTTCGACGGGCTGACTCAAAAGGCATGGGTTGTCCGTCGGGACCTTTGATGGCTGTTTCGAAGCTTCGAGGCTGATGCTCGGTTTCGTGGAGCGCGATGGCGCATGGGCGCGCGCACCCGTAGGAGCCGGAGGAATATCGATGCCGTCGGTCGTCCAATCCAACTTCCGCATTCGTAAGAATCTGGGCCGTGTACGTCGCATTGTCGACGTTCCCAACCTCATCGACATCCAGAAATCTAGCTACGACAAGTTTCTCCAGATGAGCGTCCCGCCACATGAGCGGGATGAGGTCGGGCTCCAAGCGGTCTTCCGCTCGGTTTTCCCCATTAAGGACTTCAACGGCACGAGCGAGCTAGTCTTCGTGTCCTACAACCTCGAGCCGCCTAAGTACGACGTCGAGGAGTGTCGTCAGCGAGGCATGACCTACGCTGCGCCGATCAAAGTTACCAACCAGCTCATGATTTACGACACCCGCGATGGTGGCGAGCGCATCGTGCGCGATATCAAGGAGCAGGAGGTTTACTTCGGCGAGCTACCGCTGATGACCGAGACGGGAACCTTCATCATCAACGGCACCGAGCGTGTCGTTGTTAGCCAGTTGCATCGTTCCCCGGGCGTCTTCTTCGACCACGACAAGGGAAAGACTCACTCGAGCGGCAAGCTGCTGTACTCGGCGCGCGTCATCCCTTACCGCGGTTCGTGGCTCGACTTCGAGTTCGATCCGAAGGACATCATCTACGTGCGCATCGACCGTCGTCGGAAGATGCACGCGACTGTCCTTCTGCGCGCGCTCGGATACTCCACGCAGGACCTGCTCAACTACTTCTACTCGACGGAAACGGTCTTTCTCGAGAAGGGCGGCAAGTACGCCAAGAGTATCGAGTACGACCTTCTCGCCGGCCAACGCGCGACGCGTGACATCAAGATCAAGGAAGATGTCATCGTCAAAAAGAACACCAAGTTCACGCGCGCGGCGATCCGCAAGATGAAGGAAGCCAAGCTCGAGCGTCTCTCTATCGAGATCGAAGAGCTGGTGGGCAAAGTCGCGGCGCACGACGTCGTCGATCCGGAAACGGGCGAGGTCATTGTCGAGGTCAACGAGGAGTTGACCGAGACGAAGCTCGACCGCATTCGCGATGCGAAGCTCGAAAGCTTCCGCATCCTCTTCATCGACGGTCTCAACGTCGGCTCGTACCTGCGTGACACGCTTTTGGCCGACAAGGTCAAGACGCAGGAGGACTCGATCCTCGAGATCTATCGCCGGCTTCGTCCGGGGGATCCTCCGACGCTCGATACGGCCAAGACGCTGTTCCAGAACCTGTTCTTCAACCCTGAGCGATACGACTTGTCGAAGGTCGGTCGTCTCAAGCTGAACTACAAGTTCTACCGCGACTTGCCTGAAGGCCAGCGGCCGAACTTGGACCTCACGGTTCTTACGCCGCAGGACATTCTCGAGACTGTTCGGCATCTCATCGAGCTGAAGAACGGTCGTGGCTCTGTCGACGACATCGACCATCTCGGCAATCGCCGTGTGCGTGCCGTTGGTGAGTTGATGGAGAACCAGTATCGCATCGGCCTGGTGCGAATGGAGCGCGCGATCAAAGAGCGCATGAGCATGTCGCAAGAGATCGACACGCTGATGCCGCACGACTTGATCAACGCGAAGCCGGTGAGCGCGGTTGTCAAGGAGTACTTCGGCAGCTCGCAGTTGTCGCAGTTCATGGACCAGACAAACCCGCTGTCCGAAGTGACGCATAAGCGACGTTTGTCGGCTCTCGGGCCTGGTGGTCTCACGCGCGAGCGTGCGGGCTTCGAGGTTCGCGACGTTCACGCGACGCACTACGGTCGTATTTGTCCGATCGAGACGCCGGAAGGCCCGAACATCGGTCTCATCGCGTCTTTGTCGACCTTCGCTCGTGTCAACGAGTTCGGGTTTGTCGAGACGCCTTATCGTCGAGTAGGCGATGGTCGAGTCACCGATGACGTGACTTGGCTGAGCGCGCTCGAGGAAGAGGGCAAGTACATCGCGCAAGCGACGGCTTCGCTCGATGAAACGAACAAGTTCCGCGAGAACGTGGTGTCTGCTCGGTACAACGGTGAGTTCAAGATTGTCCCTGCGGACATGATCGAGCTCATGGACATTGCGCCGAACCAGATGGTCAGCGTTGCTGCGGCGCTCGTTCCGTTCCTCGAGCATGACGATGCAAACCGCGCGCTCATGGGCGCGAACATGCAGCGTCAGGCCGTGCCGCTCATCAAGAGCGAGGCGCCGCTCGTAGGCACTGGCATGGAGGCGCGTCTTGCACGTGACTCTGGCGTCTGTGTCGTCGCGCGTCGTAAGGGCATTGTCGAGAGCGTCGATGCGACGCGTATCGTCGTGCGCGCGGAGGGTGAGGGTGCCGAGATCCCGGACATCTATCACCTCATGAAGTACCAGCGTTCGAACCAGTCGACCTGTTACACGCAGAAGCCCATCGTTCGGACGGGTGATGTCGTGATCGCAGGTGACGTGCTCGCAGATGGTCCGTCGACGGACATGGGTGAGCTTGCGCTTGGTCAGAACGTGCTCGTCGCCTTCATGCCGTGGCAGGGCTACAACTTCGAGGACTCGATTCTCGTCTCGGAGCGCATTGCCAAGGACGACGTGTTCACCTCGATTCACATCGAGGAGTTCGAGTGCGTCGCTCGTGACACGAAGCTCGGCAAGGAAGAGATCACGCGCGACATCCCGAATGTCGGCGAAGAAGCGCTCAAGGATCTCGACGACTCCGGCATTGTCCGGATCGGCGCCGAGGTTCGTCCGGGCGACATCCTCGTCGGAAAAATCACGCCGAAGGGCGAGACGCAGTTGTCTCCAGAGGAGAAGCTGCTTCGCGCGATCTTTGGTGAGAAGGCGGGCGATGTTCGCGACAGCTCGCTGAAGGTTCCGCCGGGCGTGAGTGGCATCGTGATCAACGCGCGTGTTTTCTCTCGTAAGGGTACGGAGAAGGACGAGCGTGCTCGGGACATCGAGGATCACGAGCGGGTGCGCATCGAGCGTACGCGTGACGAGGAGATCAAGATTCTGCGCGATTCGTTCTATCGCCGGCTTCGCGAGATTCTCATCGGGCGCACGACGAACGGCAAGCTCGTCGACGACAAGAGCAATGTGCTCTTGCAGAAGGGTGCCGAGATCACCGAGGCACTGCTCGTGGAAATCCCCCGCAAGTATTGGGGAGAGATTCCGGTCGAAGAGACCGAGCAGGTGCAAAACATCCTGCGCGATCTCGAGGACCTCGTGCGCACGCGTGAAGAGCACTTCCGCGACAAGATCGAGCGCCTGTCAAAGGGCGACGAGCTTCCGCCGGGCGTGATCAAGATGGTGAAGGTCTACATCGCCATCAAGCGCAAGCTTCAGGTCGGCGACAAGATGGCCGGTCGTCACGGCAACAAGGGTGTCATCAGCCGGATCTTGCCGGAAGAGGACATGCCGTATTTGCAGGACGGTCGTCCGGTCGACATCGTGCTCAATCCGCTTGGCGTTCCGAGTCGTATGAACGTCGGCCAGATCCTCGAGATTCACCTCGGTTGGGGTGCTTTCGAGCTTGGTCGTCAGCTTCAGGCGATGCTGGAAGAGCAGCGCGCTACCCACGAGGTTCGCCAGAAGATCAAGGACATCTACTCTGGTGACATCGATAGTGAAGCGATCGTGGCGCAGTTCAACGATGGCGACGTCTCGTATGCAGCGAAGAAGATTGGTCGGGGCGTATTCGTCGCGTCGCCGGTCTTCGACGGTGCAAGTGAAGCCGACATCAAGGGTGCGCTTTCGCTCGCTGGGTTGCCTCAATCAGGTCAAGCGATCTTGTTCGATGGTCGCACGGGTGAGGCGTTCGATCAGAACGTCACGGTGGGCATCATGTACATGCTGAAGCTCCATCACTTGGTCGACGACAAGATCCACGCACGGTCCATTGGTCCGTACTCACTCGTCACGCAGCAGCCGCTGGGTGGCAAGGCGCAGTTCGGCGGTCAGCGCCTGGGCGAAATGGAAGTGTGGGCGATGGAAGCCTACGGTGCGGCCTACGCGCTGCAGGAGTTCCTCACCGTCAAGTCTGACGACGTCATGGGTCGTACGCGAATGTACGAGGCGATCGTCAAGGGCGAGTACACGTTGGAGGCAGGTTTGCCCGAGAGCTTCAACGTGCTCATCAAAGAGTTGCAGTCGTTGTGTTTGAACGTCGAGCTGGTCGAGTCGGGCCTTGAAGCCTCGGCCGCGGAAGAGGAGTGATGCCGAATGCGTGACATCTTCAGCTTCTTCGAGAAGCCCAAGGATCCGCTTTCGTTCAGCGCTATTCGCATCTCGCTCGCGAGCCCGGAGAAGATCCGGGAGTGGTCGCATGGCGAGGTGAAGAAGCCGGAAACGATCAACTACCGCACGTTCAAACCGGAGCGTGATGGGCTTTTCTGCGCGAAGATCTTTGGTCCCGTAAAGGACTACGAGTGCAACTGCGGCAAGTACAAGCGCATGAAGCACCGTGGGATCGTGTGCGAAAAGTGCGGCGTCGAAGTCATTCAGTCGAAGGTTCGTCGCGAACGACTCGGGCACATCTCGCTCGCCACGCCTGTGGCCCACATCTGGTTCCTGAAGAGCTTGCCGTCGCGCATTGGAAACATGCTCGACATCACGCTCAAGGACCTGGAGAAGGTTCTCTACTGCGAGGCGTACATCGTCATCGACCCGAAGGAGACGGGTCTTCAGCGCGGTGATCTGCTCAGCGAAGAACGCTACATGCAGATCCTCGACGAATACGGTGACGAGAAGCTCACCGCGGGCATGGGCGGCGAAGCGGTCATCGAAATGCTCAAGCAGGTCGATGTCCATGCGCTCGGCGAGCTGCTCCGCGATGAGATGCGCAAGGCGACGAGCGAGGCGAAGCGTAAGAAGCTTGCCAAGCGTTTGAAGGTCGTCGAGGCGTTCCGCGAGAGCGGCAACCGCCCCGAATGGATGATGTTGAACGTCATCCCGGTGCTTCCGCCGGACCTTCGTCCCCTCGTGCCGCTCGATGGTGGTCGATTCGCGACGAGCGATCTGAACGATCTCTACCGTCGCGTGATCAACCGCAACAACCGCCTCAAGCGGCTGCTCGAGCTGAACGCGCCCGAGATCATCATCCGTAACGAGCGGCGCATGCTGCAAGAAGCGGTGGATGCGCTCTTCGACAACGGTCGTCGTGGTAAAACCATTACGGGTCCGAACAAGCGTCCGCTCAAGAGCTTGTCCGACATGCTGAAGGGCAAGCAAGGGCGTTTCCGCCAGAACTTGCTCGGCAAGCGCGTCGACTACTCGGGTCGTTCCGTCATCGTCGTCGGTCCGACGCTCCGCCTACATCAGTGCGGTTTGCCGAAGAAGATGGCGCTCGAGCTTTTCAAGCCGTTCATCTACAACAAGCTTGAAGAGCGCGGGTACGTCAACACGATCAAGAGCGCGAAGAAGATGGTCGAAAAGGAGCGTCCCGAAGTTTGGGACATCCTTGAAGAGGTCATCAGTGAGCATCCCGTGATGCTCAACCGTGCTCCGACGCTCCATCGTCTCGGCATTCAGGCGTTCGAGCCGGTGCTCATCGAAGGGAAAGCCATTCAGCTTCACCCGCTCGTTTGTGCCGCGTTCAACGCCGACTTCGACGGCGACCAGATGGCCGTTCACGTGCCGCTTTCGATCGAGGCACAGATGGAGGCGCGCGTGCTCATGATGAGCACGAACAACATCCTGTCGCCTGCGAACGGTCGGCCGATCATCAACCCGACGCAGGACATCGTGCTCGGGCTGTATTACGCCACGCGCGAGCGCAAGTTCGCGAAGGGAAGCTTCCGCGAGAACACGCTGAAGTTTGGCGACGGCCAGGGCACGAGTGCTGAAGGGTATTTGCGCGGCGTTTATGCGTCGACCGAAGAAGTACGCATGGCGTACGACGCGGGCGAGGTGTTGCTCCACGCGGGTATTCGTGTGCGTGTTCCGCGCATCGACGAAGACGGAAATCCGGTTCGTGACGAGCGCGGCAACATCAAGCGGCACATCGTGGCGACGACCGTGGGTCGAGTGCTCATCTCCGAGGTTTTGCCGAAGGGCGTGAGCTTCACCTACGCCAACAAGACGCTCGACAAGAAGGCGCTCAGCGCTCTCATCGACGTTTGTTATCGCGTGCATCGCAACAAGGAAACCGTTCTTCTTGCGGACCGTTTGCGAACGCTCGGATTCGATCACGCGATGCGTGCAGGCATTTCGATCTGCATGGATCACATGGTCATTCCGCTGGCCAAAAAGGAGCTTCTCGATGAGGCGCAACGCGAAGTGGAGCGTGTCGTCGAGCAGTACCAAGAGGGTCTGATCACGGACGGCGAGCGTTACAACAAGATCGTCGATATCTGGGCCGGTGTTGCAGATGCAGTCACCGCCAAGATGATGGACGGTATTGGCAAAGAGCGCGTGGTCGATCCGGAGAACCCGACCAAGGAGAGCGTCGAACCGAGCTTCAACCCGATCTACATCATGGCTGACTCGGGTGCGCGTGGTTCGACGCAGCAGATTCGCCAGCTCGCCGCAATGCGCGGTCTCATGGCCAAGCCTTCGGGCGAGATCATCGAGACGCCCATCACGGCGAACTTCCGCGAAGGTCTGAGCGTGTTGCAGTACTTCATCTCGACGCACGGCGCGCGTAAAGGTCTCGCGGACACGGCTCTCAAGACGGCCAACTCCGGATACCTCACGCGTCGTCTCGTCGACGTTGCACAGGACGCGGTCATTGCCGAGTTCGATTGCACGACGCTCGACGGCATTCGCGTGACGAAGCTGGAAGAAGCGGGTGAAGTCATTCAGCCGCTTGGCGACCGAATTCTCGGCCGCGTGGTGCTCGAAGACGTGATCGACCCGCTCACGGGCGAGGTGCTGATCACGGCGAACACCGAGCTTGACGAGGCGTCGGTCAAGAACATCGAGGAAGCGGGCATCGAAGAAGTGATGATCCGTTCGGTGCTCACGTGTCAGACGCGTCGTGGAGTTTGCGGGCTCTGCTACGGACGCGACCTTGCGCGTGGCTATCGGGTCAACATTGGTGAATCGGTCGGCATCATCGCCGCTCAATCCATCGGTGAGCCCGGTACTCAGCTCACGATGCGTACGTTCCACATCGGTGGTACGGCCGCGCGTGGCAAGATCGAAGCGAGCTACCTCGAAGCGCGCACCGAAGGCGCCGTGCGTCTGCGTCGTTCGGTCGTGCAGAAGAAGCGCGACGGTTCGATGGTCATCATGAACCGTCATGGTGAACTCGTCGTCGTCGACGAGACGGGCCGCGAGCGCGAGCATCATCGTTTGGTCTACGGCTGCAACATTAAGGTCGTCGAAGGCCAACGTGTGAAGCCGGGCGAGCTGCTCGCCGAGTGGGACCAGTTCGCGACACCGATCCTCACTGAGGTTTCCGGTGCCGTGAAGTACGGCGACTTGGTCGAAGGCGTCTCCGTTCAGGAACGCGTCGACGAAGTCACCGGTTTGTCCCGCAAGGTCGTCATTGAGTCGAAGGCGGCGGATCTTCGTCCCCGCATCTCGCTCAAGGAGCCGACGACGGGTGGCACGCTCAAGCTCCCGAACAGCGAACTCGAAGCGCGTTACCTCCTACCCGTTGGTGCTCATATCGTTGCGCAGGAAGGTGACGTCATCGAAGCTGGTGACATCATCGCGAAAATCCCGCGCGACACGACGAAGGTGCAGGACATCACGGGTGGTTTGCCCCGGGTCGCCGAGCTCTTCGAGGCACGCAAGCCCAAGGACCACGCCATCATCACCGAGATCGACGGCGAGGTTTCTTTCGGCAAGGACACCAAGGGCAAGCGCAAGGTGGTCATCACGCCGTTCGGCGCCGATGGTCATCAGTTGCCCGATCAGGCACGCGAGTATCTGATTCCCAAAGGCAAGCACATTCAGGTGCAGCCGGGCGATCGAGTGCGCGCAGGCGATCCGCTTCAAGATGGCCCGCCGAACCCGCACGACATCTTGCGTGTCAAGGGCGAGAAGGAACTGGCCGCTTGGCTTGTCAACGAAATCCAGCAGGTTTACCGCCTGCAGGGCGTCGGTATCAACGACAAGCACATCGAGGTCATCGTGCGTCAGATGCTCCGGCGCGTTCGCGTCAAGGACGTTGGCGACACGAACTTCCTGGTCGACGAGCAGGTCGAGAAGCACCTGTTCGAGCGTGAAAACGAGGGCGTTATCGAGCGTAGCGGACGTCCCGCGATCGCCGAGCCACTCCTCCTCGGGATCACCAAGGCGAGCTTGTCGACCGAGTCGTTCATCAGCGCCTCGTCCTTCCAGGAGACCACCAAGGTCCTCACGGAAGCGGCGATCAGCGGCAAGGTGGACAATCTCCGCGGCCTCAAGGAGAACGTCATCATGGGTCGTCTCATCCCCGCCGGCACTGGCCTACCCGCTTACAAGCGGTTGCAGGTCGTCGTCGATGGCGAGCCGGTTCCGCGAGAAACGCGCTCCTCGTCGTTCGACATGGCGCCTGCCCTGGCACCGCCCCGACCTCGTCCCGAAGATCTGCTTTCCGCAGTCGTCAACGAGGAATGATCGAAAAATGGTCGTTGGTTGGGGCGTCGTTACAAGTGAGCGACGTCCCGGCCACGCCATCGATCCTTTCTCCGTCGCACCTTCCACCAAAGCTCGTTGTTGCTCGTCCCTGAAGCGGACGACTCGTCGCACTGAGCAATTTATCTGCTCACTTCGACGACAGTCCGTAGCGCGCCCGATGCCATGGGATGTGTACTATCTCGGAATTCGCGATGGCTTCTGTGCACGGCACCAACCAGCGCGTCGCTGATCGTCTTCTCGCTGAAGGTCGCATCACGGCGGAGGACCACCGGCGCGTCGTCGCTCAAGCGACGAAACAGCGTGGTCGAATCGAGGATGCGTTCATCGAGATGAGCGTCATTTCCGAGGGCGATCTGCTCAAGTACATCGCCACGCTCCACAACACTCGTTTCGTTTCGACGGAAAAACTCTCCAAGGCTGCCATCGATCAGCGTGTGCTTGGCCGCGTCTCGCAGAAGACGGCCAAGATGCACGAGGTTTTTCCTGTCCTACTCGACGAGCAGAAATCCGTGCTGTCCGTGGTCACAGCGGACCCGGATAACCACGTCGCCATGCACGAGGTAAAACTCGCGGCAGGCGTGCGTGAAGTGCGTGCGCTCGTTGCGCGTCCTGCGGCTGTGAATGCGGCCATCGCGCGGCACTACTTCAAAGACGCAGGTGCTTTCGATGTGCTCCTGCGCTCGGCAGCCATCGCGCCCGTGACGGACTTCATCGACGTCGAGGGGCTTGGTGGAGCTGCTCCAGTTCGGTCGACTGCGGCGCCTGCAACGCCCAAAACGACGACTGCTGCGGGGCTACCGCCTCCTCCTCCGGCTCGCGCTGTTCAGCAGACGTTATCGTCGGGGGCTGCTCTTGCGTCGCGTGAACAGACACAACCGTCGCCAGCAACCAGCGGCTCGACGCAGATGTCACCGTTGTCTCAGGCTTCGGGACACACGCAGATCTCTCCGCTCTCTCATGCGCGCGTAGACCAGACTCAAATCTCAGTTGCTACGGATTCGAAACAATCGCAGGCGAATGCGCTCGCGGTCGTCGTTGCGGAAGCTGTTTCTCCGACGATCACGTCGACTCTCGAGAGCCCCGAGTATCTCGAGACGCTCAACGTGCTCGTCAGTTTGCTCGAAGTGAACCGTCAAGACTTGCGTGGGCACTCGTCCGCGGTGGCGCGTCTATGTCGCCGTGCGTGTGAACGACTTGGCCTTGCGCCGTCGAACATCGCGGTGTTTGTCGTGGCCGCATACCTGCACGATCTCGGCAAGATGGGTGCGTATCACCTCACGCCGTTGAACGTTGCCGAGTACGACGGTCATCGAGTGTCAGGCGTCAAAGCCGCTGCGTTGCCTTGCGAGTTCATGAGTGGCGTGACCTTGCCGGTCGAGACCGTGAACGCACTGTCTTCGATGTACGAGCGCTATGACGGCACTGGGTTTCCTCAAGGTCTTTCGGGCAAAGAAATCCCGCTCGGCGCACGCGTTCTTGCGGTTGCAGATACCTACGCGGACCTCACGCAGAACCCTCGAAATCCCTTCCGTAAAATCCTCAAGCCGATCGAGGCGTGTGAAGTGCTCGCGGGTTATCGCGGCACGATTTTCGATCCCACCATCGTCGATCTCTTCCGTGCTGAAGCATCGGGTGACGACATGCGCGCGCGACTGCTTTCTGCAAGGCACACCGTGCTCGTCGTCGATCCGGGCGTGGAAGAAACGACCGTGCTCGAGATGCGTCTGACTGAACAAGGTTTCGACGTGCGCGTTGCTCGCACGAGCGAGCTTGCGTGGCGCGAGTTGCAGTCGGGCGACATCACTGCGGTCGTTAGCGAGATCGATCTCGATCAGCCCGAAGGTGGGTTTGTCCTTCGTGGCAATGCGCAGAAAGAAGCGTGGGGGCGTGCAATCACGTGGGTGTTCCTCACGCGCAAGAGCGATCGTCTCAGTGCTCAACGCGCGTTCGATCTCGGCGTCGACGACTTCGTCTCCAAGCCGACGTCGATCGACATTTTTTCAGCGAAGTTACGTCAGCTCATCGAACGTCGACTCGAGCGAAGTGGCAGTCGTGGCGTGTCTGGATCGCTTGCCGAGATGAGCCTTCCTGAGATGGTTCAAGTGCTCTGGCATGGTCGCAAGACGGGAGCGCTACGCATTCAGACGCGCACCGGTAGCGGCGAAATTCACTTCGCCGAAGGGCAGATCGTGGATGCAACCTGGGAGCAGCTCAGTGGCGAGGAAGCCTTCTATCGGATGATCACTCTTCGCGAAGGTGACTTCCGTTTGGAGACGGGCGTCGAGGTTCCATCGCGCACGATCACCGTATCTCCCGAAGCGTTACTTCTCGAAGGCATGCGTCTGCTCGATGAAGGTCGTGCTGCGAACTAGTCGCCTGCGCGTGCCGTTTTCTCTTCGGTGACTCCTGTACAATCGACGAGTGCGCACTCGTGCGTGCTGCTTTTGACGATCGGGATTTGCCCCGTTTGCTTGGAGGAACCGACATGAAGCTTTCCGGCCTGCTTTTGTGCCTCTTGCCGCTGCTTGCGGCACCTGTGCTCGTGACGAACGACGCTCAAGCGTGTGGTGGTTGCTTCGTGCAACAAAGCGAATCGACCCAGGTCACGGGTCATCGCATGATTCTTTCGATCTCAAACGATCGCACGACGCTTTGGGATCAGATCACGTACTCGGGTGCGCCGGAGTCCTTCTCTTGGGTGCTTCCCACCAAGGGCACCGTCGAGATCGCGTTGTCCTCGGACGCCATGTTCAGCGCGCTCGAACAGGCCACGAACGTCACGGTGAGTTCGCCGCAAATCAACTGTCTCCCACCTGAGTGTCTCGGTGGTCCGCCCAATGTCGACAGTGGAGGAGTTGGTGGTGCAGCGGGTGGTGGAGGTGTCGTCGTCATCGCGGAAGAGGTGGTTGGTCCTTATGCAACCGTGCAGCTTTCGGCGCAGGATCCGAACGCGCTCAAGGACTGGCTCACGGCCAACGGTTACAGTTTGCCGGCGGATGTCGCTCCGGTTGTCGATGCGTACGTGAACGAAGGTTTCAACTTCCTCGCGCTCAAGCTCGTGCCGGGACAAGGCATCAATTCGATGCGCCCGGTGCGCATTACGTCGATGGGTGCACAGCCTGTGTTGCCGTTGCGCATGGTCGCTGCAGGCACGGGTTTGACCACGCCGATCACGTTGTGGATCATGGGCGAAGGTCGTTACGAGCCCGCGAACTTTACGACCTTCACGATCAAAGAATCCGAGCTCGTGTGGAACTGGGACACGTCATCGAGCAACTACGCGGACATCAAGCAGCAGAGGTTTGCCGAGAGCCAGGGTTCGGCATGGCTCGTCGAAGCGGGTGAGCAGTTCTCGCGATACTGGTTCGAAGATGGCCTTCGTTGGTCGGCCGAGTTTGACAAGGCAAACAGTGGCTATGGCAGCGATGATCCGATGGGTCCGACGGCACTCGAGGAGTGCAACGCGGATCTCGATGCGCTCTTCGGATCGATTCCCGACAACACGTTGTGGGTCACGCGCATTCATTCCGAGCTAGCGCGGCCGGCATTGTCGAACGACTTGAACCTGCAAGCAGCGGCGGATCAGACGTCGATCAACCGTTGGCTGCAGGTGACCAATGCGATTGGAACTGAGCCTGCGTGTCCTCCTCCGCCCGATTGGTGCACGGATGGAAGCAGCAGCAGCAGCAGCTCGGGCGGCGTCGATAACAACCCGTGGGACGATCAACTTGGCGATGGCGGTTCCAAGGGTTCGGGCGGATGTGCCGTGGCGAGTGAATCCTCGGTGCCCGCGGCGTTTGGTCTGCTTGGTACGGCCTTCGTTTTGTCGCTTGCGCGCAGGCGTTCTCGGCGTGCTCGAGTGACGCGTTCCTCCTGAAGATCCTTTCCATCTTCCATTCATCCGCTGTCTTGCCGTGGCGTTAGGGCTGCCTTAGCCTCGCTCGTGAGGCGTGGACCGCACTTGCGGCCGCGACCCGGAGGAAGACATGTACGGTCCCAAAGGTCATGGAAGTGGCGGCCAAGGGCGCTCTGGTGCGGTGCCGAAGAAGGTCACCGTGCCGGAGATTCGCGCGCGCAAAGGGGGTTTGCCGCTCGCGATGGTTACGGCCTACGACTTCACGATGGCGAGGCTTCTCGACGCTGGTGGTGCCGACATGCTGCTCGTCGGCGACTCGTTGGGCATGGTCATTCAAGGCCATCCGACGACGTTGCCCGTGACGGTCGAGGACATTTGTTACCACGGCCGTGCGGTGTCTCGAGGTGCACGACGCGCGCATGTGATTGGCGACATGCCCTTCATGAGCTTTCAGGTTTCACCTATGCAGGCGCTCGAAAATGCTGGGCGCATGATGAAAGACGGCTCCTTCGAGAGCATCAAGCTCGAGGGTGGTGAAGAGGTCGCCGAGCATGTTCGACGCATCGTTGCCGCGGGCATTCCGGTGATGGGGCATGTTGGTCTCACGCCGCAATCCGTGCATGCGATGGGTGGATTCAAGGTGCAGGGCAAAGGCGAGCAGAGCGCGGCGCGGGTTTTACGAGACGCACGGGCGCTCGATGAAGCTGGCGTTTACGCGATCGTGCTCGAAGCGATTCCTCCGGATCTTGCCGAAGAAGTCACGGCATCCGTTTCAGTACCAACGATTGGCATTGGTGCGGGCGCAGGATGCGATGGTCAGGTTCTCGTGTGTTACGACATGCTCGGCATGTTCCCGGACCTCGAGCCGAAGTTTGCGAAGCGGTTTGCCCAGGTAGGTGAGCAGATTGTCCAGGCCACGCAGCTTTACGTGGGTGAAGTTCAAGAGCGTACGTTCCCGGCTCTCGAGCACACGTTCAAGCCGAACGATCCGCGAAAGGCGCCGCGTCCGGTGCCGGTTTCTCCCGAGCCAGCGCAGCTCACGCTCGAAGAGATCCCGCCGCATTGGCAGACGCATTGAAGTAGCAAATAGGTTTGTCCGAACAGTTGCCAGTTGAGTTGGTTGAATTGGCCGAACAAACTACTTCTTCTCGAAATACCCCTTGATAGCATTCACCCACGCCGGCCGATCCGCATACGCTTGCTGATAAGCGTCGCGTAATGCGTCCATCGTTCGTGCATTCGGCGTAACCCCAGCGAGCGCATTCTTTCGCGCATCGAAATCCGTACGCATCAGGATGATCGCTGGAACGGCGTCTGCTGGACCCAATCCTAGCTCATCCATTTTCTCTTTTTCCAAAAGCACCAAGATGTCCCACGGTGGTTTTTTCTGCCCCACCATGAACTTTTGCAATACATCGAATGGCGCGATCACTTCTGCTCGAATGAGCGCCGCGGCGATTTTCTCGCCAAAGTGTTTGGCCAAAAGCTCTGCGGCTTCCAGGCTCAATTCATCCGCCTTGATTTGCCCCAAAGGCTTTTTTGCCGTAATCGAATCGCGTAATCGAATCGCAAATTGAGATGCTCGAGCCTCGTGCGTGTCTTCTTCGCCCGCGACAAACGTCTCCGCATTCTCGCAAAATTGATCCACCAATGCCGTCGGCAATTGGGTCGGGCCACTCGATCCAAACGACCCTGCGGGCAAAAATGCACCCGATGACGGCAAAATACTGGCCGATGGAAATAACGGCCCCGATGCTGGCAATATCGGCTCGGGCTTTGGAGGCGCCGGAGGAGCTGCCACCGGCTTGTCGTTCGGGCACCTCAATGCATTGTGCGGAATCGGCAAATACTTGACGCTATCGAAAGCCGCTTTCGCATCGAATACGTAAACCCACCGGCCATCAGCAAATCGTACTTCGCTGTCCACGTTTGTAGTGACCAACTTGTTCGACCGGTCGTACCCCCACCTCAGCACCTTCTCGCCTACGCCATTCGGACGCACGCACACGCGCATCTCGGTCAACGGTGGCGGCGCAGGTTTCGGTGCAGCCGTTTTGGCTGGCGGTCGCCGCTTCCCTTGAGCTTCCACCGAGCTTGCTGGAAACAGCAGCGCCAACGACGTCAATGCGATGAAGGTACGCGAACGAAGTACCATATGCCACGAGTGCCATATACGGGTATTCTTGTCAAGCCGGGAAAAACCTCTCCCGTTCACTTGGTAAAACTGACCCCCGGTTGTCCCGTCGAACTACTGCGCGTTTGCCGTTTCGCGCCGCTGCCCCAGCGTGCGCAAAAGCAGCTCGGCCGCGAACAACCCCAACAATCCCAGCGCTACGTACGGTGAAGCATCAATCGCCGGCTGCACTCCCCCCAGCGTTTCCGCACGTGCGGCCGTCGTAATGCGCCGCGGGCGCAGATCGATCTCTCGGTCCGGCACCGTCGCAATCCGGATCGTCTGCTCGCCATCGAGACGCGCAACGTATCGCCCCGCGAGCGCCGTGACGACTTGCCGTCGACCATTTTGCTCCACCAGGTCCATCTTTTGCGCAGGCAGACCTGGCCCATTCGGCACGTATTCGACGACTACATCGTTGTAGCCGTCGAAGGTGAACGCATCTCCAACATCGATCTGTCGCGCGCCTCCGCGTGACCTGGCTGTCCCGACAAACCTTTCGAGCAGCGCCAAAAACGCCGGGCGCAGCGCGAAATCACTCTCGTCGGTCGATAGCGGCAGCGCGAGCGCAAACACCGCTCCGCGACCCAGCGATCTGCGCCAGAGCAGCGGCGCGCCATCCGTCCAACGCGCCAGGATCTCGGCTCCCGTCGTTGCTACAGGCTCGAATGTGGAGCGACCTTCAGGCTCGAGTTTGTTCAAGCCTACGGCGCTCGGGCCCAAGAAAAACGCACTCGCCGGCTCCGCTCCAGACACGGGGCTCGCACCCCAAC
This sequence comes from uncultured Polyangium sp., assembly GCA_964514885.1. GTDB lineage: Bacteria > Myxococcota_A > Polyangia > Polyangiales > Polyangiaceae > Polyangium. The sequence continues at coordinate 5,057 of CAZETM010000058.1, read as the reverse complement.
GAATGACGCCAGGCACGACCGGGTCAAACCCTGCCCCGAGCGGAGCGGACGCTGCGCGCGGACCAAACGTCACCAGCAGGACGCCTCCACGATTCACCCACGCCGCCAAGGCTTTTCGGCTCTCAGGCGTCAACCCCGGAGCATCGTCGAGCACGAGCGCGGCAAAAGCATTCAGCTCGTCAGGTTGATCCGGCGCGGCTGACAACGGGCGCACTTCTGCGTCGAGCTGCAACGCGCTCAACGCTTGCTCGATCGGCGGAGGCCCACCTGTCGCCACGTGCGAAGCTGCCGCATCCACGACCACGCCGATCGGCAACGATCCGCCCAAGTTCACCACCGGCGCGACGTCGTCTTCAGCGATCAGATCACCAGGCGAAAGCTTCACGACGAGCTCTCCCGTCGTATCGGCTGGCACCTCGAGCGTCACGTCTTCAGCTCGAATTGCAGCACCAAGCGGCACGGAAACGAGCTGTTTGTCTTGGGCGAACAGTTCGATCGAACGACCAGCGGACACCGATACTGAGGTTTGTCCTGGCGCATCTTTCGGGTTTGCCGGCGGGCTACACACGACCCGTGCGCGCACCTTCGTGCCGGTTCGATCGGCTCGCGTGATCGCGCAATCGCTGCCTTTCGCCTCGAGCTCGGGGAGCGGAATCCACACGGGAATGTCCGAGCCTTCGCCGAGCGGCGGAGCATCGGGCAAACCATCTGCAAGGTCCGAAAAGAGCACGACGCGACGATCGGTATGCGGCACGCCGCGCACCAGCTCTCGTCCCAGCGTGATGGCTCCTTCGAGGTCCGTTGCGCGATCCGAAGGCGTGATGCTTTCGAGTGTCGCTTTCACGGCCGCCATGTTCGTGGTGGCTGCGAGCGCTACACGCGCGGGCGCACCTGCGAGCACGATCGCGACTGCATCACCACCATTCAGCCCATCGGCCAGCTCGCGTGCAGCGTCGAGCGCTCGCGTGAACTTGCGCGTTTTGCCAAGGGTTTGTCCTTCTGTAAGCGGCGCACGCATGCTCAGCGAGTCGTCGATCACGATCGTCAACGCAACCGATGCACCACCTTTGCGCGCCAACCCCAAACGTGCGCATTGCACGAACGGCGTGGCACCGAGCGCCGCGAGCAGCAGCACGCTCAACGCACGCACTCCGAACAGACCGCGATCCTCGAGCATGCTTCGCCGACGCGAAGCAGGTTGTGTGGGAGGCACGAGCTTCGCAGGCGGAAACGGTTGTTCTTCCGCTTTGCGTCTACGCAACAAATGCGCCGCGACAGGTGCGACCACGAGCACCGCGACGAGCAGCGCTGCGAGCGACAAGAAACTCACGACCGCGCCTCCGACACTGCTCGCACCACGGACCGCACGACCTCGGCCGGAGGTTTGTCTGTCGATGCATCAACAAACCGTCCGCCTCGTTTGGCCAATTCTTCAGCAAACGTAGCGCCAATGGATCGAATGCGATCCAGATACATCGCGCGCACTTCGTCCGCATCCGTTTCTACGACGGCATTTCCTTCCATCGCTCGTAGACGTACGTGCCCGGAAAAACCGAACGACACTTCCATCGGATCGAGAATTCGTATGACCACCAAGGATCGGCCGCCCGTGCCCAGCGCCATGAATGAAGACATCGCGCGCTCGGGCAAGTCCACCAGATCGCTGATCAACACGATGATCGAACCGCGTCTGCCTCGTCGTGCGATCGGCGCAAGCGCTCGTTCCATCGCGCCATCGTCGGTGCTCGCATCTCCCGCCGCAGCGATCGATTCCAGCGCTCCCGCCATGCGATCGAACGCTTCACGACCACCCGTTGCAGGAAGTGACAACGCTCCTCGACCACCGATCCAACCAAGCCCTACCGGATCGCCACTCGAAAGCGCCACGCGAGCCAGCGCTGCGCCGATCAGCGCTCCGTAGGCCAGTTTCGCGCCTGGTGCACGAGCGCTTCGATACGCCATCGACGCGGTTGCATCCACGCACAGCCACAACGCGCGATCCGTTTCCGTCTCGAACTCACGAATCATCATGCGGTCGTGCCTGAGCAGCGCCCTGCGATCGAAGAACCGCAGATCATCTCCCGGGACGTAAGGTCGATGCCCGCCGAATTCCACGCCCGGCCCTTTACGCGCGCTGCGATGACTGCCGGCATAAACGCCTTCGGCCAGGCTTCGTGCGCGAAGCCGCAAGGGGCCCAGCGTGCCCCAATCGATAGGAATGCCGTCGGAGGAAGATCGTGAGGATGCGCGGAGGTCAGCCATTCGTTATCGGCTATGAAATTCGATGCAGAAGCACTCGCACGGACGCGAGCCTAGCACTAGCATGCGGCAGGTCGTCGTCCCTTTGGCCTCGCGCTTCACTTGTGGCAAGGACCCAAGCGTGCACGTCCGTCGCGTTGTTTTCGCGTACTGCTTCGCGATCGTTTCCGTCGTTTTGGCAGGGTCTTGTCAAGAGACTCCGCCGATCGACGCGGACGCGTCAGCGATCATTTCGTTTGCCGCAGCCGGTGCGGATGCATCGGTGCCCGACGCTGCCGCTCGTCGTCCCACGCTTCGGCATTATCTGGGGCGCACAGACGATCGCTGCGAGGTGTATTCGGTCGACGGCGATCGAGTTTCTCCGGGCGAACGAACGCCATGCCCGCAGGACCTCGAAGTGGGCGAGCGCATCAGGATCGCTGGCAAGACATGTTTGCGCGAGGGACGACGCGAGCGAAGCCGTCCAGTAGTTTGTCCGGGCGCTTTATTGAACGCGTATGAACGAATTCACGCACGCGCCGATGCTGGGGATAAACCTTCCAAACCCTGAGTTTTCTGGCGCAACCGTTGGAGCCGAAGAGAGAGGAGCACGTTCTTTTGTCCTCCAAGGAGTTTTCCTTTCGCGCTAGTATCGCGTTATGGAAAAGCTGATTCGCGGCATCGTTGAATTTCGACAGACCAAACTTCCTGGCCTTGCCGAAAAATTTAAAATGCTAGCCGAACATGGCCAAAAGCCGGACGTGCTCTTCATTGCGTGTTCCGACAGCCGTGTCGTGCCGAATCTCTTCGCTTCCACGGATCCTGGAGATCTGTTCGTCGTACGCAGCGTAGGCAATTTGGTGGCGCCTGCGGCGAGCGGGGGTATTTCGACGGGTGACGTATCCGAAGCTTCGGCGATTGAATTCAGTGTCGAGGTTTTGGGCGTCAGGCACATCGTGGTGTGTGGTCATTCGAAGTGTGGCGCGATGAGAGCCACGTTGAATGGTCGAGACAAACTCGTGACTACGCCGAACCTTGCTGCGTGGCTCGAGAATGCTGAGCCTGCGCTCAAGCGGCTGGAAAAGTCGTCGTTTATTCGGAGCAACCTTCCGCTCGAGGATCGACTGTCACAGGCCAACGCATTGCAACAGCTCGACAATGTGGCGACGTACCCCATCGTGCGTGAAAGGCTTGCGCAGAATCGAATCACGCTTCACGCGTGGTGGTTCAACGTAACCAATGGCGATGTGGAGGTATTCGATGCGGAACGCGGTGGGTTCATCGTGCTCGATGAAGAAGAAGCCGACCGCGTGCTCAATGGTGAATCGAGCGTACGGCTACCGATTCGGACCTGACGAATCAACGCGCCAATTCGGGATTCGGCGAGCCGGTCTTCTTTTTGCGGCTTGCCGGGTCGTCGTTGATGAAGATAATCGTGAAAACGACGAACACCGACCATAACGCCACGATGTGTTCGATCATCACCACGCCACTCCAGCGCTGAAAGATGACGCCCGAGATTGGCGGCCCGAGCAGAATGCCCGTCGCGTAAAACATATTGTAGATCGAATTCGCGCGACTGTAGTCTTTCGGCTGAACGACCACGCCCGTCAGTGCCAACGCGATGGGCGACATCGACGCCAACGTGCCACCGGCCATGAATACGATCAGGCACATCACCCAATAAGAATCCAGCAGCACGAAACCGAGCACGGAGAACATTCCAATGATGGAAAGTGCTCGCACCGTTTTCAAGTGCCCAACTTGATCGGCGATACGCCCGGCAAAGTTCGAGCACACGAGCATACCGAAACAGAAGAATGCTGGAAAAACATTCGTTTTAATCGGGTCAATGCCTTTGAACTCGATGACGAACAGCGGCAGGAACAGCACGACGGACGCTTGGAAATACCCGTACGAGAATGCCGCAAAACACGACGTCTTGATGCGCCAGAGAATCGAAAGCCCGGACAAGTGAACTTCGTTTGTGATTGCTTTGGATTCGACCGCCTTCGGCTCGTCCGAAGAAACACCATCAGCCGCCGGAATCGGCGGCAATTGCCACAGAACGAATGCGGCACCTGCCAGCTCGACCAATCCCGCAATCGCAAACGATGCCGTGTTCGGGACGACGGACGCCAAACCTATGGACGCGAATGGTCCAATCACATATCCACTCGCGAGAAAAATGGCATAAAGCGTCGTTAGATATGCTTTGTGCTCGCGGCGCGCGTGGGCGAGCAGGATCGTTTCCGAGGCGACCCAAACCCCCACGGTGCTCATTCCGTCGAAAAATCGAACGAATGCAATGCTTTCGTAGGTCGTCGCGTGTGGGAATGCAATGAGACAGAGGCCATAACCGAGCAGGCTGAACGCCATCATCCGTTCTGCGGAGAACCGCCGAATCAGCATGCCGACGGGAAGCGCGAACAATACCAAACCGGCCGCAAAGAATATCGACAATGTGCCGATGTTCTGTTTCGTGAATCCCAGCTTCGGCAAATGCGTCGGCGTCAGCCCGAGCGAAATGCCACAACCGATGCCAAACGGAATGGTTGCTGCATACAGGCGCCGAAGATGCGCAGGAACCGTTCGGGCGACTGGCTGCGTGGTGGGGGAAAGCTCGTCGGATGCAGGCCGGTTTTGCGACACGCGCCGCATCTACCATGGCGGGCAGGCATAAGCCATCAGGCGTTGACGTCGCGACACATTTTTGACGCGCGGCCTCCGTGATACGTCGCGTTGGACCCCCTCTCCGCTATTAAGCCCCCCTCTCCATTTGGAGAGGGGGTTGGGGGTGAGGGGGGGTGAGGCCGCGG
>CAZETM010000057.1:0-24967 GCA_964514885.1 uncultured Polyangium sp. | reverse complement strand
AGGTTCGACGAGGCGCGAGCGCTGGGAGAAGCAGCGATTCAATATTTCAGGGGGGTTGCGACGCGAGAGCGGTGCGCGGAGGCGATGGCATTTGCAGTATCCGCGCTGGTTTGGCTGGGGCGAACCGAACGGCTGGCGGGAAGGACGAACGAAGCTCTGTTGCATTTGGGTCGCGTTCGTTCGCTTGGGTTTGGCGCGGAAATTGGTATGGGGTCTTTGCGGGTTTCGCGAGCGCAATGGGATTCGGTCCTGGCGCTCGAGGCGAAGATGGCCCAGACGATTGCGTTCGATGCGTCCGTGGAATTGTTTTCGACTTTGCTTGAAGCCGCACAATACGAGGAAGTGGTATCGCTCGCGTTGGTTGCGCGGCGAGGTCAAAATGACCCAGCGGCTCTGGAAAACATTCGCAGGGAAGCCGCATTGTCGGCGCTATGCCATTTGGGATGCCCGGACGAGGCGCTGGCGCTTGCGGCACGTTATACGATGGAAGCGCGCGAGGAGGACCGATTCATTTTTGAATTACGTCGCGCCGAGGTGCTCGCGTGTTTTGGCGACCTTTATCGAGCTCGGGCGTTGGTTGAATCGGTGTGTATGGAACTCGATAAGCGGTGGCGGCCGAATCCGGCAAAGGTGGAAGAAGTTTGGATTGCAGCACGTGCGACACGATTGCAGGCGCTGCTCTCGGATGGATTGTCGATGGAATTTCATTGGACGGCGCTAGCCGAGGCGCTTTTTGTCGGAGATGTGCCGCTGGCCGTGGAGCTGCTCGTGCGCATTACGCAGCATGAATGGGACGAAGAGCGGCGCGAGGACGCGTCGGAGTTGCTTCGTGCCGTGGGAGTTGGCTCTGGTTATCGCTTGCCCTTGGCAGAAGAGCGACTGGGTGCAGATGAGGCACCTCTTTCGGCGCAATCAACCGAGGAGCGTGCGCCGGGCTTTGCAGGGCTGGCCAATGCGCTTGCAGCAATGGCTCGCGCAGCAGCGATGCCGAATTGAATGGTCATAAGGGGACAAACCGTCACTACCGTTCTTGTCTCGGTCGCACCTCGGCGTGATTCGTAGTGGACACCGGCCGGGCATGGACGGCTCCAAATGCCCGATGTCGATTTTGCCCCCACGCGCGCCGCGCCGTCGTGTACCATCCTAGCAATCACTATGATGGCTCCGGCGAACGATCTCATCACTCAGGGAACGATGCGCAGCTCGAACGGCCTGCAGTTGCCGCTCGAACAGACCGACGTAGACGCAGCGATCAATGGGCCGATCGCGAGCATCACCGTGCGCCAGCGATTTCGCAACACGAGCGATTCGCCCATCGAAGCGGAATATATGTTTCCGCTGCCGCATGGGGCATCGGTGCATACGATGCGGTTTCGCATCGGCGAGCGTACGGTCGAGGGGGTCGTCAAGGAAAAAGAGGAAGCGAAGCGAGCCTACGAGGCTGCGCGGCGGGAAGGACGAAGCGCAACGCTGCTGGAACAGGATAGGCCGAACCTGTTTACGCTGAGCGTGGCGAACATTGCCCCGGGTGACGTTATCGAAGTGACGCTCGGATATCAGGAAAAACTTGCTTTCGACGACGGCGAATGGCGATTTATTTTCCCGATGGTGTCGACAGAGCGATATCACGCCGGGCGTCCGGATGAAGTGATTGGTCAAAAAGGTCGCGTGATCGCCACGACCGAAGTGCCCGATGCGGGAAAGATTCGGCCGCCCGCCGCTGCAACGGGGCAACGTCCGGCAAATGTACGCGCGAAGCTGGAGATTCATGCGGGGGAGCAAATCGAGCCGCCGCGGTCGCCTTCGCATCGCGTCGATATCGAACAGCTTTCGGAGAGCGCGTACCGCGTAAACCTGCACGAATCCGAAACGATTGCCAATCGCGATTTCGTGGTGGCCTTCCGCTCCGTGAGAAAAGGCATTCGGCCCCGTACGTATTTCGAGCGGCAAGCCGACAAGATGGGCACATTTTTGCTCGTCGTGACTCCGCCCATTGCAGACATCGAAGACCTTTCGCTCGCGGACGCAGGCCCCGGCGGAGACCACCGGACGTACCGCTGCAACAATTGTGGTGGTGCGCTTCGGGATGGGTCGGCCATCAAAGAATGGCCCGGCATTGGCCCAGCATGGAAATGCGAATATTGCGGAGTCGTCGTGGCAACGACGCGCGAGCAAGCAAAATATGGTTTGCCGCGGGATGTCGTATTTTTGGTGGATCGATCCTGTTCGATGCGGGGTCAGAGTGTTCCGCAAGCAAAGCGCGCAGTGCGCATGATTTTGGATCACTTGGGTCCCGAAGATCGGGCACAAGCATTCGCGTTCGATCACGATCGAATTGCAGCAGATGGCCAAGGGGAAACGTTTGTCCGAGTCACCAAGGAGTGGATTCTACAAATCGAAGCGTTTTTCCGAGGCATTCACGCTCGCGGCGGATCCGAATTGGAAGAAGCCCTGGAACGAGTCGCAAAATTGCCGACGGAAAAAGGACGAACCCGCGTCGTCGTATTGATCACGGACGGGGCCGTGGGCAATGAAGGACGGCTCTTGCGGCGCGTGCCGACGCTCCTGGGTAACGAGACGAGGCTTTACGTTCTCGGCATTGGTCCCTCGGTCAATCGATATCTGGTCGAGCGTCTTGCGCGCGCAGGGGGCGGTACGAGCGACGTGCTGTTGCCTGGAGAAGACGTGGAAACGGTGGTACCGAAATTCGCGCGACGCGTGCGGCAAGCAGGTCCGGTGCTCACGAACATTCGTTTGTCCTGGGACGATGCAATGCCCGTGGACGTGTATCCGAATCCCGTGCCAGAGTTGTTTGGTGGTCAAACGGTTGAATTGTTTGGGCGGTTTGCCGGTTCGGGAACGAGCCGGCTGGTTCTTACGGGCAACCGAGCGACCGGAGAATCGTTCCGACAAGAAATCGATGTCGAGTTGCCCGAAGAGTCGAAACAAATGCCGGGGCTCGAACGGCTTTGGGCACGACTGAGAATCGATGCGCGACTCGAGCGGCTGGCCCTTGCGCCAAACGAGGCCGCTGAAGTGCGCATGGAAGTGCTTGCGCTGGCATTAAAGCATAAATTGCTGAGCCCTTACACGTCGCTCGTGGCTGAGGACAATGAAAAGCGCGTCACGGAGCCGGCGAAGAAAATACAAATGGCGGCGGTCGTCGATGCGATGGAAATCGATGCGAGAGAAGAAGCCGACGGATTCGAGGATGACTTTGGCGGCGGCGCTGAAGGCGATGCGGGGGCATTCACGACCGGGGCTCCACCACCATTCGATGAAGACGAGCACACCGCTGCACCGATGGTCGGTGGTGGGGGAATGCGATCGCCGAGCCCGGCTGCATCTGGGGCGCCACGGGCCATGTCTATGGTGTCCCCGATGCGTGCGCGCTCGATGCGTGTGGATGATGGCGTGCTGCCCAAGTACAAGCGCACAGCTCCATACGACGCGCCTGGTGCAGCACCGCCACCGTCGCCTGCAATGGGGGCTCCTTTGCCAGAAGTGAAGATGGCATCGCCGCCGCATGCAATGAGGCCTCCTTTCGCAGAGGCGAAGATGGCACCGCCGCCGCCACCTGCAATGGCCTCGACGTTTGTCCCGTCCGCACCAAAACCAGCTCCGGCTTCTCGTGGAGGTTTTTTCTCGAAAGTCAAAGAAGCATTCGGGTTTGGCGAGGAAAAAGAAGAGGAACCGACAGCCGTTGCGCTGACTGTCGTCGAGGAGGAAGAAGACGAGCTGCCGACGTCACGCGAACCGGACCCATTCGATCTGGATGTGTATACGCGCGGAAAACCGGAAATGCCCGCTGCGCCGGCTGCCGCGCCTGCGCCCATATCGGCGGGTTCTGTGCGATCCGCTTCCTATGTCCAGCAACAAGAAGCCGTATCCACCCCGCCGCTGCAATCGGACCATTCGGAGGTCTATTCGCCCGAAATGCTGGCTCACGTGACCAGTGCCGGCATTGGAGAAATCGACCTGGTATTTTTGGTCGATGAAACGGGCAGCATGGGGGCCTATATCGAGGAGGTAAAGCGACGGCTGCTCGAAATCATCGAGGCCATTCGGCGCGCGCCACTTTGCCGTAGCTTGCGATTGGGTTTGGTGAGTTATCGTGATCATCCACCGCAAGACCGATCCTTCGCAAGCCGCGTCGTGCCTTTGACTGACGATCTCGCGGCCATTAAAAAGGGCGTGGGACGTATGGAAGCGTCAGGGGGCGGGGATGGCCCGGAATCCGTGACGGACGGGCTTTACGACCTAGTGCGCCTCGATTGGCGTCCTCGTGCAGCTCGAGTGGTCGTGTGGGTGGGCGATGCCCCGCCACACGGTGTCGAGCCGTCTGGTGATGGATTTCCCAATGGATGTCCATGTGGGCACCATTGGTACACTCAGGCAGAAAATGCTCGCGAAATGGGAATCGTGATTCATGCCGTCGGGTGTTTGCCGGCATTGCGCGAATATCTGGGCGCGGAGGACGTATTCAAGACCGTGGCGAAGACGGCGCGCGGGCTCTACTTGCCGCTCTCCCAGGCAAGTTTGCTCATTCCGCTCATTACGGGTGTGGCTGAAACGGAGCTCGACAAGCAACGAATCGAGGAGCACATCGCTGACGTATTGAAACAATACGAAGAAGCGCTGGAAGCTGCCGATCAAGACGAGCGTGTGCGGTTTGTCACGGACGTGCTGCGCCAAAAGAACGTAAAACCACGCGGGTTGATTTACGATGCCAGCGCCTCCGGACCGTCTCCGCAACGATTCCGAGAGATCACGACTGCCGATGTAGAAGACGGCTTCGAACGGCTACGCAGGACGCTCCGCACGTCTTTGTGATGCCATTTCCGCACCTGCGGCGACTTCCCGACATATCGAGAACAAGGCGTCGGCCGTGGCGTCCCAATCGTATCGCATGGCGAATGCGGGGCCTTCTGCGAGCGCTCGTTGTCTGAGCGTTTTGTCCGATAACGCCTTGTCGAGAGCTGCCTGAATCGATTTGCAATCGAGCGGGTCGCAATCTGCCGCCAGATTGCCCGTCACTTCGATCAGCGCCCCGGTGCGCGCCACGAAAAGGGGACGGCCGGCGGCCAATGCCTCGAGCGCGGGAAGGCCAAAGCCTTCGTGGAGCCCAACCATTGCCACGGCATCAGCGCCCGCGACGAGCCCCGGAGCTATTTCATCAGGAACGAACCCTGTAACCAAAACTCGATGGTCGATGCCAAGTCGAGCGATTGTTTCGCGAATGAGGGGGAGCGCGCCCCAGTCCGCGCCTGCAAGCACGAGCGAATGATTTGCAGCGATATGGCTATTCGCGAACGCCTCGATCAATCGCACGTGATTTTTGCCGGGATGCTCGAGACGGGCGAGATACAGGATGTAGGGTGAATTTATTTTGAGCTGGTCCCGAGCGGCCCCGACGCGTGCGTCATTACTCGCTGGCGGCGCGAATCTTTTTGCATCGACGCCATTTGGGACGACGTTTATCTGGGAGTTCGGCCAATCGAAAGCGCGGGCAATGTCATTTCGAGTGGCATTACTGACGGCAACGACGCACGAGGCCCGTCGGAGCGCGGGCAACGTGAGGTAACGAAGATATGCCATGCGCAGCGGGTCGTATTTTTTGGACACGTGCAATTGCGCAAGGTCGTGAACGACAGCGACCGTAGGAATGGGCGAATTCATCACGATACGGCGATTTGCAGCGGGCAAGAGTAATACGGATGCATCCGCACGTGCCGCAAGCTGTGCCGCACCGGCCAAATGAAAAAGCGCATTTAGACCAGGGGCAGCACAAATGGAGGGGATGACCTGTCGGCGAGCACCTCGCAATACATCTTCGTACGCCTGTATATCGCCGAGTGTACCGATAACGACGAGCTTTCCGCCGCAAGCATCGAGCGCACGATTTAGGCGCGGAATGATAGCGCGGGTATAAACTCCGATACCAGATCGACCTTGATCGGTACCCCCGAGAGTCAATGCAAGTTTCATCATGGCAAGCCTCACGTGGGAGGCGCCGCTTTGCATGATTCGAGCCCGACGTTTTCATGCGGGCATGGGTCAGTCGGTGACAGGCCCCAAAGACCATACCGACCAGGTGTGCTGAACCGTACCGTGGTCTGCCTGGTAAATTGAGAAACCATTTAGCCAGAACGCAATTCGAGCCTGAGCGGCTATGAATGTCCAAGCATTCGGGTTGGCTCGAACTTTGATTACCCCGGAAAACGAACGATTGGGGGACAGCACGCCCCAACGTGAAAAACTTGTGGGGTAACCATGGACGAACGAGACGCGATGAGGACGACGGGGACGTTTAGGCGTCGCCAGAATTCCGGGACATCTTTCGCGCGCACTCGGCGATTTCTTCTTCGACGCTTATTAGGAATGCTCGACCTCGGTCCGCGGGCGCGCCGCGGCCTGGACGTTTTGGCGGCAGGACTAGGGCTGATGCTCGTCCTACCCATTTTGTCATTGGCGGCCTGCGCGATTAAGGTGACGAGCAAAGGTCCGGTATTATTTTGCCAGCGGCGCATCGGACAGCACGGACGTGATTTCATGATTTTGAAATTGCGCACGATGTATATCGATGCCGAAGCTCGGCGGGCGGCGCTGATTTCAGACTCGAGCGAAATTCGCTTCAAAATGGTTAGGGACCCGCGAATTACGTCCGTGGGGCGATGGCTCAGACGGTTCAGCATCGACGAGCTGCCTCAATTATGGAACGTGTTTGTCGGAGACATGACATTGATTGGTCCGCGTCCTGCGCTTCGCACGGAAGTGGATCGATATGACTCCGTGGCCCGCAGGCGGCTCGAAGTCCAACAGGGATTGACTTGTCTTTGGCAAGTCAGCGGTCGGAGCGAATTGCCCTTCGAGAAACAGGTGCAACTCGACATCGAATACATCGATAGGACATCGGCCGTCGACGATGTTCGCTTGCTCGTGAGGACCATTCCCGCAGTCCTCGGCGGACGCGGCGCCTACTGAAATAAGGCCGCCCATTCAAATGCCAACGGAGGGGTCGATGCACGCTGTAATTCATGAAATCGAGTCCACATGTACGCACGGATTGATTCCCATTGCAGGCCGGCCGCTCGTGGCCAGGCAAATTCAATGGTTACGATCCGTTGGCTGCAAGGGCATTGCCGTGCAGATTGGAGCATCCGCCGAAAGCGTGGCGCTCGGTCAATGGCTGGCTCGCCGTGACGCAATTGGAACTGGCGTGCGGCTGGTCATGAGCGCCCGTGCGCTTTCGCCAAGGGATATCGCACGCCGCGCTGGTTTTCCCGATAACACGCCGCTGTTGGCCATTGCAGCAGATGTCTTGTGCGGCGGGGATATCGAAGCAATTAGCGCGCATGCGACCCCCGAGGGTACGGTCGTAGCGCTCGCGCCGCCCGAGGGGCTTGCGACAACCGTCGATGGAAGTGCGGTGCGCATGTTGGGCGAAGCGATTACCAAAGCAACGGAAACGGCACCTGAGTCTGCATGGGCCATTCGAGTGCGATCGCTGGCGGATGCATTCACCATTGGGGTCGCAGTGCTCGAGGGGCGATTGTCACAACGGTCAGAAAACGGCGTGCTTCTGCACGCGTCGGAACGTGAGCGAGGCGTATGGGCCAGCCGTGGCGCTTATGTCGATCCAAGTGCGAAACTCATTCCTCCGGTGCTGCTGGGTGTAGACACGATCATTCGCGCGGGGGCTACCGTGGGGCCCAGGGTTTTTCTCGGCGATCGCAGCGTGGTCGAGCGAAATACTCGAATGGACGATACGATGGTTGCTCCTGGCACGATCGTAGGGGAAAACCTCGCCCTTTCGGGCATTGCAATCGATCCACGAGGAACCCAGGACTTATTCACTGGAGAGCATGCAACGATTGACGAAACGCTACTGCTCGCACCACGGGACAAACATCACCGCGGCAATCCATTGGGCCGCGCGGTGGCATTGTTGCTGCTCATCGTCATGGCGCCTATTTGGTTGCTCATGCGCGCGAAGACCGCTTTCGTCCGATCTAGCGAGCGCAATACATTGCTCACGCTTTGGCGACAGCTCATGGAGGCGACGCGTGGGGATCGCAATTTCGTAGGTTTGTCGGAATGGGATGACGATCCGCCCGTGGGTATGTCTCTCGCCTTGTATTGGAAGGCGCTGGCAGCACCGCTCGGTCTCATTCGAATAGATGGGGCGCTCGTGCCCGCAGATGCGGACGCGGGGACGCGATTGCGCGCACGAGTCTACTACACGCACGAAAAGGGCTTTTTGCTGGACTGCATTCTAATGCTCCGAGCCTTGCGTCATCAGCTCGCCAGACAAAATCAAAGAGTTGATAGTCCCAGCCAAACCGAATCACCGTCCTACCTGAGGGCATTGACATGAGTGACGTCGAGCGACGTGTTTTGGTGGTCTTCGTCGATGCGCTCGGGCCTTCACAGCTCGAACGGTTCGGCAATAAACTGGCGTTTTTGCCGCATCGTCGTTCATTGCGAGGCATACTCGGGTATTCGTCGGGCGCACTGCCCACGATTCTCACCGGAGCGCCGCCAACGATTCACGGTCGAATGTGTCTGTTTTCTCAACGTGTGGCTGGTAGCGACGGCGTGTTGTCACCGCTATCGATTCTCGGTTTATTGCCAAAAGCCGTACACGAACGAGCTTCCGTTCGGCGCGCTGCAGCCGCTTTGCTCGCGAGGCATTCTCGACTTTCGGGATACGTGGCGCTGCACCGAGTACCGCCCGAAGCGTTCCGGTGGCTGGACATTCCTGAGCGTGAAGACTTGTTTCAATCAGAAATGATCGGGCGCTCACGGACATTTCTTTCCGATGCCCGAGCCGCTGGTCTGCGCGTGTATTCGGCCAATTGGAAGCTTCCCGAAGGAGAGCGTTGGAACGAAGCGTTCGAATTGATTGAAAAGCAAAAACCCGATTTGACATTTCTCTATGCATCCGAGCTCGATGCGCACCTGCATCAGTACGGAAACAATGACGCTCGAACGGATAACCTGCTCTCTCGGGTCGCACAGCGAATTTTACGTGCCCGCGAGATACTTGCGGACGATGCGCGACCGCTCGTGACGATCGTCGTCGGTGATCATGGCATGGCCGATGTCAACCGAATCGTCGATCCGCGTCCGCACGTGTCCCGGGTAGGCATTGAGCGGAGCATTGTCGATAGCACGATGCTACGCTTCTGGGCCGATGCCGGAACGCTTTCGCGGGCGCGTAAGGAGCTGGAATTCACGGGCATTCCGGGAACGTGGCTCGATCTGACCGCGCTGCGCAAGCGTGAAGTACCTGTGGCCGGAGCCCCTTATGGCCAAGCATTATGGCTGCTGCCGGAAGGAACGATTTTCGCGCCAAGCTGGGTAGGCGGCAAAGCGCGCGGAATGCATGGTTATGACATCGGCACCAGGTCCTCATTGGCAGCGTTGTCGTCTGATGATCCGGCAATTTCCGAATGCCAAGCGCTCGTGGACGTTGCGGGCGTCATTCGCGGCCACCTGGGGATCGGCAATTCGAGGAGGATTTGCGCATGAGCGTCTTGAATTCAGATAAGCGATACACATTGCGGGGCGGGCCCGCCGTCGAAAGGCGCATTGGCGCCATGGTCACGCGTGTAGCGAACCTCGTAAAACACAACATTGCGGCCGACGATTACCGCTCCCTGCTCTTGCTCGGCGGTTATGGGCGCGGTGAAGGCGGCGTGATTCGCCAAAACGGCGAAGAGCTGCCGCACAACAATATCGACTTTCTGCTCGTTACGACTCCTCGTGCAGCATTACGCCGAGCAGCGCTCAAACGACGGCTGGATGAATTGTTGGCCCCCGTCGCTCGCGAAGAGAGCCTCGGTATCGATACAGGTGTCATCTGTGACGTCGAGCTTCGTTTCGCGCCCGCTCGGGTGATATGGTTCGATTTGCGCTGGGGCCATCAGACCGTTCTGGGCGACGCCGGTTTCATTCCGTCGCTCAGGCCGCTCACAGCGCAAGGCATTGAAATCGACGACGTGCACAATTTGCTCGTCAACCGTGCATCTCTGTTGGTCATCAATGACGCAATCATGCAGCGCGGAACTCCAAGTGGACGCGACGCGGAGTTCGTCGTGAAACACTTGATGAAAGCAATCATTGGGCATGGTGACGCATTGCTCTTCGCGCGAGGTCGGTATCACGCGAGCTATGCCGAGAAGCAGAAACGAATGCGCGAATTGAAGCAGGTCCTTCCTGGTTTGGCGGCGCTTTACGAGGAGGCGGCGGAATTCCGCTTCGAGCCTTGTTACGATCGTTATCTCGGAAGTGACTTCAAAACTCTCGCTGAAAGAACACGCGAAACACTCGCATTGGCACACCTTGCGTTCGAGCGCTTTCGATGTGGAGACGACACCTGCAGCTTCCGTGACCATCCTGGACGAATCCTATTCACCGAAGACAATTCACCGCAGTCGCTCGTCACGGGCTCGAAATATCTATTGCGCTCCTTCATAAGACGCCCGGGACCTTTGGGGTTGCCATATCCCTTGGAGATGGCGGTACGTCGCGCACATCCACGGAAGATATTAGCCGCCGTTCTTCCCGCCATACTTTATGGGCCAACGCACGAGGAAGAAGCGACGTTGGTGCAAAACATCCTGGGTGCCGAAGGAAGCTCGCAATGCGAGCTGCGCGCGGCATACCTTTCGCATTGGGCCCAAGTTGGCGATCCCAACTTCCCCACGACAGCAAGACAACTTGGTTTGTCGATCGAAACCACGAGGGCTACGTCATGAAAATATCGGTCATCATGCGCACCAAAAATGCGGATTGGGTCGTGGGCCAAGCGCTCCGCGCGCTTCATTCGCAAACACTGCGTCATTTTGAATTGGTCGTCATTGATTCCGGATCCACCGATCGGACCCTGGACATCGTTCGTGAATACTCCCCTACCCTGCTCCGCATTCCGGCATCTGCGTATATTCCTGGGGCGGTATTGAATCAAGCCATCGAAGCGTCCTCGGGGGACATTCTCGTCTTTCAAAACTCGGATACCGTACCGCTCACGCCGCATGCATTGGAACGTCTCGTAGATCCGTTTGCAGATCCTAGAATCGTCGCCTCATTTGCGCGACAAATTCCACGGCCCGAAGCGGCAACGTGGGTACGCCGCGATTACGAGATCAGCTTTCCTGCCGAGGGTGATGCACCGCCCTGGATGCCATTCTCCTTGCCCTTTGCAGCGGTGCGCCGATCTGCATGGAAGAAGCATCGATTTCATACGGCGGCGTTCGGCTCAGAAGATATCGAGTGGGGCACTTGGGCACGTCAAAATGGTTATGTCGTGCGGTATGTGCCTCAGGCCTTGGTCATGCATTCGCATAATTATACGATGCGCGAAGCTTTCGGGCGGCGATTCATTGAAGGCGAGGCAGATGCGTTCGTCAAGGGCGGTACGGATACTGCGACGCAATTGGTACGTCGAATTGCGGGCTCGACGGCACGCGATGTCGTCTATCACGCAATGGCCGGCGATTGGCGCGGGCTCTGCGCAGCGCCCCTTCGGCGTGCAGCGTTTCATTATGGATATTATTGCGGGCATAGACACGGAGAGCACCGACGCTCGGATGGGTCCACTGATGCAAGCGTGGGGCAACGCATCGTGCTCGAACGATTCGGCGGGTCCGGGTCGCGCGAAGATCGCTGAGTGAGGCGAGCTTGGAACTGAAACACGCCATTTTCCTCGTGGGCTTCGCAGTGGCATTGACCGTGGGCCGGGCGATGTGCGTTCGCAATGCACGATTGCGTGATGCTTGCGCATTCCTGCTCGTATTCGGAACGACTCGCTCGGACCTGATAGATATCAACTTCATTAGCCGAGAATGGTACCGCGGCACGACGAGGGGCGTCGAAGTTTCGTGGCTGGACCTGCTCTGGATCATGCTGCTCCTGAGTGTGCCGGTTGCTGAACGACGTCGAGAATGGCTTCCCGGGCTTGGGCCAATGCTCGTATTCTTCGTGTATAATGCCCTCGTGGTAGCATTCTCCGACCCTGCGCTATTCGGACTTTTCGAGCTGTCGAAAATGGTGCGCCAGCTTTGCGTATTCGTGACCATGGCCCGATATGCGCAAAGCGATCGCGAATTGACCCTCATTGTCTGGGCGCTCGTGGTCGCCATCCCTTATGAATGGGTGTCGGCCATGCGCGGACGATTTGTCTGGAAACAACCTCGGGTGGAAGGCACGCTGGGGCATGCGAATTCCTTATCGATGTACGAACTCATGTGTATACCCGTGCTCGCGTGCGTAGCGGTATCGGACGCGTCGCGTATATTGCGTCGGATGTGCGCGATAGCGACACTTCTCGGAGTGATAACTCTGCTTTTCACGGTGTCGCGCAATGGCGTCCTCACGCTGATGCTCGTGGGGTTGTTCCTGACCATTACGCTCAGTTCGCTGCGTGAAATGACGAAACGTCACGTGTTCATCGGCTTCTTGATCGGAGTTCTCATCCTCATGTTGGGCGCAATGTCCTACGGTGACTTCAAGAAGCGATTCGATGCTGAGGGGTACGATAAGGAATATGGCGGCAAAGTTTGGGAGGGCCGCGGCGCATACCTCATTCAAGCCAAGGGAATCGTCGAAAGGGAGCCCTTTGGTTGTGGCTTGAACAATTGGTCCTGGTGCGTGTCCAATCGTTTTGGGCCGATCGTCGAGCAATATTACGTGCCGTATGTCAGCACGGATCTCCCGACTCCCAGGCGCAGATTACGCTACAATGCGCACATTGATGCCCCGCATGCAGCACCCGCCCATAGTCTTTATGCCATTACGCTCGGCGAGACAGGTTGGATCGGGGTCGTGCTTTTTGCCATCGTTTGGTTGCGCTGGTTCACGGTGACGGGCGCGTTTCTACGTGCACGCTCGGCGGCCCTGAGTTCACGGTTCGGCATGGGCGTCCTCGGCTCATTGATCGGCGCATTTGGCCAAAGCTTTTCCGAATGGGAAGTTCGACAAACACCGCTGGCTTTCATGCTGCACATTCTGCTCGGTGTGGCCGCTGCGACACACCTTCGGCGACGATCGAATTGGAATACAACTCCCGTCTGAGGTTTCGAGAATTGGGGGCATGCATGCATATCGCTTGGGTTAATACACACGGGTCGCTCGTTGGGGGCGCGGAGCATTACATCAAAAGAACGACGGAGCACCTTCGGGAACGCGGGGTACGCTCGACATTGCTATACGATCCCAACTTTTCAACCTCGCACGCAATGCTCGATGCGTTCGATGCTGCGTTCCCTCTCGTCGATGTCGTCGCGCAGGTGCGAGACGCCAAAGTCGACCTGGTATACGTGCATCAGACGCGTCGCCCCGAAATTGCCGACGCACTGGCTCACTCACCCGTTCCGGTCATCGAATTCTTTCACGACCACTGGCTCTTTTGCCTGCGCGTGCAAAAATATACGACAATCCAGCGACAAACTTGCACGCAAGTGGTGAGCGCCGCCGCGTGTTATCCATGCATGGGATTCGTTCATCGTAATGCGGGATTTCCCGGATTCAAACTGCGAACGATTTCCGATCTGCAGGGCGAGCACCAGGCACGGCGTCACTTTGCCGGATTCGTCACGGGCTCTTCGTATATGGCCGAGCAAGCAATCGCGCATGGATTCGATCCGACCAAAGTGCACGTAGCGCCCCTTTATGCCGAACCTCCCGTGCATTACGAAGACCGAGTCGAGCGCGATACGGATCGGTTACTCTATGTAGGCGCGATCTTGCGTTACAAAGGGCTCGATGTGCTCATCGAGGCATTGAGCCATACGGTTCATAAGGTACGCCTCGATGTCATTGGCGACGGGTCATTCATGAGCGACATGCGAGCACTCGTGCACAAGCTCGGTCTGGAAAGCAGAGTTTCGTTTCTAGGAAAAAAAGGCCGCGAGGAGATCGACCGGCATTATCGTCGAGCAACATGTCTCGTCGTTCCCAGCCGCACACCCGAAAGCTTTGGCATTGTCGGGGCAGAAGCCATGAGCTACGGCCAGCCTGCAATCGTATCGGACATTGGAGGCGTGCTCGAATGGCTAGAGCCGGGTCGAACCGGTTTGACCTTTCCCATCAATGACGCCCGTGGGCTTGCAAATGCGATTGATCTGATGGTGGGCAATCCCGCGCTCGCGCGAAACATGGGAATCGCAGCACAACGGCGATACGACCAGCGCTTTCGACCCGAGCATCACATGGATCGCCTCCTGGCAATTTTCACTGGCATTCTTCAACGGGTGTGACCGTCGTGATTCGTTTTTCTAGCCAAACTTCGCGTCACATACGTTCGGTCGCGAATACACGCGCTCGGTTTGGAAAATAAGGTTCTGCTGCCAGAGCCACTCGCCCCGGATGATCCTAGACTGATTGGCTTTTTTCAATATGCTCACGCATTCGTGCTACCTATGCTGAGCGAGACCTTCGGGCTCGTTTTGCTCGAGGCGTGGGCATCGGGCTGCGCCGTGATTGCAAGCGCAACCTCTGGGGCAAAACAGGTCATTCGCCCCGAAAGCACTGCATCATATCCAATGGTATAAATTATTATACCATTGGATAATTCGATCAGCGTACCAGGGACGTCCCCACCGCCACCGAGGCAAGCAGCGGGGTCAGGCGATTGATGACTTCGCTCGCGGTGGCGAACCAATGCTCGGTGACGAATATGACGTCGCCGGGGGCGAGCACGACGTCGGTTGTGTTTCCACGTATGACGTCGTCGAGATTGGCGCGAAAAACTTTCGCGCGAGAAAGGGGTCCACGGACGATACGAATGTCTGCGTTGTCCGCCGTCCTCGATGGACCTCCTGCGGCGGCCAAAGCCTCGGTCAACCGAAGGCCTGGGTGGAAGGGAACGTTGCGCGCAGTCCGCACGTCGCCCAACACGGGGATGTGGCGGCTCGTCATCCACGGAATGAAAATGATGTCGCCGGGACGAACGTATACATTATGGAGCGGCTCGCCGAATATAGCGCGCTTGACACTCACGGGGAGGGCTTTTCCGTCGCGCACGATACGCGCGCCATCGACATCGGCGGCTTCCGCCATTTCATTACCACCGATGAGGACTCGTGTTCCGCCCGCAGCAGCAATGACCTCGGCCACCCGCATTCCGGGACGAGCTTCGTAGGCGCCTGGTTTGTCCACGGCACCACTCACCATGATGCGATGGCCAGAAAACGATTTAATGGCCAACGTGACACGGGCGAAGCGATCGAATTTGCGAATGGCTTGCTCGACGCGCTCTTCGGCTTGGCTGAGCCCGAGGCCCATGACAACCACATCACCCCCGAAGGGGACGTGTATGCAGCCGGCGGAATCGACCCACAATTCGGTTGTTTCGTAGGGCTCTGCCGACAAAACTTTCAATTGGAGAACATCGCCGGGGAGAATGGCGTGCGGGGGCGGCACATCCTCGGACACCCCGGCGGGCGTTTCTATATCCGACATACCGAAACCGTCGTCGGCAGCAGGAAATGTCGGGGCTGACGGCAGCGCGGGGCGACATCCGATTGCAAGGCCGAATGTGAATATCACCAATGATCGTCCCGAACGAACCACCCATTTTGCTTTATCCGGCCCGGATGGAGATACTTCCATTATCGTGAACGGCGCTGAAAATCGTTGCATCATATGTCGATCCTAGTCGAGAGCATATTATACTCTTCAACCATTCGGCTTGCTGCTCATATTTCCAAAGTTGGAGCTAGGGAGATTATTGATGAGTACGTGTGCGACGAACGAGCAGAAATGCGCTCTTTGGCGATTGCGTGTCGAAGGCCCGTGCCTGGATGCCGTCCGGGTCGAACGATTGCGTGATGAATTGCGCAAAGCCATATCGACCGGGGCGAATGCCATCGTGATCGACCTCGAACATGTCGAACGGCTCGACCACTTGGGGCTCGCCGGGCTCGCCCAGCTCAAGGACGATGCGGGCCCTTGCGCACGCATTGCATTGGCATCGCTTCAACCTCAGGTGCAAGAGGCGGCATTACTGGTGCATCTTCACGAGATATTGGACATCTACGAGGACGCGAACGCGGCGACTCGGGATCTGATCTTAAAACCATAAGCCATCGGGAATCAGTTTGCCATGGTCGAAAAAATGCCAACTCCAGAGGATTCGGGGACGCCAGTGGATTTGATGAGGTTGGCCATCGCTTTGTGGCGACGACGGCGACATATCGCGACGGCCGTCATCATCGGGACCGCGGCGGGCGCGGTCGTGGCCAAAACGCTCGTTCCAGCGGTTTTCGAGGCCCGGAGCGTCATTGAATGTGACCGTTGTGCGGGCCGAGATCAAGGGGACCGAGAGCTTGCGACATTGCAAGAGAGCGTTAAATTGCCGCATCATCTCGAAAAGGCCCGGCAAAAACTCGGCCTCGACATGACAATCGAAAAACTCGGACTGGACGTGGAAGTCAATGCTTCGCTCGAATCGAGGCTCATTCAAGTGACGGCGCGCGCCAAGAGCGGAACAGATGCCGCAACCATCGCCAATACGATCGTCGATGAGCTTCTCGAAACGCGTGCCCAAGTGGAGCGAGACATGCTCGACCAACGCGTTCGCATGCTCAAAACGGACGCGGAAAAGGCACGTCTGTCCATGCTCGACGCCCGAGCGAAATACGATCAGTTCCGAATCGATAACGGCATCGGCGACTTGCCCGTGGAACGAGAAGCCGCCATTTTGGAGGCCGCCAAATTACGTAATGATGCCGCCATCGCTCACACCGAGGAAAGATCCCAGCAGGCACGGATCATTGAATTGCAACGTGTAACGAGCAACGAGTCGGTGACGGCCATTATACAACAAGTCGAGGATATGCCCGAGTCCCGGCGTTTGGGCGAGGCAAAGGCCGAGCTTGCGAGAGCCCGCGGACGTTTTTCAGCCGATCACCCCCAGGTGCTGGCGCTGTCCTCCGAAGTGGAAACGCTCGAGCGCAAATTGGCGGGGACAAATGAATCGATACCCACGACGCGAACAGTCGGTCCCAATCAACTGCGGGATACGGCTCAGCAAAACATTTTGCGGGCCAGCGCCGACAAAGAGGCGGCGAGGACGCGGCAATCGATGTACGAAAAGCTCGCTCAAAAAGCGGAGGAGGCCGTCGCACGATTGTCGAAAATCGAAGGTCAGGCTGTGGAGCTACTGGCACATCTGCAGAATGCCGAACGACATGCGTTGACCATCGAGCAGGACTTGAAAGCGGCCGAAGACGCGGCTCGTACGCCATCAACTGGGTTGCGGATTCTCGCGCAGGCACGCGTACCGGAAAAACCAGCCAAGTCTTCCCGCAGACTCGCCGCACTTCTTGGACCGATCGTAGGTTCGATTGTTGCGTCGCTATTCATCGTGCTCCGGGAATTACGCGGCATTCGCATACACACGGCAGCCGAGCTTGCGTTTTGGGGCAAAGGGCCGGTTTTGGTAGCTTCTCAATGGCCTCGCGCCACCACAGTCCTCGACGATTTGGCCACCGACCTGGTCGGGCCATTAAGACATGCGAGCGGCAAGACGCTCGTTCTGGGCGCCGGCTTGCATGAAACGCCGCACGTCCAAGAACTCGTGGATAAGATTCGCGAACTCTTGCAGCATGAGCTGTCCCCCAACCGAACAAGTGGATCGATCGAGGCACTGATGGACCATGGATCCACGTCCGCATTACGACGAGCTGTGCATGACGTGGACCGGGTCATCGTCTTGGTCGCCGCGGCAATACACTCGGGACCTGCGCTGCGAGTATTCATCGAAAAGGTCGCTTGTCCGGAGCGCATTGGGTTCGTCCTTCTGAATCTGCACGAAGACCACGCGCCTCTGTCGGACCTCGCCGGAGATGCCCAAGCGTTTTGGAATGCGCAATCGCCGTTCCAGAAAGCGCCAGCACGAGCGGCGATGCAATGAGAGACGCGTCGCGCACGCAGGCCTGTTGCGCAGCGCAAGACTCGCAGCAGCCCGAACGTCGAAAGCTCGCCTTCGCTTGTCGCGGTAAACCCTATTTTTGGGGATCGTCTTAGATTGCCGCCGACGTAAGCAAATCCGCGGTGGAAATGCCCTGCGGCGCGCGCACGGCGATTTGCGGGAAGCGACGGAGGAAAATTGCCAAATCGTGCTGATGGTCGTCCACGTGCTCACCGTAGGCCTGCGATCTGGGCACCACAATGGGCGCGTGGCCAAACGCCAGCGCCGACATCGCCGACCCAACTCCCGCATGGCAAACGACAACATCGCATATCTTCAGCAGCCGCTGCGTCTCTTCAAATGGAAGCAGCTCCTCGATACGACCGCGGCGTGGGCGATGAGCCCCCCGGCCTCCACTCAATTGCCAAGTAATCTGCCAGCTCGCCGGCACCAATGCATCGAGACGGCGGACCAACCGATCGAACGGATATCGATTGGAACCGACGGTAACGAACAGATGGGGCGGTCCCGACGGATCTCGCACTCGTCTTTGGAGAGGCTCGACGAGGTCGAATACATTCGGTGCATCACCCCAACCGCGCGTGCACAGCCCCGTCTGGCTGAATCTCTGTATTCCCGGTGTGAATTGCAGTAGGCGGCCGGAAAGACTATGACGCGTGACGAATGTCGCCGATTCAATGAATACGGCACCAATGCCCATACACGTCGCCACGGATAGCCAGGGCACAGCAATGGCTGGGCCGGTGGAGATCACCATTTGCGGGCGAAGCGCTCGTAATGCGTTCACAACGAAGGGAACGGAGCGCAATGCCACGTCGATGCGCCGAGGGAAAATACGCGTCTTGTGCAGCCGCACGTCTTGCTGTGATTTCAGAATGGATCTGCTCATGTCGGTATCCGAGCTGATCCAAACACGACGCACGCTTGCGTGAATGAGCCGATCGAGGCTAACCAATTCCTGCAGATGCCCCCCCGAATCCGCGACCAACAATACCGGCCCCCGCTCGGGCATGATGGAATCAGCAAAGCTCTCGAAGGCAGTGCGCGCAACTCGTTTCACGATACGCCTCGGCTCAAGCTACGCGCGCGGGGGTGGCGCAGTCACAGCCCAAAAGGTGAAGTATGTGCGACCGGACCGTTCGCGAGTCGATTTCGCGGCGGGAGGGATCTGCGGAAATTGAAGGACCAAACACGATGAGGATCCCTTGTGGCACGTGATGCGCCGTATTCGTGCCGCCGAGCCGGTTACGCGCCACGATTCCGAGATTCTCGAGGTCAAACGCCGAACCGGCACCATCGCATATCGCTCCGAGTTCGGCACTCTCTGGAGACACAATCTCGAAACGCAGTGTGGACGCTGCGCGACGGAAGCCCCGAAATAGTGGCTCGCTCCCGATTCGTAGCGAGCCGATTCGAGCACGGGCGGCCTCGGCTTCGGCTTCGGAGGCGAATACGAGTGAATAGCCGGGGTACATCGCCATTGCGACCTCGGCAGGTGCGCAGCGCATTGTGGTGAGCAAGCGGCTGGGCTCACGAAGGACGAGGAACTTCGACACTGGGCGATAAGGAATGGGGGCTTGCCCCATACTCGACGCAATCATGACCACGCGGTCATTTCCACTACGCACCCATTGCTCGAGCCGCCCGAGATGCCGATCGAAAATATGCATGGATTTCCAAATGAGCTCGGCGTGCACCGGATCAACGGAATAGGGCGCCGATTCGCCAAATGATTCCATCGCGTCTGCCCAAAACCGATGCATCATCCCCGCCACCTGATTCGTGAAGAAAATACCCAGATGCGGATCGTGCTTGTTCATTTGATCCATGAAGATGTCGAACATTGGCTCGCCCTGCATCATCGAGCGCCCAGCCTTGTGCCGCGCATCAAGCGCTTCGAGGCACAGATGCCATCCCAGCCGAGCGAGGGTATCGAATCGCATGCCAGCGCGCAGCAGAGTCATTGGCGCATTGGCGAATGTGCTCCTGGGCAACGGGGCATCGGCCGAAAAGATATTATCCTTGGTCAGGCGCAGATTGAATTCCTGGACGGCGGACAACTCGGCAGGCACGCACTCAGGCGAACGAGCAAACGTATCCGGCACATAGAACCCCCCCGATGAATACGTTCGCGCCGGCCAGCTTTGGAGCGGGCCGAATACACCCACCTTCAGGCCCTGCCGCGCAACCGTGTCCCAAATGGGCTCGCCGCCGAAAGTCGATGGATCCTGACCAAGATCGAGCGATCGGTGCTCCATGGACGACAAGCCAGTGTGCAAAGACGGCCAACTACGCCAGGGCTCGAGCGGATTGGGGTCATTACATGACGTCGTAAACGTTTGCGCCGATCGCAATGTATCGGCAAGTCGGGTACCCGAATGACGACCGATGAAGCGGTCAATCACGAGCCACGGGACTTCATTGAGCTCGTAAAGAAGAACTTGCTTTGCGGACATGAGCATCCCCCGAAGTAAGCGTTTGCGGATTCGATGCATCGTGACGCAATGCCACTGCGTTTGGGCCGTACGGCTCGAGCTTGCATCGCGGCTTCGATATCAGCCTGAACATTCACGGTGTCAACCGCGAACTACATGGAATTGTGGCATATGGTCGATTCGATGCAAAATGAAATCATCGTAAATTCGAGGGCACGTCCCGGCCGCATTGTCGACCGATATTTACACGGCCAAATGCGTTTGCGACTTTACGACCGACAAGCAGTCGCTCTTCCGCGGTCAAAGCCATGTAATACGTCCCGATCGTTGCGATGGCCGCGGCGACCGCAGCGTCGGCGAACAGCATTGCAGTACTCGAACGAAAGTCGAGCACTGGAATCGTGCGGCACGCAAGCCCGAATATCAAAACCGGCCCTGTTGTAAAGAATACGGGTACCAGCGTTTTACGGGCAAGCGTTGCCGGTGACACGCCAATTTCCCGGGCCGCCCAAGGCCAAAGGAAGCCCCAACCGATGACGACCGCTGGCAGGAGCGAGCCGATGGCCGCCCCAATGGGGCTCCTCAACCATTGGAGCAAAATGAAGCTGGCTCCAAGATTGGCCATTGCTTCGACGAACAGCAAGCGCACAAGGCGCGACTCCTGTCCGCTCATCATGAAAATGGCCCGCGCAATGCCGTGCGTGAGCATCGTCGAATAACTCGAAACGAGTAGCAATTCGCCCAGAAAAACGGTTTCCGAATTGGGTTGCTCACGCGTAAAAATGGCCAGCAAACCCTCCATGAACAAAGCGCATAGCAGAAAGAGCGGGGTCGTCACGAGGGCATTGAGCCGAATTCCACGCATGAAAAGCCGTTGCCAATTCAAGCGGTCACCAACTCCATGAAGCGATGCAGCAGCAGGTGCCAACGCCTCGGGTAGTTGCTTGGTGAATGCCGTAAAGATTTCGGAGACTTTGGCTCCGATATGATAAAACGCTACAGAGGATACCGATAAAATCGCACCGATCAGAAGACGGTCCATCTGGAGCACGATGATCCCCATCAATGTCGCACCGAACGCAAGAGCAGAAAATCTGGCAATGGTGCGGAGCACTCGCCAAGAAACCCGACTTGGGCGAAGCCGCACGCTGGGCATGGCACGTAGCGCCGATATCGTGATTACAATCCCGGTGGCCACCATGCATGCCATTTGAATGATAAATATTCGCGAAAGCCCCCAATTTCTATCCAGCGCGAAAACGAGCATGACAAAAGAAACAACACCGCTCGCCGTGGTCACTTGTTCGGCAAAAGCAATGCGCTGCTGTCCATAATGAACCTCACGAAACATTTCGAGCGGGAACATGGTGCCCATGCCCATGAAAAAGATGCGCACGGCCGAAAGACATTCACGGTAATTGGCCGGCGAAACTCCAACGGCCCGAAGCAACGACTCCGACGCCAGCCAGCCGGCGCTGGCAACGAAGATGCCGCAGACACAATTGCAAAAAAATACCGACGAAAGCACACGACTGAGCTCGTCCCATTCCTTGCGCGCCAGAAGCTCGGCAGTGCTTTTCTGAACCGCCACCCCCATGCCCAGGTCGAAAAGCACGCCATACCCGAGCAGACTCCAGACGAGGCCATAAAAGCCAAGCTCTTCGCTGGAAAGCGCCGTGCATAGCAGTCGGAACGAAATCACGCCCAGGGAAAGTCTCAGAATACTGCGTACATATCCCGACGCGGAATTGATCCATACCCGGCGCTCGACGCTGTCCTGAGCCACGTGATCCCCCCTCGAAAGCCATACCGCGGCGATACATGCGATTACGAGCGATACTCGCGCAATGCCGAGCCGGTAACGCACCGCCACGCAGAGGCCATAGACTGACTAACAGTTTCCGCAACGCAAAGGAGAATTCAGGCGAATTTCCACTATGCCAAGGACGTCGCACGCTAAAATACCCGCGCAGACAGGGCAGTGCGAACTTCGATGTCCAGTGCGCGCCGCCCCGGACGTACCTCGAAGCGTCATTCCTGCGCCGACGGCCTTCGGAGCACGCAATAGATGTTCCAGGTCAAATACCGCTCGGCGCCCGGCAATCGACGCAAACGCTCGACCATCCCGCAATGCCCCGTTCCGTTTGATTCTCCTTGTATGAGTCGATGACTAGGCCGCTTGCCCGAAGGACACGACGATAGTCGTCCACGGTATATTTATTCAGGCCAAGCTCCTCCACCGAAGCATATTTTGCATCGTGGCGCTCGTTCAAGCGTCGTAATGAAAGGCGTTCCGGCACGATGACATGGGCCCAGGGAAGCATGAGTTCGAGACGGCCATGGTCCCCCAAAGGCCTATTATAGAGCGGGCCGAGCGACACGTACACGCGCCCATCCGGGCAGAGCAAACGAGCCATTGCAGCGATCACGCCCGGGAGATCGCTGATGTGCTCGAATGCGTCTTTCGACACGATATAGTCGAAGGTTCCAATGGATGACGTGCGAATATCCTCGCACAGGAAACGCACGCGCTCCCGCAAATGAGGGGCCCGCTGCAGCAAGCGGGCCTTCGCAAACTCGATGTTTTCTTCGTCCAGGTCCAACCCGACGACTTCGGCAGCGCCAAGCTCAGCGATATTCGTGCAAAGACTTCCGAGCCCACAGCCCAAGTCGAGCACGCGCTTGCCCCGCATGTCTGGAGCCCCGCCAAGACGCCTCCAGAAGCGCGGATCTTCGTATTCACCCTTGGCAAAGTTCCTCATGTGCATTTCATGATTAGCGACGGCGAACATCGTCCAAGCCCCCACGCATTCCGGCCGAATGTCACCGACGAACGCGGGCCGGAATGCCATCAATGTCATAAGGAAACTACGTTTCCACGTATATAGCCTGTCGCTCGCACTCGACAAGGAAAGGCACAAAATAAGCGAAATGCCGGCGTCGGTGACCCGGACTTATTCATGCAATTACGACCGTGACGGGCGAAAGCGAAGCCGCGCTACCCTGGATCGAATTACCGCATTGCGAAGACTTTGGCGCTCAATTCTTGAACGCACCGCGATCCCACGCGCCCGCTCCAGGCCGCGGCGCCTGGAGAATGTCCGCAATCACCGACCCGTACGACGGTTGATTGTAGACATTCTTGCCCGTCTCATCCGCCTGCCCGCCTACATCAATTCGCAAATCACCGGTCAGTGCATTGAAAAAGACCGATGTGGCGGTTGCGGTGTTCAACGTGTCATTCGTCAAGTTCACGGTCGGCGTGGGTTGCGAAAGCGCGTTGGTCGAGAACCCGAAAATGAGATTGTTTTCGGCAGAATCGAACGAAACTCCGGTGCCCGACCCAAGCGACACGCCCGTGCCGTTGTTGCTCAAGTTGAAGAGAATGTTGTTCGTTAGCCGCCAGCGCAATTTGCCGCCATTCGTCGCAGGCGTGCCACCAACACCGGATTCCCACGCCAAAAGCGTATTGTTCGTCAACGTCGTCACAAGCTCGACCGCACCATTTTGACCCGCCGTAAAGATGACGTGCCCATTGCTGGCCGTCTCGAGCAAGTTGTTGCGCAAAAGCATGGTGCTCGCATTGGCAGTGTTCGGCCCAAAGCCATTGATGGCATAAGCCAAACCATTGGATTTACCTTGTGCGCATACGCGATTCGAATCCATTACGACCGCGCCTTTTTGGTAACCGAAACCGACGGCACGAAGCGGCGAGGCATTCGCGGCTCCTGCGTAGACATCGTTGCCAATCAGCGACAACGTGGCCCCAGGACATGCCGTCGCGTCGAGAGCGCTCGATTGCATTGTCACGCTGCTCGAGAAAACGGCTTCCACGTAATTGCGGACGAACGAGCCCGACTTGAGGGTATGTTGGGCCTGAGCCGTGCCGATCGGGTTGCCAATCAAACGAAAGCCACCCCAAACGGCGGAGGCATGATCAAGCGTCAGCCGGCCATAAAAAATGGTGGGGTTCGCGTCGGGGTTCCAGATCGTAAAACCTGAATTATACCCACCTTTGACCGTGACGCCCTTCGCCACGACGACCGACGTAGATAAATACGCACCTTGCGCGACGAGAATCGTATTGCCCGGTGCGACCATCGCCATGGCCTTGCACAAAGTCGCCCACGCTTTGGCCGGCGTGGTGCCATCGTTGTTGTCGTTGCCCGCAGGCGCAGGCGAGACGTAATACTTCGTTCCCGGTTCGGCGATGGTCACCGAAATGCCGGTCGCGGGTGGAAAAACTTGTTTGCAAGTCTCGGTAAGCGTGACCGTCGCAGGCAATTGCATGCTCACGCAGCTACCCGAAGCGACGATGCTGCTGGTTTGGCAGGTGCCGCAACTGATGCTCGGGCCCTCGTCGATATCGCCATCGCAATCGTTGTCGACCCCGTCGCAAACTTCCGCCGACGATTGCGTGATTTGCGTGCACGTGAACACGCCATTCTGACAAGCAATCGATCCGACGGCGCACGCGCCTTTTTGGCCGACGACACTGCACGTCGCGCCCCCGCCAGGATTGCCCTCGTCCACCATGCCGTCGCAATCGTTGTCCTTGGCGTCACACACCTCGGGCGCAGGGATCTTCGATTGA
>CAZETM010000056.1:0-24986 GCA_964514885.1 uncultured Polyangium sp. | reverse complement strand
GACGCACTTCACCACCACCCCCCGCGTGCGTCGCCTCCGACACCCACGGGCTCTGCCAGCTTGGGTCGGCGCGAGGATCTAGGCGCAGCAGGAAGGCGCCGCCCAAGGTTCACCACCAACATGCATCTGAGAGGTTGACGATGTTCCGTCGCATCGATTAGCGTCCACTGTGCTGGCTGCGTTCGCTGAGTCTCGATAAATGGGCGCGCGGCGGCGCGTCATGCTCGCGCGCTCCGCATGGAGCAGGGGCGCGCCCCGGCCTTAAGGAGCACGATCTGATGACCCGTTCGATCTTGTCCGGCATGCTTGGTGTGATCAGCGTACTGGCGGTGGGTTTTGTGCCCACTGCCTGTCAAAACGGCGGGGTCGGCGACCCATGCGTCCCCGAGGACGAATACAGAACCGATTTCGCCGGGTTCAAATTGACCGAGGAGAACATCGAGTCGCGCTCCTTCCAGTGCCAGACGCGTATCTGCCTCGTCAACCACTTCCAGGGCCGCGTGAGCTGCCCTCTTGGGCAAAATAAACCCACGAACCCAAACGAGCCCGCCGCAGATTGTCAAACCGCGGGGTCTGGCCCCGAAGACAAAGACAAACCCTGCTGCATCCCAGGCTCCAACAAAGTCATCGACGCCGAAGTCTGCGCGCAGTGCGGCGATAAGTCCCCGCGTGCCGCTGATCAAGCCGTCTACTGCTCGTGCCGTTGCGATGTCGCCGAAGGTGAAAAGCCCGATCCGAACTTCAACTTCTGCGAGTGCCCCACGGGCTACACGTGCTCCCAAATCCGACCCAACGTCGGCCTCGGCGACGTCCAGCTCACGGGTAAATACTGCATCAAGGAAGGCACCGACTTCGCCCTCAAGGAGAACCAAGAAAGCTCCTGCGGGACGGTGCAAGGCCATCACAACGCTTTGCAGTGTGTCGGTCTAGCCTCCACCGCTTCCGGCAACTGAACCGCTCTCTCGAGTTCCCTACCTCTGCACGCTTCCGACAAACCGCCTCCTAACCCCCGCAAACGCTCGACGAAATCCACCGTCGACAGCGCTGCTCTGCGCTCATCTGCGAGCTTGCACGATCACGCGCTCACTGCTCGAGACACTGCGCTCGCCCGCAAAGAGTCCGGAACGCGCGCCGAAGACGCCGCCGCACATTACTTTGAACTCATAGGATGTTCGATCCTCGCGCGCAACCTACGCGTCGGTCGCGCCGAGATCGATCTGCTCGTGCGCGAAGACAACGTCATCGTCGTCGTCGAAGTGCGCTCGCGCGGAAAAGGCTCGTATCAGCGTCCGCTCGACAGCATCGACATGCGCAAACGAATGCGCCTACGTAAGGCCGGGCAAAAGCTTTGGGGACAAAGGTTCTCGAAAGACAAACAGATCGAGCGGATGCGTTTCGATGCCGTCGGCGTCACGTTCGACGACAGTGGCAAGCCTGTCGTCGAACATATCCGCGCTGCGTACTGACACCGATCGTTTGACCATCAACCATCGCGCATGGCTTGCATCTCGCTGCGCAGCTTCTTCAACATCTCGACAGCGTCGCTCGATGCATTCGCTTCGACGCGGGCGATCGCTTCGTCGATGCGCTCGATGTCTCGCCCTTGGCGATCACGAAGTCGGCCGAGCATCTTCTCGAACGCTTCGAAGAACGTCTGCATCTCGTCGCCCTTGCGCAGTCGTTCGCGAATCGCGAAGTGGCCATCGCCCACCTGACCGAACATGCGCTGCATCTTAAAGACCGGTCCCGCGACCTTGTGCGTCACGATGATCCCTGCGATGCCGATGCAGACGACCAGAATCATCAGAGCCACCACGAGGCCCACGAGCAGCATGCGTTGTTGAGCCTCGAATGCAGACGCCTGCCGCTCGAGATCCGCTGCGCGTTTTTCCAGGGATGCGGCATCGGTTTCGAGACGCTTCTGCTCCGCTTCGAACTTCGCCTCGTCGCTTGCGGTCTGCTCGGTGAACGTCTTGGCCAGCTCCGGATCGTCTCCGTAAGCCTTCGTGATGTTCATCGCGACGACCGCGTTGACCTTTTTGCTTTCTTTGATCACGAGCTGTCCGCGACGAACCGTCTCTTGTCCTTGATTGACGAGCGTCTGGCTTTGCTCGACGGCTTCGCGGTTCTGCTCCACGAGCTGCTTGCTCGTCATCCCCAGCCCGATGCCGAAGATGCTGGAGGCGACGATGACGACGCCTGAGAGCAAGCCGGCGTATTTGAGCTGAAAGTGTTTATCGAGGAGGAAGTTGCGAAGGCGGCGCTGCTGGCGCCCAGTCTTTGCGGAAGAAGGGGGTACGGGGGCGGAAGCATCGCTCATGGGAAAACCTTGATCGTCTTTTGCCACGACGCGTGCCGCTGGCCCAGAAAAGCGCAGCACGCTCTTCAGGCTTGGGTCACAGCGACGCGACGACTTTGGCGATGTCGTCGACGGCATTCTCGACGCACATCTTGATCAGCGTTCTCTCGCTTTCGAGATCGGTCTTCGGCGTGTCCGACTGCGTGAGCTTCGGAGAGAACTCACCCTTCAGTACTTTCTTCGGATAGGTCCACATGCTGACGCGTACGGCCTGCGTCAGATTGCCGCCGTCGTACACGGGCGCTTCGACGCTCGCGATGAGGTAGTAGCCCGCGAGCTTCTTTGCTTTGAAGAGCTTGCCCGCCTGTGCGGCCGTCTCGCCCTTCGGTGCAACGGCGTAGCCCTCTTTGCGCAAGAGCTTCGACTGCATCGTGCTGCGTACGATCGCTTCGACTTCATCGAGAGTTCGTTTCGATTTGTTCGTCACTTCGATCGAAACGTAGAACTTCGAGTCGAGACCAGGTGGAGGCGGAGGCGCTGTGCCGAGCAGCACGTCGTACGCCTTCTGCATTTGTTTCTTGGTGCCAGCGGCGGTCTCTTTGGCAAGCGCGGACTTGAGGCACGTCAAGCCGTCGGTCTTACCGAGTTTGCCGAGTGCAGCAGCGGCTGACTGCTTGACCATGACGTTGCTGTCGGTGAGCGCGTCACACAACGGTTTGACTGCAGCATCATCGCCAGTGACGCCGAGCGCGAGTGCGGCTTGTGTGCGCACGCGAAAGTCGTCGGCGGTCTTGAGTTGCTGAACGAGAGAGCCGGTCTTGGACTCGGCTCGAGACTCGCGTGGAAACGCGAAGAAAAGTAACGAAGCCACGAGCAAGTGGATGCTCTTGCGCATAAGGCTCTTCAGGTTACACCACATGCGCGCCTTCGGGGGACGACGCAGCCTGCGCTTCGTGATCGAAGAGCCCTCACACACATGCTCGCTCATGGTCATCCTGCTCCTCGGCTCGCCCGTATTGTTTTGTCGCGTTTTGTCGCGTTTTGTCGCGTTTGCCGTGCATTTGCACCCGTGCGCTCGTGCATTCACCGCGCCGGCAGTCGCGACGTCGTGAAGCGGATCTGCAAGGGTGGCGGCTTTGACGGCAGGTGCACCATGGAGCTTCAAAGCGTGACGTCACAAGGTTGCGAGAGTCGCCGCTACGTAGCCCTGGCCACGCGACGCGTTCCCACTTATGGCAAAGGAATGCTTCGCAGCGGACATGCCCTCACGAGACGCTTCGTGCACCCGCTGTGCATTCTCATCGCCGTGCTCGTGATGCTCGCGTCGCAAGCGGCATGGGCGCAGGCATCGAAGCCTGCAGGCCCGGTGCGGATCCAGGTTCGTGGTGGAGCGCAGATCAACGCCACCGCAACGCTCGATGGTCTCGCCACGGTGGTGCGTGGGCAACTGCTCGATGATGCGGGAGCCGCGCTCGGTGGAGTAGCGATCACGTTGCAGGTTGCGTCGATCGAAAACTCCGTCCTGCCACAACCTGCGGCATGTGATCCGCTCGCACGACGAGAGCGTCGAGCACCGCGCATCGTCGGGCCCGACAAGTACGAAGTGCGCACCGATGATCACGGTGAGTTCTGCGTGCGCACCGATGGCTCGTTCGGTCGTGCATCTCTGAAGCTGCGTTTCGATGGCGACGAACTGCACGATGCATCGGAGAGCGCGATCTCGTTCGAGCCCAGCAGCGCTTCCGTTGCGCACACGGTGTTGCGTTTCGAGCCTGCACCGGACCTCATCGATCTCGAGCGACCATCCATTTCTCTGACGGCATCGCTGCGCATCGATCGCGCAGCAGCCAACCGATCATCGACGACCACGGTTCGACGCGAAGGGCTCGTGGTCGTGCTGGAGGACGAGCGTGGTGAGCGCCTTGCAGAAGGCCCTACGGGTGGCGATGGACGCGTACGTTTCGAGGTGCCTGCGAAAGCGTTCGCTGGACCTGGCGCTGGTGAATTGCGATTGCGTTTCGACGGCACGACAGCGCTCGCCAAAGCAGCAGCCGCGCAACCAATCGTGCGACGAGCCGACGTCGGCTTGTCGTTGTCGCATCCGGTCGACGTTGGCGATCCCGAAGACGGCGTGGCGATCGATGTCGATGTGAAGACATCGCGAGGAGCTGTCACCAGCGGTGTCGT
Source organism: uncultured Polyangium sp. (assembly GCA_964514885.1). Taxonomy (GTDB): domain Bacteria; phylum Myxococcota_A; class Polyangia; order Polyangiales; family Polyangiaceae; genus Polyangium. The sequence continues at coordinate 20,500 of CAZETM010000056.1, read as the reverse complement.
GGAAGCGATGCGTGGTGACGAGAGCGTTGGAGCTGGTGCAGTTCGAGATGGCAAAGCGCGGGTCATCGCATCCTTCTCGTTCGAGCGCGCCGGAACTGTTCCGCTCGAGCTTCGTTACGTCGCCGCGACACCATTTTTTCGTGCAGGACAGCCGCTCGACATCGAAGTTGCGGTTCGTGGTCCGGGCATCGCACGGCAGGTGATCATTGCTCTCGTCGTGCTCGCGGTGACGGCGTGGATTGTCTTCAGTTGGCGGCGATCACCGATGCGTGCGGTGGTGCAAATCGACGACGACAAGATGCCGATTCCTACGGGCCGAGCGGGAGTGGATGTGGTGCGAGCGGAAGCGGGACAAACCTCGTATCGCGGATCGGTTCTCGATGCGCACGACGGGACGCCGATCGCAGATGCGCGACTGTCGGTCGTTGCGCCGGCCTTTCAAGGCGACGGGATCATGACGCGCGCGACATCGAACGAACGGGGCGAGTTTGTCCTGGATGCCGCGTATCGGGCCGACGCTCGGCTCATCATCGATGCGCCTGCACACACCAAACACGAGCAGGCTCTTCCGAAGCCGGGCGTGCTGCGAATAACGCTGGTGACGCGCCGCCGCTCACTGCTCGATCGGCTCGTTCGCTGGGCGCAGCGCACCGGAGCGCCCTTCGATGTGCAGCCCGAACCGACGCCGGGGCATGTGCGCCGCGCAGCCTTTCGAGCGCAGGACGAAGAGGTGGAGGTGTGGGCGCGAGGAGTCGAAACGGCGGCGTACGGGCCGGCCATGGTCGACGAACACGTGGAAGCGCAGCTTTCGGCTGGAGAACCGCGCGGTGGCCGAAAGCTTGGGTTATGATGCAGTCCAAACGCGCGCTGGCCCCACCAAACGTGGGCCCCATACGTCAAGATTGCGCCGGTTGGCTAGCGCAAACGTTGACGTACGGGTCGGGTCTCATATAGTCGCGAGCTGAGTTCGCGGATCGCTGGAGATTGCACATCGTGGAGCCCCTCTACATCGTCATCGCTCTGCTTGCGGTGGCAGCCGTTTACTTCCTGTTCATTCGGAAGCCGGAAGCGCCCAAGCAGATCGAAAAAGCGCCTGAGCCCAAAAAGCTCGAGGAAAAAAAGACTTCTGCTTCATCTGAAGCGCCTTCGAAGGTCGCGGACAAACCCGCGAAGCAAGAGGCGTCGAAGAAGGCCGCGGCAAAGCAGCCGACGGACGAGGCCAAGGAAGCCAAGCCGAAGGAGGAGCCGAAGACGGAAGCTCCAAAGGCGGCTGCTGCAGAGTCTGCAGCGGCGAAGGTTGCCGAGTCTGAGGCGAAGGCCGCGGTTGCAGCGGAGGCAACGCCTGCACCGAAGGCGGAGCCGGTTGCAGCGGGACCCAAAGCGATTGTTTCTGGTGCCGCTCCTTCACCGAGTGCGCCGCGCAAGAAGGATGTTGCGGGCCTGCGCCGAGGACTTGCGAAGGCACGTGAGAACGAAGGTTTCTTCGGTCGTCTCAAGGCGCTGTTCGTGGGTCGTAGCGAGATCGATCCTGGTCTTGTTGATCAGATCGAAGAAGTGCTCTTGACCTCGGACGTCGGAGTCAAGACGACCGAGACGTTGCTCGAGCAGATTCGTTTGGGCATCAAGCGCAAGGAGCTGGTCACTGACGATCAAGTTTGGGCTGCGCTGCGCACGCGAGTTCGTGAACTTCTTGGAACGAGCGGAGGAGGGAGCATCAAGCTTCCTGCGCGACCGACTGTCGTGATGTTCGTTGGTGTGAATGGTGCTGGAAAGACGACGACGATTGGCAAGCTTGCGACGCGCTTGAAGGCTGAAGGTCGCACGGTGGTGCTTGCGGCTGGTGACACGTTCCGTGCAGCAGCGGTTCAGCAGCTCGTCGTGTGGGGCAAGCGAGTTGGTTGTGAAGTGGTCAGTGGCAAAGATGGCGCGAACCCTGGCGCGGTGATTTTCGACGCGATCCAAAGGGCTGCCGAGATTGGTGCGGATGTCGTTCTGGCCGACACGGCGGGTCGTTTGCACACGAAGACCAACTTGATGGATGAGCTCAAGAAGGTTGCGCGCACAATTGACAAGGCGATGCCTGGCGCGCCGCATGAGACGCTGCTCGTGCTCGATGCAACCAACGGTCAGAACGCGATGCAACAGGCGGCGCTCTTCAAGGAAGCTTTGCCGATCAGTGGGATTGTGCTGACGAAGCTCGACGGCACGGCGAAGGGTGGAGTGGTTCTTGGTGTTTGTGCCGAGCACTCGTTGCCTGTGCGTTACATCGGAGTTGGCGAACGACCTGACGAGCTGCGAGATTTCAACGCGGACGAGTTTGCCGAGGCACTGCTTGGTCAGTCGGACGAAGCTACGGATGCTGCTGCTTGAGATTGTTTTGATGGACGAGATGTCGCGCAGGGCAAGCCTTTGTTGGGTTGCTCTGCGCGATCTCGCGTTCGAAGGCCGATTTGGTGCTCATGTTGTCGAAGCTGTCGACACACTCTTCCCCTCGGACGATGTTGGTGCTTCCATCGCTCGCGTCTCATGGCTTGGATCGAGATGATCACAACGCGCGCGAAGTGTGATTTGGTTGTTGATTCTCCGATTTTGCCCGTGATATAGTCTGGCCCACTTCTTGGGTTGGCCGATATTTGTAACGAAGTCGCATACTTAGAAGCATGGTGGACCGATCGATGATGGCGTCGCACGAACTGCTGCGGAAGGGATGGCGATGAATAAGGCTCGCGTGGGGCTCCTCGTAGCGGCGGCGCTATTTGCGGCACCGTTGACGGCGTCAGCGCAACCCAAAAAGGCACCGCCCAAGGAAATCAACCTTGATGAGGAAGAAGAGAAACCTGCTGAGGCAGCAGGTGATGGCTCTACGACTCCTGTCGAGGGTGGTGAGGGCGAAGGAGAGGGCGAAGAAGGCGGGCTCGGGGACATTTGCAAGATCGACCCATCTGCATGTCCGAGCATCAACATGGAGGAGGCTGCGAAGCGTCCTCTGAATGCGGAGATGTACGCGGTGCAGCAGATTTATGCGCTCCGCCGTTTCCGAGTTGAGCTCAATCCGTACTTCGCCTTGACGATGAACGATCAATTCGTCGCGCACAACGGACCTGGTCTGGCGGCGAACTTCTACATCAACAACGTCATGGCCGTCGGGATCAACGGCAACTACTACTACGGCCTCAACGCGGAGTCGAACTTCAACTTCCAGACGAGCCGCGCGGCGCGTGTCGGTATTCCGATCACGGAGTATGCGGGCAACGTCAACGCAAACTTCACGTACGTGCCTGCGTACGGCAAGTTTGCTGGGTTCGGCGACTTCATCTTCCACTACGACTTGTTCGTGACCATCGGTGGCGGCGCGATCTGGACGCGTCCCATCGCCGTTGTCGACCCTGACAACCGCACGTTCGAGTACAAGCTGCGACCGGCGGGTCACGTGGGTGCTGGTCTGCGCATCTTCCTCAATCGTTGGTTTGCTGTGGTCGCGGAAGTCAGTGACTACATCTTCTTCGACGAGCTCGAGAATCCTGGGATCACGAGTGGCCGCGATGCCAACAACGTGCTCAATGCGACGAAGCCTGAAAACTGGGTCGCCAAGGAAACGAGCTTTACCAACAACGTTCAGGCGCAGGTTGGTTTCTCGGTTTTCCTCCCGTTCACCTGGGAGTACCGGCTGCCGAAGTGACCCGAAGCCGTGTCGGATCATCCGGCACGGCAATCGAGGCGTGAAGGAACTCAGAAGACGGTTCAGCCAAGTACGGGGACATGCATGATGCGTCGATTCGTCAATAACCTTTGTGCGTCTCGCCTTCCGCAACTGCGCCGCGGGATGTTGGCAGTTCTTGCCGGGTGCACGGCACTCGTGGCGACTGCCAGTGCAGAGGCACAAGAAATTCAGCTCACGGGGCCTCTCGCTGGTGCCCCCGCCGTGCGCCAGTTGCGCTTGCACCGCAAAGGCCGCGTCGAAATCGCACTGGGCTCGTCGTTTACCCTTCTCGACGAATTCCAGCGCTCAATCCTTCCGGGACTTCGCGTCAGTTGGCATCCCACCGACTGGATCGGCTTCGGCGTTTGGGGTGCTTACGGCATCTCGACCACGACGTCCCTAACTGACGAGCTCCAAGCGAAAGCCATTGACAATCGGGGCTGCACGGGCGCTCAGACCGACTCCACGGCTTGCAAGCTCACCGCGGTCAACATCACGCGTGGCTCGCTCGTAGAAGACCAGCTCGGCCAGATCCAGTGGGTCGCTGCGCCTCAGGTCAACTTCGTCCCGTTCCGTGGCAAACTCTCCCTCTTCGGGGCGCTCACCTCAGACACCGACATCAGCTTCTTCCTTGGAGCAGCGGTCGTCGGCGTCCAGGAGCGTGCGGCTTGCGGCAAGGACGACGAAGGCAACTCCATCACGGCGTGTTCGCAGTCCTTCACGCTCGAGAGCGGTATTCGTGTTGCTCCCACGTTCGGCGTCGGCTGGAACTTCTATCCCCGCCAGCTCGAATTCTTCGGGTTCGGTGCGGAATGGCGCGCCATGCCGTTCTCACGCAACACCTCGGGCTTTGACAACGCGGGCACCGGCAACGACGAAGCCTTCCCCGACACCGCCGTCAACAGCAAAGACGCGCAGTTCCGCTTCAACAGCATGGTCACCGTCAACTTGCTGTTCTCCTTCCCCCATCGAGTGAAGGTCAGCGAGTAACCAAACTCGTTTCGACTCGTTCGACTCGACTCCCCTCTCGCCTCATCACGCCCCTGTCGTCCTTCGCTCCTAAAGCGTGGGAAATGAGCCTTCAACTGAATTGACGCGACAGCTCGAACTGTCGTTCGCTTCGGGCCCGAAGACTTGCTTTGTCCTCCGCAAGGGCCTATGCGATGCCTCCGTGCTGCCCTCATGGAGGCACGTGCCGAGGTCCAGGTGGGCATTTTCGACTTATTCCGCAAGACTCCCAAATCCACGACGAAATCCGCTGCTTCAGCGCCCGCCGTGGACAAAAAAATCGTTGGCCCTGCCAAGGTCGTCGCGGACAAACGCGCTCAAACCTACGACCGAATCGAAGCCATTCAGGCGCTCGTGGACATGAAGTCCCCCGATGCTGCTGCAGCGCTCCTTCGGCGGTTCACCTTCACCATCGATCCGTCCATCACTGACGCGGACGAAAAAGAGGTCGCCTTTCGAGGCATCATCACCACGGGCAAGGATGTCGTTCCTGCCGTCATCGACTTCTGCGCGAAGGCCGAAGTGCTCACGTGGCCTCTGAAGATCCTTGCCGAGCTGCTCGATGACGACGAGTACCGCAGCGAGCTCATCGCTTTGCTCGATCGTTTCGACACTGAATACGCCCGCAACGTCGAGCCGAAGATTCACGTCATCCAAGCGCTCGAAGATGTCGTGCACGATGACGTGCGCACTGCGATTGAGCGCTTCTTCGAGGACACCAACGAGACCGTGCGGTTTCACGCCGTGCAGACGACGTTTGCCCAAGGCATGTCGGAGAGTGTCGAAGCGTTGATCGACTTGCTCGTCCAAGAGGAATCCGTACGAGTCAAAAACAAAATTGCCGATGGGCTACTCGTACGCGGATGGACGATTCCCGAAGCTCGTCGAGATGCCGTGGCGGATGCACTTGCCGACACGTCTGGTTACGCCGTGGGTGAAGGCGGCAAAGTCGTCAAGCGTTCCAGGCTTGGGTTTGGCTGAACGAGCCGCGTAACTTAGTGCGCGCTCCGTGTGCTCATGAGCGTAACGAGCGCGAAAATTCCCCTGAATTCACTTCACGCACTTGCGAGTCGAGACCGATCGAAACGGTCACCTGATCGACTCTGCTCGTCTTGATTGACACATGGCCCCAGGCTCGCTGAGGATCGTTTCGCCTCGGTCTTGCGAGGAGTGTCGAATGCTTAGCTGCAGGCGCGTATGAAGCGCGTACGACTGCCAGTACGACTCGACGGAAAGCGAGCATCGCAGAGGTGACGGCACAACGATCGGCGCGCCTTCTGCGCGTAGGTGCATCTGGGTTTGCCGCGCTCGCATCGCTGGTCGTGATGCCTGTGCGGGAAGCCCGCGCGCTCGACTTCGACGTGCGCAGTGAGACCGCGCTGCAGGCGTATCAATTGGCGAGTCCTTGGGGCGACACGATCCTCAATCGACGGCGCTTGATGCAGACGTTGTCACTTGGCGTCTACAACCTCCAAGGCGACTACGTGCCTGGCAAGGCTGACTTCTCGGCTGTGCTTCGCGTGCGTCTCGATGCCGACTTCGGTCTCAACGGTCATCTTGGTGATGGCGATCGAGGTGGCGAGACGAGCTACCAAACGGAGGCGGGTCCGGGCATGAGGTTTGTCCCGGGCTTGCAGCAGGCGCCGGTCGACCTGATGTACGCGTACGTCGAGGGTCGAAGCCTGTTCAAGGGTTGGCTTGGGTTTCGCGCGGGCAGGCAATACGTCGTCGACACGCTTGGATGGTGGTCGTTCGATGGAGCGCTCGCGCGCGTCACGACGCCGTTCTTCGTGCAGGCGGAGGTGTACGGCGGCTTCGAACAGCGCGGCGGTTTGGCTTTGTCGACGTCGCGTTTCGAGCGGCCTGGAGTTTGGCGCGGCAGTCACGTCGGATTTGGTACGGCGGCGGATCAACCGAGCGTCACCGACTATCCGTCGTACCAGTACGCGCAGCCTGCTCCGGCGTTTGGATTCAACGTCGAGACAAACGGTCCGAGCTGGATCCACGGACGCTTTTCTTACCGTCGTGTCTACAACACCGGCACGTCGGTCACGCAGCAGTTCCCCGATGTTCTCGGTGGGTATCGGACGGCGAGCGGCACGCGCATTTCACAAGATCGCCTCGGCTATTCGCTCGACGTGAACAAGAGTTCGCTGGGCGCGATCAAGGGCGGCTTCACGTACGACCTCTACAGCCAGATCATCGCTTCGTATTACGGCGGCATCGAGGCGTATCTCGGTTCGCGTACGACGGTGGGAGCCGACATCGACTACTTCGTGCCGACGTTCGATGCGGATTCGATCTTCAACTGGTTCACGCGTAGTCCGCAGACGTCGATCACCGCGCGCATCTCTTCCGCACCTACGGCCAAGTTCGACTTCTCGGCTCAAGGCGGTGTTCGTCTGTGGCAAACGGAAGGCGATGCCGACACGTTTGGTGTTGAAGAATGTTTGGCGTCGGGGAACTGCAGCGGCGATCAAGAAATCGATCCCGCCTCGGCGCAGCCATTCATTCGAGATGAAAAGAATCGCGGCACCGCAACGGTTGTCGATGCGACCGCGAACGTCTCGGGTCGTTATCGTTTCGGCACGGGTGATCTGGGTCTGCGCGGCATGGTTCAGGCGGGCTCGCGAGGCCATCGGGCAGGTGCAGACCTCAACGGCGAGAAGCGATTCGCTGGCGGGCGGTTTCTGACTCTCGGGCGCGTGAGTGTTTACGACTGGAACGATCCGCAGCGACCAGATCGTGGTGCGACGTCGTTTGGATACGTCCTCGGGGCGGGCGTACGTCCTGTGAAGCAGGCGGATGTTCGCGTCGAGTGGGAGCACGACATGAATCGGCTGGTTGGGCAGCGCTTCCGTATGTTGGCGATTGTCAACCTGAGGCTTGGTGGATGATGAACTCACCGCGATCACGACAGCCTCGGAGCGCTCGAACGGACACGCGTTCACCTCCTGGATGGTGTGTTGTTCTGGCGTGTTTCTCGGCGATGTTTCTGGGTCTCTTGGGCCCGAATGCATCGGCTGAAGAAGCTTCTCCGTCGACGAGCGAAGCGCCTGCGGAGACAGCTCCCACGCCGCCTCCTCCGCCGCCGGGTGGTTATCAAAGCGGCCGTTACCCGATGCCGAACGATGCGGAAGTTCCGCTCGCGTTCATGCCTCCGGGGTCAGCGGCGACGCCGATGCCGAGCGAGGAAGTCTTTCCACCTCAAACGATCACCATCCGGTTCAATCACAAGAAGCACGTCAAAGACGAGAAGCAGGACTGCACCTCGTGTCACGACGTCGCGAACAGCCACAAGGTTTCTGACCGGCTCATGCCTAAGGCTTCGAAGTGCGACGGGTGTCATGACGTCGATCACTCGGACCTCAAGAACGTCAAAGCTGGGACCGACGCGAACGGCCAGTGCGTGTACTGCCACATGGGTGACAAGGCGGGCGCGGATGGCTCGGTCGCGCGGATGGTTCTTCCGAACGCGAACCTTGTGTTCACGCACAAGAAGCACGTAGCGCGCAACATTCAGTGCGGTCAGTGCCACGGTCAGGTTGGCGAGCTGGAGCTTGCAACACGCGCTCAACTACCGCGTATGGCGGGGTGCTTCGGGTGTCACAACATGAGCGGCGCGGCGCAGGGACAAGCGAAGGGCGAGTGCGTCGTGTGTCACACGGCGCAGACGGACGGGCGCATGATCACGAGCTTCGCCACGGGCAAACTGGTGCCTCCGCAGTGGATGCACAACGCGGCGCACACGGCGGACTTCATCGAGCGTCACAAGGCCGTGGCTGCGAACGACAGCGCGTTCTGCGCCAAGTGCCACACGGAGAACGAGTGCACGGATTGTCACGACGGACGTGTACGTCCGCGCAAGGTGCATCCGAACGACTGGATGTCGATGCATGCGCAGAGCGCTCGTCAGGACAATCCGCGTTGCGTGAGTTGTCATCAACTGCAGACGTTTTGCGCTGATTGTCATCGTCGCGTCGGCGTCGCGCGCGACACGGCCGAGGGCAATCGATTGGCCGGCAGGCGATTTCATCCGCCGCCGAACGAATTCACCACCGGACCGCGCGGACCGACACATCACGCGTGGGAGGCGATGCGAAATCTCAACGCGTGCGTCTCGTGTCACACCGAACGAGACTGTGCGACTTGCCACGCTACGAAAGGCCTCTCGGGCGGCCACGGCGTCAACCCGCATCCCCTTGGATTCAGGGACAAGTGCCGCACTGCATTCGCGAGAAACCCCCGTCCTTGCCTCGTGTGCCACCAGTCGAACGACGCCTCGATCGGGGCTTGCCAATGAAAGCTAGCCGCCTACCTCTTCCGTTAAGCCCGTGGTGGAAGCCGACATATTCCTTGCCCAATCCTTCTGGCGACGAGTATAGCCAAGGTCGACCATGTGCCAACTCGCTTTGGGAGGCCCTATGCGTCAAGGAGAACGGGCGTGAAGGAACTGACCCAGTACCTGCTCGACAACCTCATCCTCGACTTCAACGGCGACGTGACGCTCGAGGCTGTACGCAAGTGCCTTTTGGAGGACGATGGCCGCGAATCTCGCAGACTTCTGGCGAAGCTGCACGACGAGAAGACTCTGAACGACATGCTCGTAACGCTGGCGGACTGCCTGAGGGAGCAAATCCAGGCCGGAATCAGCGTAGACGTGGTCACCGAACAGCTCGATATCTATTCGGAAAGCTAACTGGCACGAGGCCGATGTCGTCGCGCCCTGCGATGCACTCATCAGCCCTGAAAAGTGCCCTCTTCACGCTCCTTCTCACCTCCATCTTTCTCACCGGATGCGACGTCGGATCGCCTGAATACCAGGCGATCGACGCGCCGCCGCTGAAACTCGTCGACGTCACGCTGACCGGCGTCGATGCCATGGGGAACCCGACCACCGTCACGCTCACGCCTGCCAATCCTGCCCTGGGCTCGAGCGATCCTGTGCATGTGACGTCATCGCTGCGTCTGCGCTTCGATCGCTTCTTGCTCCCAGGAGACGCCATTCGTCAGGCGATCTGTCTGCAACCAAGCGCCGATCCGGTGCCGACGATCAACGAGTGCACGAAGAGCATTTTCCTCGAGCCTGCCTACGATCCGGTTCGTCGAACTGTAACCTATCGTTTGCCGCTGATGGCGGACCCACTCACGCCCGACACGAAGTACTGGCTCACGGTCTTTGCTCCCACGAAGGATTCGCCGTTTGGATTCAGTGCCTTCGACGGAGCGTCGCTACCGCAAAACATCCGGCTGCAATTCACGACGGCGGTGACAAACCCCGGTGGGCCGGTCGATCCACCGTTTGAAGAAGCCGGTAAACGTTCAGCTTCGGAAGAATTGTTCTGTGTCGCGAGCGCGTGCGTCGCTGAATGCATGGACGATGCCTGCAAGAGCAAGTGCGCCATCAGCAAGAGTCTCGTGAACGGATGCGGCTTCTGTCACGGCCGACTCGAAGCGGGCGCTGCCGTCATGGGTCTCGACTTGAGTGGTCCTGAGCGACTCAGTGCGATGATCGGTCGCGTTGCGAATCAGACGCAGACCGGCGGAGAGGCCGACGAGCCCGATGCGAAACCGCGTCGCTTCGGTCGTGCCATGCCGCATGTCGATCCCGGCAACCCCGGCAATAGCTACCTGCTCTACAAGATGCTCGTCAGCCCGATGTACGAGCGGTCGAGTGCTGCAGCGGGTCTCGCTCCAGGTGAGATCGACAGGCTTCGAGCGTCCGTCGTCGTCGGTTTGCCCATGCCGCCCTATGAGTTCTCGGCCATCCCGGACCCCGGCGTGGATGCGCTCAGCGCGTGGATTACCACCGGCGCGCAAACGCCTGTTTGCCCCTGAAGCAGTCGTCTGCACATCGCCGGTGATACGATAGACGCATGCAAATTCATCGCGGTGTGCTGCCGTCTTTCGTTCACGCCGGGCTCTTGCTCGCGTGCGTCTCGCTTACGGGATGCGGAGAAGAAGCGCCGATCGGACCGACAGGGCCAACCACCACCGAGGTGCTCACTCCGAACGCTCCACCACTGCCCGGACAAACCGAATGTCGCGTGGTGAAGACGACGAACATCCCGATTGAAGCGGCGCAACACCTGGACGATTGCACGCCAGTTACGTACGAGACAAACCCTCCGAGCGGAGGGAATCACTGGGGCAAGTGGGCCGCGTTCAAGAAGTACACGCAGGTCGTTCCTCGCGAGATGTACGTGCACAGCATGGAGCACGGAGCGGTCGTGTTGGCTTATCGATGCGAAGGCGAGTGTCCCGAAGTCGTTGCTGCGCTCGAGAAGGTCTTCGATGAAGCGACGGGAGATCCGCTGTGTGTGACGCAAGGCAGTGGGCCCAAGACGCGACTCATCATCACCGAGGATCCAGAACTCGATACGCCGATCGCAGCATCGGCATGGGGAGCGACGTACACGGCGACGTGCATCGACACGGCGTCGCTCGCGGCATTCGTTGCGCAGATGCACGCGAAGGGGCCCGAGAACATCTGCTACCCCGGGGTAGACATCGAGGCAGGCGGCGGGCCGATGTGTGGCGGGATCTGACGACGATACGTCACCTCCGTTGACACTCTGCGGGACAGTGCTCATCTCGATGTTCGATGGACAGCGGACGAGCGCCACCCCAGTTGTCAGCCCCCACCTTCGAACGAATCGGGCCCGCAGGACAAGGCGGAGCTGCGGAGGTTTGGAAAGCCAGAACCTCTTCCGGCACGCTCGTCGCCCTCAAAATCGCACGCAGTGACGCGACTCGCGAAGCTCTCGCGCGCGAAGCAACTCACGCTTTGCTCGCACTCTCCCCTCGCCTGCCCGAACTCGTCGATGCCGGAACGCTCGACGGCAGTGCATTCGTAGCGCTGCTGTGGATCGAGGGACGAAGTCTACGCACGTGGATGCAGGATCCAACGACCGACAGGCTTGGATGCGCACTTCAGATCACGCGCGACATCGCTGAAGCGTTGGCTGATTTGCATGCCGTCGGACTCGCGCACGGAGATCTGAAACCCGAGAACATCATCGTCGACGAACACGGTCGTGCGCATGTGATCGATCTCGGTCTTTCGTGTCGCGCGTTCGAGACCGCGATCGAAGGAGCGACCCCGCGTTACCTCGCCTCGGGTGACGCAGATCTCGGTGATGGTCGCGCGCGAGATCTCGTGGCTCTCGGCATCGTGGTAACCGAGCTCGTCGACGAAACCGTCGCAAACGCAAACGTTCCGATCGTTGGTGCACGAACGGTTCACTTACCCGCTCCCTTCGACACGATCTGCGCTGCGCTGCTGACGAAGAATCCCGGAGCCAGACCGACAGCTTTGTGGGTTGCGGAAACTGCTCGCGTTTCCATTGGTGCTCAAACGATCAGCACTGAAGACGAACGCGCAGAGCGAGATGCTCGGCGTGTTCGCGCAACGTACCTCGCTGTTCGGCGGGATGAGATTTCACTCGAAGCATCGGCGGGCACAGGCACCGCTCGTTGGCTGAGCGAGGCGATCGAATGTTTGCACCGCGCACGTGCCATTCGCAGCGGCGCAGACGCGACTGCACATGAAGCACCGCGTTTCGAGCTTGGACCGCTGGATCCAGATGGCCTCGCACGTTGGCTCACGGCACTCGTGGGTAGTGCGGCGATCGCGTGGCCCATCGCTTCGCTTGCAACGGCGGCTGAAGAAACGCTCGGCTCAGCGCTCGAACAACTGGCGCGAACCGTGCCTCCCGGAGCGTGGACGTTTGCGGATGTCGAAGCTGCGGTGCTCGGCAAAGAGCACCGAACGCGAGCTGCTGCGCGATGTGTTGCGGAGCGGCTCGAGATGGCTGACGTCGCGGAACTCGCGCTCGCGTTGTGTTGCGTTCCGCCGGATCCATTCGCGATCCAACAAGTGGAGCTGCATCGAGAAGCGCCTGCTGCGTTGATGCTCGCTGCTGCGGATGCATTGCGACGTTCAGGTGAGATCGGGCGAGCACGCGCGCTGGTCCTACGTGCACGAGCACTCGGAGCTGAAGGAGCCGATGCTCTTGCTGCCGAGATCCTTCGCCGGGCAGGTGACATCGATGCTGCCCGAGAGATCGCCACCGCAGTCGTGAAGCAGAATGACCAGGACCACGCGGCGCGCGCTGTCTTGGCACGACTTGCGTACGACCAGCGTCGCTTGGAGGAAGCCGAGTTGCTGATCGCCGGAGCAAGCTGCAGCGCTGCACAAGAAGTCGCAGCGCTCATCGCTTCTGAACGTGGGCAGACCGATCGTGCGATGGCTGCGATCCGTCGCGGTGAAGCGATCGCGCGCAACGATGAACAGCGAGCGCGCTTGTCGGCGTTGCGTGGTTACGTCGAGCACGGGATCGATTCGCTCGCGGCACAACGCGCGTTCGCCATCGCCGTGGATCACGCTGCTCGAGCGGGTGCGGTGATCGAAGAAGCTACGTACCGGACAGGCGAAGCCGCAGCGGCCGTCGACGTTGGAGATCTCGCGGCAGCATTGGCGACCGGACGTCGAGCTGCACTACTTTGGGAACATCTCGGACGTCCCGCACTTGCTGCACGAGCACTGCTCGCGATCGCCGCTGCGTATGAAACCGCGGGCGCTCGTCACGATGCGATTCGAATCGCCAAGGAAGCGATCGCTAGAGCGCGTGAAGGACGCGATGAGCGCGCGGAAGCGTATGCGTTGTGGGCGATCGCGGATGCATCGCCAGCAGGATCCGAAGAGGGACGGCATGCAGCCGAGCGAGCACGGGAGCTGCTTCGTGACGGGCGCGCGGATGATGTACTGCGCGCCGATGCGCGTCTCGCCAAGCATGCATCGAGCAGCTTGAATCAGGAGACCATCGACGAATGCGACACGATGGCCGAGTCGCCTGCGATGCAGCCAGGTGCGCGACTCGATTGGCTACGTGCGCGCGCTGAAGGACAGCTCGCCGAAACAGAACAGCCCAACGCTCGCATTGCCGAACGCGTGCTCAATGCACTCGTCGCACTGTCGGATGCACGCGCGCCGATCGCTGCACGTGGTCCTGCGCTTGCAGCCGGCTACGCGCTCGCAGCACGTCTTGGTCGAGGTGATGTTGCGCTGCGTCTGCTCGCTTCGTTGAGCGACGCAGCCCGTGATCTTCTCTCGCGTGCACCAGCAGATCTCGCACCGTCGATTCGTTCGCTCGCGTGGGTGTCGCAAGCTGCGCTCGTACCGCAAGAAGGTCTGCATCATGAACAAGCGCGCGAGCTGGAACGGCTCATCGTGTCGTTGGGTGAACGCGAGAGCCTGCGCTCGCTTCTCGATCGCGTCGTGGATGCGCTCGTGTTGTGGACGGGCGTCGAGCGTGGGCTGCTTCTGCTTTGCGCACCCGAAGGACGGCTGATCCCGCGAGCTGCACGAAACCTCGCACGCGCAGATCTACGTGGTGAACAGATGGCTCTGTCGCAATCGCTCGCTCAACGAGCTCTCGAAGCGCTCGAGCCCGTGGTCGCCGTCGATGCCGCTGGCGAGCTTCCGTCGGTGCATCAAAGCGTGCATGCGCTTAAGCTGCGCAGCGTCTTGGTCGTACCTCTGATCGCGCGAGGTGAAGCGCTGGGTGTCGTGTACTTGGACGACCGAGTGCGCAAAGGAGCCTTCGGTCCTCGCGAGCTGGCGTGGGCGCGTGCAGTCGCTTCGATCGCGGCGCTCGCGATCGCCGATGCACGTGCACAAGTGTTGCTCACCCGAGCTGCGCGCCAAGCCAAGCGTGCCGCCGCAAAGCTCGAAGAGGCCCTCGCCAAACGCGAAGCTGCTCTCGATGTCGCCGAACGTGAGCTAGGACGAACCCGTTCGTCGAGAGAAACTCGTTTCAAGTATGAAGCAATCATCGGCGAGAGCGAACCGATGCGCGACATGCTCAGGATCGTCGATCGCGTCACGATGTCGAACGTTCCGGTGCTCATTCACGGCGAGTCCGGAAGCGGCAAAGAACTGATCGCCCGAGCGATTCACTTCAACGGACCACGTGCAGACAAACCGTTCGTCGGAGAGAACTGCAGCGCGATCCCAGAGACGTTGCTCGAATCGACGTTGTTCGGTCACGTGCGGGGAGCCTTCACAGGCGCTGACAAAACCCGCGTGGGTCTGTTCGATGCAGCCGATCGCGGCACGCTGTTTCTCGATGAAGTCGGCGAGATGAGTTTGCCGATGCAGGCCAAGCTTCTCCGTGTGCTCGAAGACGGCGTCATTCGTCCGCTCGGTACGGAGCGCACTCGCAAAGTCGACGTGCGCATCATCGCGGCGACTCATCGCGACATCGAATCGATGGTTCGAGCTCGAACGTTTCGCGAGGACTTGTTCTATCGCTTGAACATCATCGTGTTGAGAGTGCCGCCGCTGCGTGAGCGCACGAGCGACGTGCCGCTCATCGTGAAGCACCTGCTCACGAAGTACGATCGATCCGACGTGCGTGTGACTCGTGCCGCGATGGATCGTCTGTCCTCGTTCACGTGGCCAGGTAACGTGCGCCAGATCGAAAACGAGATCCGCCGCGCGCTGGTGATGTGTGACGACGTGATCGATCGCGAGCACCTGTCGCCAGAGATCGCGAACGTCACGCCCGCGGTTCCCATCGAGCTAGGACTGAACGTGCGCCCGCGGGTCGACGCTCTCGAAGTGCAACTCGTACGTGAAGCGCTCGAGCGGACTCGAGGCAACCAAACACAGGCAGCGAAGCTCCTGGGTCTGTCGCGTTTCGGCCTGCAGAAGATGATGAAGCGGCTGAGTGTGGCGACGTAGTCGAAGAATGAGCGACGACTAATCCGCGATGCCTCGCGCATCGTTCACGAGCTTGTCGATGCCCTCGTCGCTCGCTTCGTAGAACCCACGCACCAAGCCCTTGCCATCAACCAAGATGAAGCGTTCACCGTGCACGATGTCGAACATGCCGGGAGCCGTTTCTTTCTTCGCGAGCATCATCTTGAAGCCCTTCACCACCACCGGCTCGATCTCGGTGAGTGGCCCCGTCAAGAACGCCCAACGCGCAGGATCCGCACCGTACTTCTGCGCATACGTTCGCAGCACCTCGGGCGTGTCGGTTTCCGGGTCGACCGAGATTGTCACCAGATGCAGCGCATCACCGAGATCCTTCGTGCGCTCTTGGATATCGGCCATGCGTTTGGAAAGTTTCGGACACACGACGGGACACGACGTGAACACGAAGTTCGCGATGTAGACCTTGCCGCGAAGGTTTGTTGCACCAAACGTTTGTCCCTGCTCGTTCGTCAGCGTGTACGCGGGCAACTCGACGATTACCGGCAGTTGCGACATGCGCCGCACAAGGATCATCCGCGTCGCAAACATCGCGATGAACACGAGCGCCAACACCGCCCAAAACCACTTCGAGCGAGTTCGCGCAGGAGGCGGCGGAGTTGCTTGATCTGTGGGCGTTGGTTCCGCGGCAGAGGTCACGATGCGCGAGGTGTATTCGCCACAGTGAAGAGCGTCAAGGCGACGAGGACGTCACGACAAGCCGCGGAGCGAGTTGATAGAGCATCAAGTACACGACGATGCCCGTCACCGACACGTACGCCCAAATGGGAAAGGTGATCCTCGCGAGCCTGCGATGCGCTTCGAAGCGACCTTTGCGCGCGAGGTACAACGTCGCGATCGCCAACGGAACAACAGCCGTCGCAAGCAACGTGTGCGAGGACAGAATGATCAGGTAAAGCACCCGGACAAACCCGACGTCGGGGAATCGGTGAGTTCCGGTGAGGATGAATCGGAACACGTAGCTGACAAGAAATACTCCGGACGCGATGAAGGCCGCCTGCATCCTGCGCCGATGCATCTCGATACGTTTCGAGCGAATCGCGATCCATCCCGCGAACAGAAACGTCGCGCTCGTGGCGTTGAGAAGCGCGTTCACCGGAGCGAGCGAGTGGCCAACGTCAGACGCGTTCATTTGGCTCCGTTAGCACTCGAGTTGTTGAAGCGCTCAGGCTCCGATGACGAGCGCGATCTGCAAAAGCAGTAGGTAGAGAATGGAGATGCCGAAGAGGCCTCGTGCCCAACGTATGCCGCCGGAAGTGCGCAGACCCCACACGCCGAACCCGAGAAAACCTGCGCCAAGAATGAGCGCCGAGACGAAGTACACAGGCCCCGCGACACCGAGCGGAACGACGATCAACGACACTGCGATCAACGCGACGAGGTAGCCGACGATGTGCCGACGCGTGAGTTCTTCACCTCGTTCGGCAGGAAGAACCTTGAGGCCAGCTCGTTGATAATCGCTGCTGCGGAAGAGCGCGATCGCGAGGAAATGCGGCACTTGCCACAAGAACAGAATGCCGAAGAGCGCCGCACCTGGAGCATCGATCCGATTGGTGATCGTGGTCCATCCAAGCAGCGGAGGAATTGCGCCCGGAACAGCTCCGATGAGCAACGCCGCCGTCGTCTTACGCTTGAGCGGCGTGTAGACCAGAACGTATGAGAACAAAGCAAATGCGGCGAGCAACGTGGTCGTCGAGTTGACGGCGAAGCCCAGGATCAACAGCGAGACCAACGAGATCGCGATACCGAACCACAAGGCCAACGTTGGTGACAGTCGCCCAGTGGGAAGCGGTCGGTTCTTCGTGCGCTCCATCAATCCATCGGTGTCGCGCTCCAAGTACATGTTGAGCGCATTGGCGCCGGACACGACGAGCACCGTGCCGAGAAGGGAAAGCAGGATCGAGTTACCTGTGACTTCCGGCAAACCGACAGAACGCGCGTAGCGGCTCGCCACGAGCACGCCGCCAAGCATCGTCACAACGACGATGACCGTGATCCGCGGTTTCGTCAGAGCAACAAGATCCGAGATCGTGGCTCCGATGGAACGTCCCTGCGGAAGATGACGAACGTCATCCGAACTCAAATGCACCTCGCCAACGGGATCCACCGGTACAGCCATGTCGGGCTCTCCATACCAAACACCATCCCTTCCGGCGACGCATGTCGCGCCAACAAGGGTATGGGCGAAAGCGACGTCACGGAGAAAGCCGGGACAGAGCTGGGAGGAAATGGGCTAGGGACGGCTGTGATGAACCGTCCGCGACGAGACATTGGGGGCCAAGAGCGTCTCGGGCAAGGTCCTTGTCAGAATTTTGCGTCGAATGCGGCGGGGCAAACTCCCCTCAACCGGTGGACTGTGAACTTTGCGCAGTCTCCGAGTCGCCGTCGTCCGTTCGCTTGATCTGCGTCCAAATACCTCGGTGATCCCGTGCTGCAAGGATCGTCGCGACCGACGCGATCCCGATCATCAAGGCACACAGCGGAACATCGGGCGCGCCATGCGCAAGAAGCAGCAGCGCGATCGCTCCTGAAAGAGCCGGCGTGAGCGTAGGCGTAAACAACACCGCCACGGCCAAACAAGGCGCAGCAAACGTGAAAAACGTGACGATCGTTGGAGCACCAAATGGTTCGGGACGCGAGACGAGCGCCCTTACTGCGCGACCGAAAAGCACACTGATCGTGCTCGCATCCTCGGACGCTCCACCAAGCGCGACACGCGTCGCCACGAGCGCTGCACCAAGCGCCACGATCGTCGCGGGACTCGATGGCTTGCGACTACGCGACGCGACGAACCCCACCACAATCACCATCGCCAACGCATCGAAAACGAATCCCACACTCGACGCGATTTGCGCGAACACGCGATAGCCGTTCGGAGCTTTCTCCTGTGCGAGCAGAGCAACCGCTGCCACTCGCGCGAGACCACCAAGGCCCACGAAGCCGAGCACGAACGACGCAGCACGCGCAAACGGCGTGCGATACGAGTCCCACGCAGCAAGAAGCGCGATCGCACACGCGAGACCGCCACTCACTGCGAGCGACGAAGCTGGCAGTCGCGTAGCCGATGCTGACAACGTCGAGAGCGTGATCAGACCACCCAGCATGACGGTCCCATAACGAACGAACGACGAGGTGCTCGCACGCAACATCGCGAGCACGAGCCCAAGCGAAACGACCATCGCGAGCATCAAGAAACACTGCGTGAGAGCGTAACCAAAAAACTCGACACGTCCCCCGAGTTTGCCCAGACCAACTGCGACACCACGCAAAGACGAACCGAATGCGCGACCGAAAATCACGGTCAGCACCGCGAAGATGGCGATCGGTCGGACGAGCACGAGCGTCGAAGCGCTGTCGGCAGATGCATCGGAAGAAGGTTCCGACGGCTCTTTAGAGGCACGTGCCGAGGCAGCGTCTGGTTTCTTCTTCATCGATCCGAAGCTCGCAAGATGCAGACAATGCGATGGCGCTGAACGATGGATCGCATGCGGAGCCGGATACTAACAGCTCGACGTCGCTCCGTCCCCTCGTGCGACCTCTCGTGCCACCTCTCGTGCCACCTCTCGTGCAATCAAGGCGTGGGCAGAGGTAACAACGGCGCGCTGCCACGACGTTCGTCGGACGGAACCGGACCCGTCGGCAGAGGAACCGGAACGATCGGCGGCGGCCCCGACTTGGGCGCGGGAAGCATGTACGGATACGCGTTGCGCGTGCTGCATGCATCGTACGGATCGCGATGAAATTCCCAGTGCAGATACACGCGTCCATCGTGAGAAACGATCGCTTCGGGCGCTTTGCCAAACGGTGACGATCGGTTGATCGAGTTGAGCGCCACGATGTCGAACGCCGTCGTGCCACTCGGCTTCGTCACGCCCATCTTCACGATCTTGCCCTCGTCTTTGCTCACCACGATCTCGAGATGAGTGACCAGGTTTTGATTGAACGTGTGTCCCTGCGGCAGCCGATCCAGCGACGCCAGGAACTCTTCCGCGAAGATCGGATGCAGACGGTTGTGGATGGTGTTCAGGTACGTCGCGAACGCTGATTGAGCCGCATTCAAAGACGTTTGATTACCAATTTTCACCGTCGGCTCGTAGTTCTCGATCGCCGCTTTGTACGTTCCGAAGTTGCCCTTCTCCCACTTGCCACGATGCGCACTGCGCCGAGCTGCACCATCAGCCGCTCGTTCTTGCGCGAGTTTGTCTTTCCCAACCGTCGCTTCAAAGCCAGGCATCGTGAGGTTGAGGTTCGGTGCTCCAGGCTCGCCAGGTGCGCCCAGACCAACCGAGCCAACTTTCACGGGACTCTCGTACGATCCGCCCGACTTTTTCTTGCGTCGCCTGAGACTCGGTCCTTCACCACCGGGATTGACCGGATCGAGCGTGAAACCACCGGGACCACTCTCCGCCGTCATCACATCGGGCGAAGCAGGCCCACCACCACCGGCACTTCCAAGGGTTTGTCCTGGTGCACGAGTCGCCGCGGCACTCGCGCCTCCCGGTGCGCCACCACTGCCGGGCGCTTGTTGTGGAGGTGCTGCACGAGCAACGGGATCTGCCGGCGGTTTTACCGGTTGATGATGTTCGGCACTTTCACTACGCCGCGCAGATTCGCCTGGGGCATTCGTCGAGCCGGGTTTGTCTTCGCTCTGCGCGACACGTTCATGATCGTCGTTCCCCTCGCCCGTCGACACGGGCTTACGCGCCGCTCCAGGGTTGGGTTTTTCGTGGTCTTGATCGTGTGATCGCAGCCGCGCAACCGTCTCTTCCGTGACCGTATTCGCCTGATCCGCGAGGCGACTGGCATTCGGATTGTCCGGCTGATCCGGTTTGACGTGCTGCCTCACCGCGATGCGTTTGTCCGGAACGACCGGCACGGGCGGCGCTGGAGGCTTCGGCGCCTCAACCATCGGCGGTGGCGGTGGCGGCGGCGGTGGCGGTGGTTTGACCACGGGCGGCGGCGGAGGTGGCGGCGGCGGTTGCGGCGGCGGTGGCGGCGTAGGCTCCTTGTTC
>CAZETM010000055.1:19465-25117 GCA_964514885.1 uncultured Polyangium sp. | reverse complement strand
GCTGCAACCGTTCGACTGATCCGATGATGCGTTGGCGTATCACCCAGCACTCCCGCTTCGATCCCCACCACCAGGTCAAACCCTGCGATCCGCGGATGCTCGATGATCACCGTTCGCTCTTCATCCATCGCTCCGGCAATCCGATACGTCGTTCGCCTGCGTTCTACGCGACGAACCACGAGCACCCCACGATCGATCGTCGCCCCGATGATGTTCTGCGCAAACTGATCCTCGTAGTCCACACGCACTTCCAGATCCGCTGCATACCCAAGAAGTCTGTCTTGACCAACAGGCAGCGCACCGAGCCGAGCATCCCCAACGAACTCGAGTTGACCGTCTGCAGCCTGTTGCTCGTAAATCGCCAGCGCTCCCGGGGGCAAACCCGTTTCGCTGTCGTTCATCAGCCGTACCGAAGCGATCGGGTTTGTTGTGGCCACATCACGCCGAAACACCGAAACCCGCTCAGCCGGCAGCTCACGAGAAATGATCGGCGCCAGCATCGCTTCGCCACGCGCAAGATCAATCGGCTCGGGGAAACGAAACACCACCGAAGTCGCGCCTTCCGTAGCCGTCGCAGAAGGAGCCGGCGCCTCGACTTTCGCCGACTCTTCCGCGGACAAACCCATCAACGGTGCACTCCGGAAAAATCGGCGCGCCGCGCCATCTTCCGACGCATCCGCCAGAGCAACGGCACCCACGTCCACCGGAGGCAAAATACGCCCGAATACCTCCACCGGCACTTCGGGACGCGTGACGAAATACGCTTCGTACAACGCTTGCCTGAACGTCACTGGGTTGCCCGAAGCGACCGCCAAATCCACGCCCACCCAATCGTGTCCGCTCAAGTTCTCCAGCACCGCAAAGCCTTCGAGCCGCGCGGTGTGTCCTTGGTTTGGAAGGACCAACCGATACGTCGCTTTCCACAATGGCGCGCTCACCACGTAACCGATGCGCACCTTCCGTTCGCCTTGTCCCAGCGTTTGGATCGCGATCGTTCGACGTTCCGAAGCTCCGTGCTCGGCAATCGCCACCAGCGCTTGTTCCACCTGAGCCCGCAGGTTTGGATCGACAATCTCGATCGTGTCGGCGTCTTCCAGCAATGCTTGCCGCATGCCCGTTGCGCCTAGCAAAGTAATACGATGTCGAACGATCGTCCCCTGCCCTTCCCCCAGCGACGTCGTCTCTTCGGTCACCGTGATGATGCGCCCTTCGATCATCGTCCCATGCACGGACAAACGCACGACCGACCCACGCAGTGCGCGCAACAGCGACGCAGGTGAAGCGAGGTCATCCAGGGTAAACGGCAAGTCGCGAAAGACTTCGGAAAGCGGTTCGCGGCCTGCAAGACTCGCCCGACCCATCCGTCCCTGCTCGTCGAAAACCACGATGCTTTTCAGAACATCGCTGACTTGATCCAAACGCACGTCCAGCGACAACGTCGCATCGCCCGTGACGGTTGCTTCGTGCTCAAAGTATCCCACGCCGCTCGTCGTGAGCAGAATCCGTCGCAGAGGTGGTTCTCGCGCATCGGCGGATGCTGCGAACGAGCTAATCATCGAGCCGAGAATCAGCGCGCTTGCCTTGTGCACATGTCCCATCGTTGCCTCCGATTTTTCGCTTTGCGTCGTGAGCACCCGAGAAGTGCTCGCGTGCGCTTTCATCCGTCGAGCCACGTAGGCACCGCGTCAATGCGGTCAGGCGAACGCGAGATTCGTCATTTCAGCTATTTCGCGACACTTTCGCGTCTCTTGCATTCATCGGTCCAAATCCGTTTAGAATGTCGTCATGCCCGCGACGCTTCGCATTTCGGCAGGCTTTCCCGATGTGTCTCCGCATCTCCGGGACGACGTGAAAACCCTTCAACGCGCGCTGCAAAATTGGGGGTTTGCCGTGCAGCCCGACGGGCGCTTCGGCCCGGGCACCGATCGAGCCGTGCGTTCATTTCAGCGTCGTCAAGGCCTCGAAGACGACGGAATCGTGGGAGTTGGAACGTGGGAGCTTTTGTTGGCGCGACGCACGACGGATGTGGGCACATCCGTACGCGACGCACCCATTGTTACGGGCTCGGAATGTTTTCCGCTCACAAGGCTACCGACGGCGGACTGGACGCACGCACCACGATCGTTTGCATGTACGCGCGGAGGCGGGCGCAGAGCCCACGCGGCCTGTGATCTCTACACCGCGTTTGGAACGTGGATTCATGCGGTTTCGGATGGCGACGTCATTGCCGGCCCGTATCCGTTTTATTGCGAAACGTATGCGCTCGAAGTGCATCACGGCTCGTTCATTGCCCGTTATGGCGAAATTCAGCGCTCGGCGATGGTGCGCGTGGGCGAACGAGTTCGAGCGGGCCAACCGATCGCTCGAGTAGGGCATCTCGTCGGTATTCAAGTCGCGAGCGACATGCTGCATCTCGAGCTGTACCGAGGCAACATGTCGGGTCCGCTGACGGTGCTTTCGGGCGGCAAAGTGCGTGAAGACGGCGTGCCTTTTTTGAGGCGCGGGGACCTGATGGATCCCACGCCGTATTTGAATCGATGGGCGGGTAATCTTCCGCAAGACTAGGTTTTTCCAAGCATAACGATACTCGTTCGATCCCCGATGGCTTTGGTAGATAAAACATGCGCATTCTAAATCGAGCACACGCAACGCTTTTGGTGTCATTCTTTCCCTTGGCCCTGCTGGGCTGCGGGGACACTCAGCCCGCTCCGTCCGCGCCGGCAACGCCTCCGCCGATTGCCGATGATCAAGGCAAATCGACGATTTTGACGTGTCCAGGAATGCCTGGATGCGAAAAAGCCGAGGGCGACTTTTGGGCTGGTGCCGCCGCCAAAAGCATTACTCCGGCCATCGAAACCTGGACCGATGCCAATGCCAATGGCGAATGGGATACGGGCGAGGCGTACGAAGACCTCAATAAAAATGGAAAATGGGACGGCGTATGGCTCGCGGGATTCGGCAATGGTCGCGCGGCCACGGGCGCACACGACGACGCTTGGGCGCGTGCGGTGACTTTCGAACGAGGTGACGTTTCGATCGGAATGGTCTCGCTCGACGTCGTCGGCTACTTCCAGCAATACGCGATTGCCATTCGACAAGCAGCAGCGGCTGCGGGACTCGATTTCGATCACGTTCTCGTCGCGTCCACGCACGTGCACGAAACGCAAGATACCGTCGGGCAGTGGGGACCGAATCTCAGCACGACGGGCGTCAATTCGGTTTATCAGGACTTCACGATAAAACAAGCCGTCGAAGCGTTGAAAGAAGCCAAGGCGGCGCAGAAAAAAGCAAAAATGGTCGTGGCGCAAGCTCAGCGTCCCGAGCTCGTCAACGACACCCGGATACCCATCGTCATCGATCAAAACATCAATACGATGCAATTCCAGGACGATAGCGGCGCGCCGATTGCCAACGTGATCATCTGGGGCAATCATCCGGAAGCGTTGGGTGGTAGCAATCAACTCCTGACGTCGGATTTTCCGCATTACATTCGCGAAACGTTCGAAGCCAAGTGGCCTAGTGCCCCGGCCGTGTTCTTCAATGGCCCGCTCGGAGGCCTCACCACGACCATTGGCATTGTCGGATGCCCCGATGCAATGGGCATGGAAACGTGCAAACAAGGCACGTTCGAGCGAGCTGAATACGTGGGCAAAGGCGCCGCGGAAGCAGCCATTGCGGCTTTGGAATCGGCCAGCGCGACAAAAGACGACGCTCCTGTGCTCGGGGTTCGCCGTCGCCCATTTCTGTTGCAACCGACGAATACAGCGCTCGCGCTGGGCGTGCTTACGCGCATCATCATACGCGACGTTTATTGGGCGGATGGAAAACGTGTCACGGACGAAGAATTGCCCGGTATCAGCGTGGCGCTCATTTCGTCGGGCGAAGTCGTCGTCGCCACCGAAGTCAACAGCATCGAGATTGGCCCCGTAGCGATTGCTGGCGTTCCCGGCGAGCTATACACGGAGCTTTGGCTGGAAAAACCGGGCGGCGGCTCGTACATCGAATTCCCCGAAGGAGCTGATTACCCGGATGCCAAAGCAGAAACACCAATCCAATCGATGCTGCCGAACGGCTCGATCAAGATGATCATCAACAACGCCAACGACTTCCTCGGGTACATCATTCCGCTCCCGCAATGGGACTCCGCTGCGCCCTGGGATTATGGCGACAACGATGACGAATACGGCGAGGAGAATTCGGCCGGGTATAACACGGCACCCTTCCTCGCCTCTGAATTTGCCAAGATGTACGGGAAATGATGGTGATTACTGACCGGCGACCCACCACGCGTGGTAGCCGGTCGGAACCCTTTGCGGAATTTCCACTCGTGCCAGTGGCTCGGCGGAAACGTTTTTCGCATCGAGCACCCACACTTCGCTCTTACCGCTCGTTTCATCCACGACAAACGTCACCAAATATCCATCATCTTCAGCCGTCGAGCCAACTCGCGGCGCGAAAATGACTTCCCCACCAAACGATCCCGCGGGGTAAGCGTGCGTCGCGCTCGATTGCGTTTCGATGTCGTATTTGACGACGCCGTCGAATAGGAGTGTTGGCGCCGTAGAAATCCGCGGGTTGTAACTATATCGAGATTTCCGCCCGAGGGAGCGGTTGTCCATCCTCGGGAATTCGGTGAGCACATCGTCGAGACGGCATTCTTTGACGCCTCCGGTGCGCAAATCCATTTCCCATCGGTAAAGCGTTGGCTCCAGACGGAGAAACCCGATGGTCGGAACCACGCGCTCCGGGTTTTCCGGATCGCCCACGAGCGGCGCGTCGATTTTGCACCCAATGAGCACCACCTTATCGCCTTCTTCCCAGGCATTGATGGTGTGGTACATGTAAAACGGCGCCGCCTCGAACCAGCGAATGTCCGCCCCGGGCGCATGCCGCGGCAGGATACCGATTCGACCGGGTTTGTCGCGAAAGAACTTTACTTTGGTTTTTCCAGCCGACAAAAGCTCGGGGTCCCACATCATCGACATG
This sequence comes from uncultured Polyangium sp., assembly GCA_964514885.1. Classification (GTDB taxonomy): domain Bacteria; phylum Myxococcota_A; class Polyangia; order Polyangiales; family Polyangiaceae; genus Polyangium. The sequence continues at coordinate 20,131 of CAZETM010000055.1, read as the reverse complement.
TCGAAAAAGAGCGTGTAGTTCTCCGTGATGGCAATGTCGTGTTGTAGACGTGGACCGGGCAAATCAATGGTCGTCGTGTGCACGCATTCTCCCGACTTCGCCACCACGGCGTACGTAAGGTACGGCGGATACGGCTTGTAATCGAAGAGGATCAAATCGCCCGTTACGGCGTCGACTTTGGGATGCGCCGAAACCGTGGGCATTTTGCCTTGCCACGTTTCCGTGCCGCACGTTTCGAGCGACGGCAAATTAACAACATACGCGGCGCCTCCGAGCCACCATAACGAGAGCAAATGGCCGGCGTGATACACGACATCGGTATTCGACGAATCTTTGAACGGCCCAAGCGGATTTGCAAAATCGGGACGTTCCGTCACGCCTCGCCAAAGCGATTTGCCGGCTTCGTCTTCAGCCACGAATGCTGACGTGCGTACCCATCGATTCATGTACGAAGCACGGCCGCCTTCGAATTGCACCGTGTGAATCATTCCATCGCCGTCGAACCAATGATGCCGTCCCTCTTGACGAAATCGAGGATTCGAGCCATTGCGCACGAACGTTCCCGCCAGGTCCTTCGGGATCTCACCGATGACATGCAAATCACGCACCGACAATTCTTGGTGCACGGGCGCATAGTTGCCGGACAAATAAGGCGGCAATTCGTTG
>CAZETM010000055.1:0-19365 GCA_964514885.1 uncultured Polyangium sp. | reverse complement strand
GCGTCGTAAACGTCTCGGTGCTCGTCATCATGAAGGCCTCGCGCGCAGCATAGAGAATCGCCCGCCTGGCCGCAAGAGCCATCGAGTAGAATGCTTTTTCTGCATGCCAGAGCGTGGCGCCATCCTCCATTCGTGCTAGCCGAAAGCGCCTGTGGCCAAAGCACCCATCCCCGAAACCCGCACTGCCCACATCCCCGTCGGTCCTCGTTTGGAGGCCGTGCTCGAGCTCGCCTATCGCGCGCGCCGGCCGGTTCTGCTCGAAGGCTCCACCGGCATTGGCAAAAGCGAAATCGTCAAAAAGCTCGCCGAACGTCTGGGCATCGCCCACGTGGTGCTAGATCTGTCGCTGCTCGAGCCTCCCGACCTCGTGGGTTTGCCCGTGATCGAAAACGGCCGCACACGGTATGCCCTGCCCGATATTTTGCCACAGGGCGGATCTGGCATTCTGATGCTCGAAGAACTCAATCGCGCCGAACGATACATTCAACAACCAGCCCTGCAGCTCCTTAGTGCGCGACGACTGCACGGATACGAATTGCCTCCGGGATACGCCTGTTTTGCTGCGATCAATCCCGAAAGCGAAGGATATCACGTCACGCCGCTCGACAAAGCCTTGCGAGCGCGTTTCCTTAGTTTGCCCGTCCGAGCCGACCGCTCGAGCTGGCTCGGCTGGGCCCAAATGAATGGCGTGCATCCGGGAATCATCGCCGTCGCCCAAGCGCACGAGCGCGTCCTCGATGATGTTCCCCCACGCACGTGGACGTATGTATCGCATATTCTGAGCGCCTTATTGCCTCAAGAAATGGACAACGTCGGTCTTTTGCGCGATGCGCTCGGCGGATACCTGCCGCCCTCCTGGGTGGAAATCGTCGTCGCGAGCCGCGCGACCTGGGCCTCTTCCCTGCCCTTCGACGTGCGCGTTTTGCTTTCCGAATACGATCGCCGCGCGGATATTCAACGCACCGTTCGCGAGTATGCAACGTCCGGACAAACCGATCGGCTCGACGAAATCACCACGCGTCTTTGTCGTCTTCTCGAAGGCCCAGAAGCAGGTGTACTCTTGGCCGAAGGACGCATCACTCTCGCCGCATTCGAAGTTTTGCTCGCGGATCTTCCTGGAGATCAACGGGAAAAACTCGTCGAGTCTTTCGGGCGAAACCCCACGGCCACGTCGCTTGTCGAAATCCGTCCCGAAGAATTGTGTGAACGGTACATCGGCACCGCCGCTCAACGAAAAGTCAAGCAGCTCGCCGTCGAGCCATTCAAACAACACCGCGTCGGGCTCGTCGTTACTGCGCTTTGTTCGCACCTCGAACGCCACCCGAAATTGGCCGACCTGAAGCGAAGCAATCCCGTGCGCGCCAGCCTCGGAGGACTGCTCGTCGATTTGCCCGAACGCTGGGCGCTCGATTTGGTCGCTACCTGCAAACGCCTCGGAATCACGCCCATTCGCCCCTCGTGAACCCGCCATGGCCGACGCAATACGCACGTTCCTCGACGATTTCATTAAGCAGAGCGACTTCGCGCAGCGTTATCCTTATTATGCAGCCGCCCTGGGAAACATGCTGCCCGTAGCCGATCCTTCGGTCAAACGAATGGCCGTGTCACTGCACGAGGGCAAGTTTTACCTGCACATCAACGTAGAATCATTTCTGTACGAACCGCAATATCTACGCGGAGTTCTTTTGCACGAAGTGCATCATGTCGTCCTGGGTCACTTGAGCCATCCCAAGTTTGCCGACGTAGCCGAGCCCGAGTTATGCGACTTGGCGATCGAAATGAGCGCCAACGAATATATCGAAGAACAATTGCCCGATGCCATTACGTGGCAAAAATATGCACGATTCGGCCTCAAAGCTGGACAAAGCACCCTCGAACGTTACGAAAAACTTCTCGAAGCCGCACGCAGTGGGAAATTGGCGGCCAATCAGCCCGGCGGCCAAAATGTCGACGATCACCGGCAATTTCGCAAGTCAACGGGTCAGCCTGGAGCCATCGAGCAAACTCGTCAATTGGTCGCCCATGCCATCGAAACAGCCGGAGACATAGACGACGAAAACGATTCCCGACGCGGTCTATTTGCCGGCAAAGACCCGGGGAAACTCATTGCAGAAATCGACGCCTGGATTGGCCCGCCCACCTATTACGTCGATTGGAAAACCTCACTCGCCATGTTTGCTTCGCAGCAGCGCACGCCCGTGGGCACGTTTGCCCGACCGAGTCGTCGATTTCCTGGGCGTCTCGGGGAAGTACCGGGACGAGCGTGGTCACCACGCGCCATGAGCAAACCGCGGCTCATCATCGCGATTGACACGTCGCTGAGCATGACCATCACCGAACTCGAGGAAATCGCCAAGCACTTGCGACTCATCAATGAGCAAGCATTCATGACCATCGTCGAATGTGACGCAGAAATTCAACGAGTGTATCCCTTTGCAGGAGCGCTGTCCGCGGTTATGGGGCGCGGCGGTACGGATTTGCGCAAAGTATTTGCTGATTCATTCCTTCGCCTGCACTTCCCGGACGGCATCGTTTATTTCACAGATGGAGACGGGCCATTCCCGGACGAACCACCTCGAATCCCAACGCTTTGGATTTTAACCAAACCCTCCGCTTTTGCCTGTCCCTGGGGTAGCCGCGCAGTGCTCGAAAGAAAACGCCTGCGATTATAATGGATGCAGACAATCAACCTCGACAAACACCGACCGAAATGCCATCGAGCAAGCCATTGAGGGTTTGAAACGCAATCAGCTCAGCGGCTTTTTCCCCCGCCCCCACAACGCACCGGCCGCGACGACGATCGCCATCAAGATCACGCCAATCGTAAACCACATGGTTCTGAAAGACGAACGCGTGATGGTGATTGCGACCTGCTCTTCCTTCTTCCCTTTCGGTTCTACAGGCGTGGGCGCAAGCAGCCCGATCTCGGTCGCGGCGACTTTGCGCGTCTCTGCATCGGGATGAGACGCCGCGAACGACGCAAGTTTGTCTCGGGACTTCGCCGTATTGATCCTGCGCAAGCTGTTCATCACCGCGAACCGAAGCTCCGCGGGCTCTTTCGTTGCAGCACCAACGAGTACATCGACCGCAGCTTCGTTGCCTTCATTGCCCACCGCACGCGCGGCAGCGATCGCCTCATCAGGTTTGTCTCGCCCAACGATCGCGATGAGTGCAGCATTTACTTCGGGCACAAACCATCTGCTCTTCGCCCCTGAAATCACAGCCGATCGTTCATTCGCCGCCGTTGAGTCGAGCAGCTTCACCCAACGAGATCCGACCACCACGAGCTTGCGTCGCTCCAGCTCCGACAACAGACCCACACGCAGCATCGCGGGTCTCGATGCATCGTCGACGATGTGCAGCACGGTCGTCAGATCATCCGCGGTCAGCACCGGCGCCGTCCCAGCGAGCGTCACATCGCGCAGAGCCAGCTCCGCCAAGTGCACGTCGGGACCGGACAACATCGCCATCGACACGAGTCCCAAAGCGCGAGGATCGGTTGCGTTCTTTAGGCCTTTGCCCAGCGCGGCGTACTTGCGTGCCGCGTTGATCCACACGTCGCGCCTCGCTGCGGGCAAAACAAAACGATCGCCAACGGCCTCGATGGTTTCGTACGGGGCTTCTTTTGCTTTTTCAGGCGACGTCGTGCGCTCCAGAAACAGCAACAGCTCTTCGCCCACCACGTACTGCTCGCTGCCGTGTCTGTGCGACAGAAACCGGATCGAACCTTTCTTCGCGTCACCTTCCCGAATAAATTCGAGCACTTCCGCATCGACCGGAGGCAGCACCGTGGTGCCTTGGGGTTGCTGCGGGACGTATGAGATCCTCGCGACCGCGACGACGTCGGCCGTGCGGCAAAGATCGTGCATCGTCAGGCTTCCGGGCATCGAGTGACCGAAAGCCCGCGGCGACAACAGCGTCACGCATACGCTTGCGAGCAGCGGAAACGTTCGGTGAATAGCGGTCGCCCAGGCCACGTCTGAGCACATTAGCGCCAAATCGTTCACCGCCATCATTCGCGGTGACCCAGGTGCCGAGAGCAGTTGCCGTCGGCGCACGATCACGGCAAGATCTGCGATCATCGCGCAAGTTGTCAGGGGCGAAAACCACTGAGCGCGATCGAGCACTGCGGGAGGCACACACGTGATGCAACAGAGAGACACGCAACAGGCGATCGACAATCTCGAGGATCGACTCGATCTTCCCGTGAACGCCAACTACCCGCTTCGGGACAAGGAAATCGTCGGCATCTGGCGCAAGCGCTGCGTTCAAGCGCTGCAACATCTCGCAGACCGCGGGCTACTCACCCAAACCGATTTTTCAGGCCACTCGCTCTACGACTATCTGCTCGAGATTGCCGATCAGTCGATGGTGAAAACGTTCGAGGAGGCGCCCGGACGAACCATTCTTCTCGGCGAACTCATTCGAAACATCGCCAATCCTGGCCGCATCACGCAGGGCTTGAAAGGCACCTGCGCTGCAACGTGCGTCGAAATCTACGTAGCTGAACGAGATCCTGTCGAATACGCACGAATTCTCACCGGCCTTTTGACTCCCGAAGGACGCGTGAAACTCCGCAACGGCGACGAACTCAAGCGTGACGAAGAGGTCCTTTCTCCCGACGAACACGAGTTCCGCCGCAGCCCCGTCAGCCGAATCTTCCAAGTCGCGTGCATGGAGTACGCGTATCCCGAACTCGATTACCACAACGCCGAGGATGGTCACTTCAACGGCACGGACAACACCGGAACGGGCCTCAGTTTGAAGGCTTTCGAGCGACTACTTGCATCCATTTCTGGTGAGACGTGGAAGACGATCTCCGACGACTACGCACGCTTCGCCAAACTGCTCAAGCTCGACCTCACCAAGCTCCCCGATTTGCATCGCGACGGCATGCAGATCATCGAACGTTCGACGACGGCCGGAGAGCCCGTGTTCGCCACGATCGAGCTGTCCAAGGTTCGTAGCCCGATTCGCCGCGCGGCTTCCAATGGCTCGACCGAACACGCTGCACACAAGGTCCGCGTGCTCGCCATCGATCGGCAAAAGGGCACTGTCGAGTACGACGATCCGATGGACCCGCAGCAGTCGTGGTTCGAGGGAGTGCGCAGCGACGTCGTCGACAAATACGGCCGCTGCACGATGCCCATCGAAGACTTCGACAGGCTGCTCGTGGAACTCAGTTACAAGCCTCAGTTCGGACCGGGTGCCGCGCCTCAACAAACCGCCCCTGCGCCGGACACCCGATCCTCAACCGAAACGATGGTTGCTACTCAAAGCGTTTCTTGACGCTTCAACGCACCGTTCCCGCACCCGCTTCACTACCTCGAGCCGCATCCACGCAAACCTTCGCGATGTGGTTCTCGAACATCTGCCGACGTGATTGCTGGTGACACCTCATGCTCGCAAAGCCTGCCGAGTAGCCACCGATCGTTCCCAGCGTGAGTAGCACGATCGCCAATTTCCTTCTCATGACTCGCCTCGTTCTTCTTTCAAATCGTTGGTGCTGAAACTGTTTTGTAACGGTTTGTCCTGACGACCTTCGTCACGCCCACGCGCTGCGCCAACCACCAGCACGCTCGATCATGTTCGCGAGCCTCGAGCGTTGCTGCTCGTCGAGCACCTCGTGCACCTTCGCGAGCGCACCGACCATGGCTTTACGAATCGCTTCGATCGCTGCGTCTTGCCGCGCAAACAGATCGCCCATCGTCGTCGCGTCGAAGCTCGAGCTGCGCATCGCTTTCGCGATGTCCTCGCGGCTCTTGTGCAGCTCGCTGCGATGTTTGCCCATCACGTCGAACAGCTCGTCCATCGCGGCGCGGATGGCTTTTTCCTGCCCCGGCGTCGTATCGAGCGCCTGGAACAAACGTCGCAAAAAGAAGAACCCCATCGGATGGCCACCACGCCACTGTTCACGACCATGCGTGCGGAAGGGACCTCCACGTTCGCTATCGACCTCTCGGTCCTGCGAAGATCCGTGGTGCGCGTCGTACCCACCGCAACCCGCGAAACGACCGTGGTTTCGGTAGCCGAAACCACCGTGACAAGACCCACGACGCAGCGTGTAGACGAGGCCGATGAGACAAGCGGTGCCAACAAAAAATCCAAACATGTTCCCTCTCCAGTGCGGCTTTTCCTGCGCCGCATTTCGTTCAGGAGCGAAACATCGTTCATGAATGTGAAGCGTCAGCCCGGTTCTCTGTGAAGAAGAGCAAAGGCCAAAGAGTGGCAACGTGAGCGCAGCCGTGGCTATAGTTCGGGTCTGATGTGGCGCTGGCTCGTGCTGGTCTTGCTCATCGCTCCAGCGTGTGGAGCGTCCGCTGCACCTCCTCCCAAGGTCGTAGGTGCAGTTTCATCTGCATCACCATCCGCGGACAAACCCGCCGAATCGCCGCCGATCGCGGTGAAGATCATCGTCGCCGGTGAGTCGACTCCCGCAGCGAACGACACGACTGCTGCTGATGCAGAAGCAAACGATGACGAAGAGCTCGACGACGATCACGATCACGACGACGAAGAAGAGACTTCCGACGCTACGCCGAGTGAGTCCGTCGTGCTCGCCGCACGTCCCGCAGCACCCGTCTCGCCACTGCTCAAACTGACTGCTGCCGAGCTAGAAACGCGTTACAAAAAAGATCCTGCTTCCGTAGGGCCATTGGCGCTCGGAGCGCCCAACGCCGGAGCATTGATCAACGGCGTGCAGATGCCCAAGAGCGACAAGTGGATCGTTCAAGATCCCTCATGCGCGTGGGGCACGCAGGAAACGATCGATGCGATCGCGAAGAGCATCGAGAAGGTTTACGCCGAGCATCCGGGCTCTCCGCCACTCGCGATCGGGCACATCAGTAGCAAGAAGGGCGGCCATCTTTCGCCGCATAAAAGCCATCAATCCGGACGCGATGTCGACCTCGGTTATTACCACGCACCGCCGAAGTCGGTGTTTGTCCGAGCAACCGAAAACAACTTGGACCTCCAACGAACGTGGGCTCTGGTCAAAGTCATCGTCACGGAAACCGAGACGGACTTGGTGCTCATCGACACCGGCATTCAGCGGATACTCGCGAAGTACGCGCTTGCTCATGGTGAGGACGAAGCGTTCGTCGATCGCGTGTTTCAAGTTCGGGACAAGCATCCGAGCCCGCTGGTGCGTCATGCGCGCGGGCACGGAAACCATTTGCATGTACGGTTTTCGAGTCCCATCGCTCAACAGCTAGGCCGGCGTGCCGAAGCGTTCTTGAAGCGTGAAAAGGTCGCACCGCCGCACGTCGGACAAACCTACGTGATGCACAAGGCACGTAACGGCGACACGCTCGTGAACTTGGCAAAACACTACGCAACGACCGTCGAAGCGATTCAGTCGGCGAATGGTTTGAAGACGATCGACCTCAAGATCGGTCGCACGTACAAGATGCCCGTGCCCAAGCCTGCATCGATCAAACCTGCTCCCAAAGGCAAAGGCAAAGCACCTGCACATCCGCCCAAACACACTCCCCAAAGCGGGTCGCGCAAGTAACGGCGACCTGGAAAAACCGCGAGGCTCGAGATGGATTACCGCAACGACCTCGAAGCATCTCGACTCCGCATAAGCACGCTCGAAGCCAAGCTCGAAGAAAGCGAGGCATCGCTCAAGGCGCGTGAGGCGGAGCTTGCCGAGTCCACAGCAGAGCGTGATCGGCTCCGAAAAACCGGTAAGGCTGGACCGTCTCGACTCCGATTGTTTGGGTTCGTATCAATATCGTTTGTGGTCGGAACATTGTTTGGCGCGAGCCTGGGTCTGCATCTCAGTAGTAGTCACGAGCCATCGAACGTGGCGATCGGGACAGCAGAGCCGCAGCCGGAGATCGCAATTGAGCCGGTCGCAGTCGCTCGAGGTCGCGCCCCTGTGCTGCCTCCGGAATCGATCCCTTCGTCGGCCATCGCGGTCGGTCAAACAGCCGCGGAAACGACGGAAGCCAAGAGCATCCAGTCGATCGTCGACGATGCACGTCCGAGCGTGCGCGAGTGTTACCAAAAGGAAACCGATAAGAACGTCGACGCACATGGCAGCTTGAACGTCACGTTCGACATCGAGCCATCGGGGAAAGTCTCACGGGTCGAGCTATCTGGCATGCTCGCGATTTCGCCCCACTGGTGGAGCAAGGAATTCGACGCGTGTGTGGTCGCGGTCTTCCGCAAGCTCGAATTCCCGGCGTCGACCGGATCGTCGAAGACAACAGCGAAGGGGAACTACTTCCTCTCGGCGCTCGACAGACGTCGTCCTGAGAGGTCGTTCGAATAATCCGATCCACGCCGGCATCAGGCAGCAGTATCCTGGCCGCATCGTGCGTTTGTCCCTGCCCCGTTTTCGCTCTTCGCAAATAGGCGTCTCGCTTCTCGCTGCGTGCTTGCTCGCTGCGTGCACAACGTCTCGAGTGCCTGTCGAGCAGCCTTGTCCTCCAGCCGAGAAACCTGCGCCAACTCCGCCCCCTGTGGCAGCCGCGAAGACCGATGCATTAGTGCCGCGTACGCTCGATGTGCGTCTAGCTCCCGTGCGTGATGATGCGGGCGCCATCGTGGCGATTGATGTGGCGATGCGTTTCTCCGTGCCTCCGGTCGACTTTGGCGATGCGGATCCGATTGTCCTGCGCCTCGATTCGGTCCGGACAAACCCGGAGCCTATTGATGATCTGGTAGCTCGCGACAGTGAAGGCTCCCTGGCTTTGCGTCGAGCTACCGCGGAGGCGGGAAAACCGGCGCCTGCCGAATGGCGATCGGAGAGGCGAGCGCGCGGGCCGGTGACGATTTCGTACCGTTTCGAATTGCCGTCTGCAGATGCTGCATCGGACGAAGTAGCGGTGAGTGCTGAGGGCATACTGGGAATTGGCCGGGCGTTATTTCTTTTTCCGGTGACGACCGAGACGCACATGATTCGCGTGCGCTGGGATTTGCAGGGACTTGGCGAAGGTGCGCGCGGCAGCTCGTCATTTGGCGGGGACGAATCAGAAATCGAAGGGTCTCCTGCGACGCTCGGGGCAGCTATTTGGGCAGCGGGACGTCTGGACGAGTTGTTCGTTCATTCGGGATCTCAGGGCAATGCACGATTTCGGTTGGTATCCATTGGAGGCGGTCCGTTCGACGTGGTCGAGGTAGGCCCGTGGGCAAACCGTATGTGGCTCGCGGCGCGTACGGTTGCGCCAGGAAAACCGCAATCGAATTTCGATTTGTTCGTGCGTTCGACGGGTAAAACGGGTTCGGTTTTCGATGTGAGCACATGGGGAGGAAGCGCCATCGCGGTCGTGGACAATGGCGCTCAATTCGGTTGGCCAGAAAAACTGGCGCTCACGCGTGCGTTCGTGCGGGTGGCATGGAGCCCTTTCACGACGGGGACGCGCTGGTATGATGAAGGGTTTGTCACGTATCACGCGCTGGACACCATGCGCCGAACAGGGCTGACCAAATCTGCGGACATTGCATTGGAATTGGCAAAGCGCTCGGAGCGCTACTTTGCATCACCTTGGTTGCGCACGCCTTTTTTGAAGCTCGCACAAGAAAAGGACCCCACGACAGCCGAGCACGCCGAGGACCGGGGGCTATTCTTTGCGGCGGAAGTCGATGCGACGATTCGCAAGAACAGTGGCGGGAAACGATCGCTCCAAGACCTCCTGCACTCCCTCGTGCCCAAAGACGCGCCCGAAGAAGCTGCATCGTCCGGGACATTGGCAACCGCATTATCGAATGCGCTCGAGAAAGAGCTGGGAATTGACGGTGTCAAGCGAATTTTCCAAATGGTCGTCGATGCAACGGGCGCGGCGAACCTACCCGACGATGCATTCGGGCCGTGCTTCAAAAAGGTGAAAAAGAAGATTCAGCGGGAGCAGCCCGGGGGAAAGAAGCGCGAGACGGTGGATGGTTTTACCTGGTCGCTCGCGCCCAAACCCCCGGCGAATTGTGGTGGCTACGTCGGCGGCTTGCAGAAGACGCCGTAGATCGTTCCCACGTTATTGCCACCTTTGCATTCAGCATAGGCGCCATCGTCATTGGGAATGACCGTCACGTCGACTTTCTGGTTCTCCACCTGCGGCGGCGAAGTCCACACACAGTTCACTTGACTGCATTCCTCCGGCAAAATCGCTTCCGTGGTTTTCGCCTCGCAGATCTTTTGAGCGCCAAGGTAAAACCCGACGTTCAAACCCACACCGATGGGATCCGCCCCGCGATTGCAAATCGGAGCGCTCATTTCCACGCCCGCACCCGAGCACGCGAAAAACTCACTCGCGCCCGCCGTGGGATCGCCCGTCGCCTTCCCATTGGCATTTCCAGGGACGTTTTGACGGAAGTTGTTCAGCTCTGGATTGTCCCAATTGTTCATCCACGTGCTCGTCTTGGGAATCGTGCCGTCTTCATTGACGTGCGTCACGGCGTAGGGATGCTGATTCCAAATGGTTCGCGAACGGACCCACTTGTCATTGGTATCCGAATAGACGCGAATGCCTGAAACGCCGTGCGGATGTCCTGCTCGACAGCTATTTCCCGTTCCCGGCGTGCCCACCGGCGGAGGTGCACACTTGAAGCCTTCTTCAATGCATGCCGCGTCGTCGTTCGCTCCACAGCATTGCTTGGTTTCCGTGCAGCGACATAACCCCGCATCGCACACGCCCGACAAACATTCAGTGGCCGCCATACAACGAACGCCAGGGAATTGCGGGTCGACGCCATTGGCATCCAGCGTTTGACACACGATACCCGTTCCATCGGGCGAACACGCCTTGTTCGACGGGGTCACGAGATCTGCACGGAAGTTGCCGTCAACGTCGGCGATGATGGGATTTTCGTACCACGTGCACGACGAGCGATATTGGCTGAAGAGGACCGTGCCGGTATTTCCCTCATACACGCGCACGAAGCATTCATCGCCGTAGACGACTTCGCTCGAGCCATCGGCTTCGAAATCGAATACGGAAGAGCCCGTGACATTCGACGAAAGATCCTGCGTCGAGCGGGACCAAAGAATGTAACTGCCAGGAGCGCAGGTCGTCCCCGCAAAGTCACAAGAACCCGCGTTACACGTTCCACCGGGCCTCGGAGCCGCTCCGCAATCGATATCGTAAATGGTGTAGAACGCTTGTCCTGCCACAGCCACCTCGGGCAAACCGTCGCCATCGAAATCGCTAATCGTAGGCGGTCCGCCACCACCTGCACCAGGAACGGCGATGGGAGGTTGCACGAGTGTCCCATCAATGGCGTAGACCATTACGAGGCTACTACGTACGACAGCGATTTCAGGGTTCGAAGCCGGCACGCCCGCGCCGTATGCACCGAAATCAGCAAGGGCCACGTGACCGGGAGCCGAAGCGGATGCGCCAGGAAAACCAGGTTCTTGCACCCACGCTCCACCTGCCCACTCCCAGATGAATTGACCGTTCGTGAATTCGATGTTCGGATCCTGATCGAGGTTCGCGGCCACTGAGAACAAGCCTGCCGAATAACTCGCATATCCCCCTGGAGCAACGACTGCAACGGTTCCATCAGCACGCAGGACGGCTCCTTCGCGCAGAATCTCGGGTTTGCCGTCGTCGTCCAGATCGTGAATGGACGGTCCTGCCCAACCCACGGGACATCGATTGTTGGCCGCATTGCACGGGCCACCAAACATGCCCGCCTGGAAAGGCGATTTCCAAAGCAAGCCCCACGTGCCGTTTTTCTTGGTAAACGCCAGCGTCGATCCATCGGATCCATACGCCACGATTTCCGCAACGTCGTCACCATCGAGGTCCCCGGTCGCCAGCGTAGCCGAAGAAACCGTCCAATCGGTAATGCCATCGGCATCGAGGTCGGTTCCGCCAAGGTTGGCTTCGAGCGAGCAATCCGTTCCGCGCAAGACGCGAATGACGCCGAGGTCCTCGGTGTAATTGCCGACGACCGTCGCCGTAAAACTCGCCGCAATGCTGGGTGGACCTGCAGCCGCGGGTTTGTTGAAGTTCACCACCACCGGCGAGCCTTGCACGTCGACGTGATTCGGGAACGGATCGCCATCGGGCGCTTTGGCGAATTCGCACTTGACCCGCGGAGAGAAAATGCCCGCAGCAATCACGTTGATGCAGCTCGGGTCATTGCCGGGCATCGTGCCTTCCCAAGGAAGGCATTGCTTCGTGGCCTGGTCGCAATACGTGTCGTTTTTGCATTGCGCGTCGTTCGTGCAGCCAGCGACCGGTACACACACGCCGTGCGAGCACAGGTGCGTCGCTGGATCGCAAACGGGATCGCATGTACCGGTAAAACCTCCCACACCTGAGCCAGGACCGACGACGAATGAGCCGCCCTCACCGCCCTGCCCCATTCCACCGGCTCCGCCAGTTCCCCTGCCGCCTGCGCCGGTGCCATTTGGCTCGCCGGTACACCCTTGCGATGCGACCGGCAACGCCGCTGCGAATAGCATACTAGCGACAAACCAAGACGTCCGCGTAGCCCTCGATCTCATAAGCTCCTCCTATCAGTGGCAACGTGAGAAAAAATCACCGCCAGCGATTTTCAATAATAATACACTTGAAACACGTGCAGCGCGATGAGCACAGGAAGTGCCCAGAATGCAATCAAGTGCCCCCGAGTCGACAAGAGCCGGCGATCGCGCGCCTCCGTTGCGCCCCAGCGATGCGATACCGCAGTAACGATTCCCGCCACGGCACCAAGAATACATACGGCCAAGAAATCAATCGCCAAAACGAAATTGAGCTTCTGGCCGAGATGCAAGCTCGTGTGCATACCAAGCACCACGAGCGTCGCCACGCCCATGACGACGTGAATCGCGCGAAAGAATGGCACATCGAAAAATTGGAAACGTTTCCAACGTTTACGCAACGACAAGACCAAACTGAAAATGGACAGCAATACGAGCAGATACCCCGTGGCCTGCTGAAACGCATGATCGGTAAACAATCGACCCACACCGAAACGCACGCCGCTCGTCGCCGGCACGGGAATCGGCTTCATGAACATCGCTATTGCGGACAAACCCATTGCCGCAATCGATGCATACATGAGCCCACGGTACCCCGGTTCCGGCGCCACCGGCTCCTTGCGCCCACCCGGCATGAGCGGCTCCGTCGCTTCGGAAGAGGCTTGACCCGCAGGACGCATGCTGCGCCGCGGCTGCACAGGCACCCAGCTTCGCCGCGCATGCACGAGCCCCTGGTTGTGCTCCGTTTCGTACGGGCCATCGAGCGCATTGAATGCGGCTTCTGCTTCGGTATCGTATTCGTCGTCGCTGTCTTCGAGAGGCTCGCTTTCGCTAAATACATTGCTCTCGAATTCTGGCGGCATGGGCAAAGGCATTACGCGCAAATTGGCCGAAAGAACTCCACCTTCCTCCAACAGTGCCGGTGCACGATCAGAGGACAAACCAACCTCGACCTCTTCGTCCGGCGAAAGTGGGGGCAAACTCCGCCGAATGGCCTCGATCCCGTCCGGCGCAGAAGGCGCACGCGCCACGCCCGACGGGCGTTTACGACCCGTACGACGCGAAGCCGGCCCGAAATTCTCCAAATCATCCGATTCGGCTACAGTCGTCCGTGCCGAGCTGAACAAGCCGTCAATCGATTCATCGATCGCTTGTATCGATGGCTCGCCCAAATCAATCTCGGGCCGCGTTCGATAAGGCCCTGCCGGAGTTTGTCCCGGCATGACCATGTTCCCGAATCCCGTTACGGCGGGCGGCGGCGCAGGCATTCCCGGGCGCCGAACGGAAACAGGCGCGGACGAGCCACCACTGCGTTTGATGATCGGGAGCGATTTGGTTTGACGCGGCAAAGTCTGGCCACGCACACTGACCGGCGCTCCACCACGAAATGCAATCGTTGCCGGAGGCAATGCAATCTGCAAACTCTCCAGCTCGTCTTCGCCACACAGCTCAGCCATAAGCGACTTACACGAGCCGCATACCGTTCCTGCGCTGGTTCTTTTCGACAATTCCGCAACCGTCGTCGCTCCCGCAGCAATCGCCAGTCCAAGCTGGCCACGCGTCACGCGCACGCATCCACACACGATCGCATCGTCCGACCATTCGGTGACTTTCTTCGATTCTTCACGAGGAAACAAATTCCCCGTAGATCGAAATCGACGCATGTCCCAAAACGACATCGGCGCCGGCGAAAGAAGCGCTTCACGAATACGATCGAGATTGTCCCAATCTCCTACCGTGACCGCACCAATCAATCGACCTTGTCTGGTCACCAGCTTGCGATACACACCGCCCGTCGTATACCGCAATGCCGACGACAATGGCTTGGTGTCGCCATCGTATTCGCCCAATGCCGCCACGGTGACGCCGAGAAGCTTCAGTTTTGCCGATTGATCCGCGCCCGTGAATCGCGCATTCTCGCCCATGAGATTCGCGACGAGCACATCCACCATTTGATACCCTGGCGCGACGAGACCATAAGTCGTGCCGTTGTGGGTCGCGCATTCACCAATGGCATAAATCTGCTCATCGGACGTGCGCAATTGATCATCGACGATGATTCCGCCATTCGGCGCCAATTGGAGCCCCGCTGCCCGTGCCAGCTCCGAACGCGGTCGAATACCAGTCGAAACGACGACCATATCCGCGGAAATCATTTTGTCTTCCGGCCGCACCGCGCGATCGTCGTCGAAATGCACCACCAGCCGATCGGCGTCCTCTTCGTACGCCACCCGAGCAATCTTCTTGCTCACGTGCACGCGCACTCCAAGCTGCTCGATCTTCTCCTTGAGCAGCGACGCAGCGCCCTCGTCAAGCTGCCTGGGCATCAGCCGCGGCGACGCCTCCACAACCTCGACCTGAATATCCTGCATTCGGCGACCAAGGTCATAAACGGCCTTTGCCGCTTCGAGACCCAATAGGCCACCACCAATGATCACCGCCCGCGTCGTCCCCTCGACCTGCTGTTCGATGCTGTAAACATCCTCGAACGTGCGATAGACGAACACGCGCTTTTGTAGCTTCTCGTTTCCTTCCGCGTCCTTGACACGCAAACCCTCGATCGGCGGGACAAACGGCTCGGAGCCCGTCGCAAAAACGAGACGGTTGTACGGAACGCGTTCCCCATTCGCACTCTCGACAAAGCTTTGCTCGCGGTCGACGTAGACCACAGGATCGTCCAGGAACAGCTCGATCCCGTTCTCCTTGTACCAATCCTCCTCGGCCAAAATCAAAGTCTCGGCAGGACGACCGGCAAAGATGTCGGTCAAGTGCACCCGATCGTACGCAGGAAAGCGCTCCTCGCCGAAAACGACGATGCGCGAGTGCATCTGGACGCCGTGCTGGACGAGCTTCTGGCAAAGCCGATAGCTCATCATCCCATTGCCAACGATGACGAGCGTTTGCACATCGTCGTCGCCGACAAGGTGCGGCTCACCGTCGGGAAACGCCCCGAAAGAGTCTACGGGTACATCGACTTCGTCCGCCTCGATCGTCACCAGGGCATCGGTTTTACACCACGCGCGTCACGAAAGGCAGCTTCTAGGACGGCCGAAATGGTGCCCCGTGCAAAGCCCGTCATTTCCCAACCAGCGTTCGTAGTCGCGCAAGCACCGCAGGCTCGGCAAGCACGGACAAATGCGCTCCAACTTCGTCATACGTCTCCGATAACACTCGAGCACTCTCGTACACCTCGTGCACCAACGCTTGCTTCGCGTACGGCACGACCAACTCGGCCGACTCCATCCGCGCCTCGAAGAGGTCGATGATGGTTTGTCGCAGCCTCGACACGTCGTCGGAATCCTTGGCGCTCAAAACAATCGCATCCGGGAACTCGCGCGCAAGAAGAACTCGTTCTTGCTCGTCTACGCGGTCGATCTTGTTCAGCACGAGCTTGCTCGGCACCTCGACTGCACCGATGTCTCCAACCGTCGAACGCGTCACTTCAAGCTGACTGCGAAACGTCGGATCCGACGCATCCGCCACGTAAAGCAGCAGCGACGCCTCGAGCGCTTCGTCGAGCGTCGAGCGAAAAGATGCCACCAAGTCGTGCGGAAGCTTCTTGATGAAGCCCACGGTGTCCGACACCAAAATGCGCGGTTTGACCTCAGGATGCATCGCACGAACCGTCGTATCGAGCGTCGCGAACAGCTTGTCTTCGACGAGCACCTCGCTGCCCGTCAGCGCACGCATCAGCGATGACTTGCCCGCGTTCGTGTAACCCACGAGCGCCACGCGACGCGCGTCTTTTCGCAACGCACGGCGGTTCGCTTGCTCGCGAGCAATCGCCTCGATCTCCTTGCGTAGCTCGGCAATCCGATCGCGAATCTTGCGCCGATCGAGATCGAGTTGCGTCTCGCCCGAGCCACGAAGGTGCTGCCGTTCGCTCGAGCCACCCGTCTCACGAAGACGTGGCGCGACATAGTTGAGACGCGCAATCTCCACCTCGAGACGAGCTTCACGACTGCGCGCATGACGATGAAAAATCTCGATGATCACGCCCGCCCGATCCATCACCGTCAAGCCCGTGCACTTCTCGAGATTTCGCAACTGACTCGGCGTCAGATCGTGATCGACAACGACGATGTTCGGCTTCGGAATGCCCCGATCCTCGTCGCTCGCTTCGGCGTCATCGAAATCATCTTCGACACTCTCCGGTGCTTCATCCTCGGACGTGTCTTCTTCATCGTCGCGCTTGTTCGTTCCCGGCTTGCGATAACGCATGCCCGGAGGCCCAGGCCCGTCGGTGATCTTGGCCAACTCGTACAGCTTGCCGCGACCGAGCACGGCACCCTTGGAGACTTTGGCTCGACGTTGCGAAATCTTACCGACGACGTCGTAGCCCAGCGTGTTCACGAGACGCTCGAGCTCGGCGAGATCCGCCGCGTGATCTTCGTCGGAAACGGTAGAAAGCTGAACAGCGAGGAGCAGTGCGGTTTGGCGAGCGGGGGATTGTCCGGACATACGTTTGGAAAAAAGAACTCGAGCGTGGGGTTAACGGGGTGGCTTCTCGTAGCACGTCCCTCACGCCCTCTCCAACTGCGCGTCACAAGGTGACGCGCAGTTGGAGAGGGGGAAAAGAGTCTCAGAGGCTCATCGTACTGGTCGAGCGAGAGCAGCGGGATCCTGTTGGTAAAACAGACGCATCTGTTCGTAAAGCGCAGGATGTTTGGCGCGCAAAGCCCTGGGCCGCTCGAAGAAACTCTCCGTCACGACTGCGAAAAATTCAGCCGGATTCTTCGCGCCGTACGTGTCGATGACCGTCCTGTTTCCGTCTTCGTCGTCACGCACGAGCCCTTCGTAGGCAGCACCAAGCACACGAGCCCACGGGCCATACGCAGCACGCCGTTCAAGTACGGGAGCTCCGTCGGCTGCACCATCTTCGGTGTCGAGTTGATGTGCAAACTCGTGAAAGACGACGTTCTTGCCATCGCGCACATCGGATGCCCCATGAAGAACGGCGTCCCACGCGAGCACGACGACGCCACGACTCCACGATTCCCCCAGGCGTGCTTCAGGCTCTTCGATGACGATTCCTCCATCGACCGTACGCGGTCGTCTATCGATGTACGTGCTCGGATACACGAGAATGCTTTCGAGATCCGGATAGATGTCGGCTTCGCGATGGAGCAACAGAATGCAAGCTTGCGCGGCGACAGAGACGCGAATTTCGTCGTCGATATCGAGCCCGCCACATCCTTCGAAGCGTTTTTCGTCGAGGAAGATTTGGACGAGATCGCGGAGTTTGTCCTGGTCATCAGCCGGCAAACACTCGAAATACGGTACATTTTCGGCGAGGATCGTTTGCCACTCGGGCGGAAAGGGCTGCTGCAGAACGGCTTTGCGACGTCGTTCCTTGAAGAAAGCAAACATTTGTCGAATCATGCCAGGGTCCGAGCAAGGATGAAACCCAGCTCGTGAGACCGTCGATGCTACGGTGCCGAATCATCGCCCGCGTGAAGGGCGCAGGAGGACCCAATGTCGCTTCGATTGGTACAACCAGGAGAAGGAAATCCCAGGCCGCTCGTGATTCTGTACCTCGTAGGATCGCCATTGGATCTCGAGCTACGGGAGGCATTGGGCAAAACGCCGGCGATTGCTGCTTATGACGATGCAATGGGCGATCCATTATCGTCCACGATATCGTACGTCACGGGCAAAACGGGGGCGGACGTTTCGGAGGTGATCTTGGTGGGTTATTCGGCGGGGTGCAAAGCCGTGCGGCGTGAGCTTCTGGCGGGGCACGATGTTGCAGGCGTTCTGGCCATTGACGGGACACATGCCAGCCTTCCGCCGGCGGATTGGCAAATTGACGTATGGCGAAACTACGCCAACCGGGCTCGACTTGGAAATCGTTTATTCGTTGCCACATGCACGCAAAATACGTATGTCGAGACGCACCTTCCCGCAGGACAACGATATAGCGCAACCGTAACGATATTGCGTGCCGCGACAAACTTCACCTTGACGCCAGCGATTGATCCTGGAGGCGAACACGACGGAGCGCTGCACGTGTACAGCTATTCGAGCCAGGTGACGGACAAATCGGCGCACGCGAGGCAACAAACCGAAGTGCTTCCGCGAATGCTGGCGCGTTACGCAAAGCCATGGCTGGAAGGCCAACGCGAAGATGCGCCGGACACCAATACTTTCACGAGCGTCCTATCTCCGGAGGAACGCGTCATGGCAGAAAATGCGGTGGCGGTTTCTTTGCAGAAATGGCGAGCGGGTGAGCTGGACGAAGCGCCGAACGCGTGAGTCAGAGGCAATGAGCAACTAGCACGACTACTGCTGACTCGTCCCGGCGTCTTTCGGCTCGCGTTTCACGACGCGTGATTGCAACGACGGAATCTCCTTCTCCCAATGCTTCCCGTAGAAGTAATGAATGACCGCCTCGAGTATCTGGTATTGCTGGACCAAAAGCGTTCCCAGCCGATCCCTGATCTCGATTTCGGCTGTTGGCGCAGGAGCCTTCTCGGGAGGAGCATTCATCGTGCGTAGATTCTCGGCAAGCCACGTACCCACGGCCGCTGCATCGTTCACTTGCGTCGTTTCAATGGCGTGTTTACCGGCAATGGCAGCCTCGTAATTCCGGAACAGGTCCGCGAGCGCCAAACAATCGCGAGCCATGTCCCGCTGGCCTCGACCGTCCGCAATGGCCTCGACCTCCGCGCCCGGGATGAGCCCCACGGATGCAAGTACGCGCGCCGTATCGAGCAGCAAACTACGAAGTCGCCATCCGTCCGCGAGCTTCTCCCGCATGAGCTTCTCGGCCGGTTGCGCCAATTCGGCCCGAAGCGCTGCGTATTCGTTCGCCAGCGCGATTTGCGGCAAGCCCAGCAGCAATGCCGCGTCGACTTTGGGCAAATGCTGAGCCAACAAATCCTTTTTCGCCAGCAGTGCAGGCATGGCAGCACGCACGTTCACGAGCGCCA